>DAOPYF010000111.1:0-8311 GCA_035352735.1 Treponemataceae bacterium | reverse complement strand
GGCGATCCAGCGCTCGATCGCGACATGGGATGACTCATGGCAGATGTGGGTAAACCACGCCCGCTCAGGGCCGATTTTCTGGATGATCTCAAGCGCCTGGGGAAAATCGAAATGGGTTGAATGGGGCCGGATCCTGAGGGCGTCGATTATAAGATTACGCACCCCGGTTAGGAGCACGAACGACCGCTCAGGCAACGCGCTGCAGTCCGTCAGGTAGGCCGTGTCCCCGATTCGCCATCCGAGGATCTCAAGGTTACCGTGGAGGAGCGGGATCGGGGTAACGGCGACGCCCGCGACCGTTATGGTATTTGCTTCGCCGTCTTTTTCGCCGGTTTCGGCGACGGGGATCAGACTGATATGCGGCTTTCCCCCTCCCGCCTGGGTTTCCCGAAAGATATACGAGAATCGCTCGGCTATCTCGTCTATGGCCGCCTGGTTCCCGTAGACGGGCAGGTCGCGTTCGTGGGTAAAGATCCGTAAGTCATCAAGCCCATGGATGTGATCGGCGTGGGTATGCGTCACGAGAAGGGCGTCAACCCGATGAATCCTGGCGCGTAATGCCTGAATGCGAAATTCAGGGCCTGCGTCGATGAGGATGGTAGCGCCTGAGTCGGCTCTGATAAGGGCGCTCGCGCGGAGTCGATTATCGCGCGGGTCGCTTGAGGCGCAGACCGCGCAGTCGCAGCCAATGACCGGAATGCCGTGGCTCGTTCCGGAGCCAAGAATCTCGAGTTCCATGATGATGGTAGTGTAGGGTGACCGTTAGGGGAAGGTCAAGGGAAGCGAGTATACCTACCGGTAGGTATAGAACGAGGGTTGCATGCTACCTACCGGTCGGTATAGCAAATGCATTTAACCCTACCTACCGGTAGGTAGCCTACTCATTCTCCTTGCCTAAACAATCCAAATGCGGGTATTTTAAAGAGATATGGCAGCCGACAAAAAGCCCTCCGAGTTTATGGCCGTCCTCGACTATATCCTGAACCGCTCGAGCATCAGGGAGATCGACGCGCTTGAAACCGCCGTCGAGCGTCGGCGGCGCGACCTTGCCGCGTCCTCTGGCGTCATTTCCCTTGATCCCGCGCGCGCGGCGCGCTCGATGAGCGAGACCGTCAGGACCTCGATCAATAACAGCATGGACGGCATTAGGAATACCTTCCGCGAGTTCGCGATCAAGACGATTCAGAAGGAAGCGCCCGAACTGACGGAAGAGCAGATGCGCGAGCTCGTCGACTCGTGGATACCCGAGGAGATGTCGGTCGACGCCTCTGGGCGGGTTGCCTCTTCGTCGGGGGACCTTGACGGCATCCCGCTTGAGGGAAGCCGCGGTGTTGAGCGCGGGACTGGCCGGTACGTCGGGCTCGCGAAAAAGGGGCGGATTAGCGGGATTCCCTGCGACGCGATGTACGAGATGATCTGCCAATTCGTCTCGTATAGCGCCGGGAATATGCCGCTCGCGGACGAGGCGGCGCTTCGCGAGCAGGTCGGGGACTGGACGAGCGTGTATTGGAAGAAGTTCCCCCCGGAAATCAAGGCGCTCATTAAGGAATTTCTCGGCGGCGCCCTGACGGGGGCCGAATTCGATACGGAACTTTCCGGAATGCTGCAATAGGGGTAACACATGAAGGTCATCATCGTCGGAAACGGGATCGCGGGCATCAACGTCGCGCAGGCGCTCAGGAACGCGGGTCCCCAGGAAGGAATCGAGATCGAGGTGTATGCTGCGGAAGCGCATCCGTTTTACGCGCGGATCAGGCTCCCCGAGGTTCTCTCGGGCGCGTGCCGCCCCGAGGATATCACGTTTTATAAGCCCGACTGGTACGAGAAGAAAGGCATCGCGGTTAAAACCGGATACCACGTCGCGTCGATCGATCCCGACTCGCGGCGGATCGCGCTTCTCGACGGTACCACGGTTGAATACGACTATCTCGTGCTCGCGACGGGTTCCGCGGCGAACCATCCGCCCATTCCGGGCTCTCGCCTGGCCGGCGTGCATACCCTGCGCACCATCGAGGACGCGGCCGCGATTCGATCAAGCCTATCCGCGCATCCCGAAAGCGCGGCGGTCATCGGGGGCGGCCTTCTAGGCCTTGAGGCCGCGCGTGCGCTCAAGGACGCGGGCGCCCGATCCGTTCGCGTGTTCGAGCTTTATCCCCGGCTTCTCCCCCGTCAGCTCGACGAGACGGGCGCCGGCCTTTTGCTCAAGCGGTTCGCCGTGATGGGCATCGAGGTCGTGACCTGCGCAGAAACCGCCGAGTTCCTCCCGGCGGCGGACGATCCCGCTCGCGCGGGCAGTATCAGGCTTAAGGATGGACGGGAATTCCCGAGCGCCACGACGATCCTTTCCATGGGGGTAAAGCCCTCGGTCGAGCTTGCCGCGTCGGCGGGTCTCGCCGTAAAGCGCGGTATCGTGGTCGACTCATCGCTCCGGACGAATGATCCCTATATCTACGCGGTCGGCGACTGCGCCGAATTCTGCGGGGTCGTGTGGGGTATTATACCCGCCGCCCTCGAGCAGGCTCCCGTCGCGGCCCGGGCAATCCTTGCCTCCGCGGGGCTCATCCCCGAGTCGGCGGCGACGCCGTACGCGCAGACGGTCCCGAAGACGGCGCTCAAGGTCGCCGGCGTCGAGCTTCTGTCGCTCGGCAAGGCTGTCCTCACCGAGGAGGAAACCGCCTCGGGCGCCTATGAGGTGATGGAACGGGTGCGAGAGGCCGAGGGCCGCTACGAGAAATACGTGCTTGCGCGCGGCGAGGCATCGGCCGACGGGGAATCCCTGACGCTCGTGGGCGCGATCGTCTACGGAGCCAAGAAGCACCAGGCCCCGGCGCAGAAGCTGATCGGAAAGGCAGTGACGCGGCGGGAGATCGAGGCGCTTCTCGACGAGTGAGGCGCTCCCTGATCGAGTTGTCGCTTGCTCGCGTCGCGTAACAAAAAACGGCTCGGGGATTATCCCTGAGCCGTTTTGCGTTTCTACTCGCTTTATCGTTCGCGGTACTCGAAGTAGTCGAAGTCCGCGGGTTTTCCCTCGCCCGAAAGGTCGGTGCATTGGAGCCCGACGAAGGTGCCGGTAAAGCCCCAGCCGGGAGCGGGGTAGTGCGTCGCACCCTCGTCCGAGATTCGGGAGATATCGAGTTCAGCCCCGATTGTGTTCCATGCCACGCCGTCGCGCGACCACGAGAACTGAAGGCGATCGCGGTTCGACTCTGCGCGGAGAAAGATGCGTTCCGAGGTGATCGCGGCGCCCGAATCGACGGCGACGCCTGCGTCGACCGGATACGACCAATGGTTGCCATCGGCGGAAAGGATATTGACGACTCGGCCGATACCTTCGTCGAAGCCAACGTAGAGCCAGTGGAAAAGCGCCGTGTTGTAGTACCAGATGAGCCCTGCCATCTGCTGGATGTTCTCGGGACGGAAGTCTAACGCCGTTTCGGCGCTTACGGAAAATGCCTGCGCGCGGCGCGCGATCATGCTTTGCCGGAATTTCGACGCGGGGCTTTCCGCCCCGTAGAGCCTGAGGTACCCGGGCCGCGCCTTGAGGCTGAGCCATTCGCGGGATATCGGGCGCCGGAGCGAGTTGAGGTGGATCGAGAGCTTGCCTGAGTCGAAGTCGAGCCGCGCGCTTTCCGGGGCGAACCGAACCTCGGGAAGGTCGGGACCAGGAACCTCGAGCGAGGCTTCCCTGCCGCCGCCCGAAACCCTGAGCCAGGGGCCCGAGTCGCCTTCGGGGGTAAACCACTCGACCTTCGTTAGGAATGTCTCGCGGCCAAGCGGGCAATTGCCCCGCTCGGTAAGGGGGCGGGCGCCCAGATGCGCGATATACCAGGAACCGTCCGCCGTTTCGACGAGCGAGCCGTGCCCGGTTTTTTGGATCGGGTTCGCCGGGTTTTCCCACGAGCTGATGACGGGATTGCCGGGCATCGTCTCGTAGGGGCCGTCGATGACCCGCGCGCGCGCGAGGGTAACGGCGTGCTCGTATCCCGTGCCGCCCTCGGCGACCATGAGGTAATACCAGCCGTCCTTTTTATAGAGATGCGGGCCTTCGGTGCACCCGAGATCGCTTCCCGCGTAGATGTTCTTGACGGGGCCGACGAGCTTCCGTTTCCGGGCGCTGTATTCCTGAAGGAGAATGCCCCCGAAGGCGTTCTTGCCCGCAGGGGAGCGATGGTCCCAAAGCATGTTGACGAGCCACTTACGGCCGTCGTCGTCATGGAAAAGCGACGCGTCGAAGCCGGATGAATTGATGTAGACGGGCTTTGACCAGGGGCCGGTGATCTTCTTCGCCGTGACGAGATAGTTCGGGGTATCCTTGAAGATCCCGTCGAGCGAGCGGACGTTCGAGTAGACGAGCCAGAATTGCCCGTCCGACCAGGAGAGGCACGGGGCCCAGACGCCGCCTGAGTCGGGGTTGCCGATCATGTCGAGTTTCTTCGCGTCGTCGAGCGGGTGCGCGATGAGTTCCCAATTAACGAGGTCTCGGGAGTGGTGGATCTGCACGCCGGGAAACCACTCGAAGGTCGAGGTCGCGACGTAGTAATCGTCCTTGACCCTGAGGATCGAGGGATCGGGATTAAAGCCGGGAAGAATCGGGTTGCGTATCGTGTTCATGGGAATTCCTTATGTATGGACATTGTAGCGGTTTTTCGAGGTTGAGGCAAATCAGGCGTTTTCCTGGCGTTGGGAGTTTATCGATTTACCGTGAAGGACGCGATCGGCGTCTATTGCGTATGCCTCACGCGCTTACGGCGCCTTTACCGCGTCCTTGACCGAGACCTGGGAGAAGACGGTATTTTGGTTCGCCGCCATGACGCGGAGGTCATTCGCCGTTCTCGAGAGGTGCTCGGACTGCAAGCCCATCTCGGAAACGGATATGGTGATTTCGTCGAGGCGGCTCTTCGTCGTGTTGCTCATGCTATCGATGACGTCCATGTTTTTCTTGACGCTCGAGCCGGCCGTCCTGATCCCGTCGATGGCCGTATCGATCTTCTTCATGGAGACGTTCGCGTCCTGCAGTATCGCGACGATCGAGTTGAAGGAGTCCTTGGTGTCTCGTGCGCGGTCGAGGTTCGCGGCTACTTGGTTCGTCCCGCTTTCGCTGACCGAGACGATGGAATCGAGGTTCTTCGTAACCTCGGACACGACGCCCTGAATCGCTTCCGCGGTGTGGCGCGATCTCTCGGCGAGGTTGCGCACCTCGCCCGCGACGACCGAGAACGATTTCCCCGCGTTGCCGGCGCGCGCGGCCTGGATCGAGGCGTTTATCGCGAGCACGTTCGTGCTTTCGGCGAGCTGCTCGATCGTCCCGGCGAAGCCCTCGACGTCCTTCATCTTCTCCCGAAACTCCGCGAGTTCCTTGCCGATGGCGTCGATCGCGCCCTTGAGCTTTTGCGTCTCGACGTAGGTTTCGTCGCTCGCGCGGGAACCATCTTGTGACTCGGTCGTCATCCGCCCGACGAGGGCGCCGTACTCGTCGATGGCCGACACGACGCTTTCGATCATCGCGTTGAGGCCCGAAAGCTCGGCGTCGTTGGCGTCGAGCCTGCTTTTCTGCTCGCCGATGTCCTCTTTGATGCCCGATATCGCGCCGCCGATTTGGACGGTCGAGCGGGAAGATTCCTCGGCGGCCGCCGCGAGGCTATGGCTCGACTCGGCGAGGATCTCGACGTTTTCGATCATGTTGAACACGAGCTCGCGGAAGCTGAATGGCTCGGTGTTGAGCGTCGTGACGGCGAGCCCCGAGTCGACGGCCTTGTTGACCGTCTCGACGATCGCCGGGTCGTTGATCGTCAGCGCTATCCCGTCGAAGCCCTTCGCGACGAAGGACTCGATCGCCGGGTTAAAGAGCGAGGCCCTGCCGAAGTCGCCCCACGTATTGAAGACGTCGACGATCTCGACTTCGGCGTCGTAGTCCGCGAGGAGTTTCTTCGCGGCCTCGCCGCCGCGGTTCAGTCCCTCGAAGAATCCGTTCGAGAGGGGGAGTATGAGCGCGAAGCGATACCGATTTTGCGACTTCCGCTTCTCCGGCACGGCGAGCTGCGCCTTTTCCTCGTCCTTGAGAATGCGGCATTCGCGCTCGTCGTCCCAGTAGGTGCGGTAGTTCTCGGCGTCGATGACGAGCGGTTCCATGAAGAGCTTCGGGCTCGCCGGGCGCCATCCGGTCTCGCGGGCGTTATAGAGGTGGACGAGCGCGTTGTAGGCTTGAGCGAAGGAGTTTTGCTCGATGAGGCAATCGATGCGCCCTTCCTTGAGGAGCGCCATGTTATCCGGCATGGCGTCAAAGGCGACGAGCCTGACCTGCTTCCGGGCATTTTCCTTGAGCGTCTCCGCGACCGCGACGGGGGTATGCCCGTCGGTCACGAAGAGGAGGTCGATCGCCGGGATCTTCTCAAGGACGCTCGCGGTCGTTACCTTCGCGCTGTCGCGGTTTCCGCCGCCCTCGAATGTTCCCGCCCAAACGATGCCGGGATAGGTCGAAAGGCAGTCAAGGCAGCCCTTCATGCGGAGCACGTGGTTCACCTGATTGTACGAGGGAATCTCGCAGGCGACGGTTCCCTTGCCGCCGAGGATTTTAGCTATCCGCTCGCCGGCGGTCTTTCCTTCCTGGTAGCTATTCGCCCCGGTAAAGCAGATGCGCTTTGAGGGCACGGCGGTCGACGAATTGAAGTCGTTGATGTCCGTCGCGAGGATTTCCGCGACCGTCTTTCCTTCGGGAGTGAGGGGCTCCATGTCCGGATGCTTGATTTGGATTCTCAGGTCGCCCGACGCGAAGGTCGATATCCCGCGCCCAAGGCGCGTCGCGGCCTTCGAGATGGGGCCAGAGAGGTCGGCCTTTAGCTTGCCGTGGCGACGTTCGGCGATGGCGAAAAGCGCCGCGGAAAGCATTGAGGCCGCGCAAGCGGTTATTGAGAGGATCATGGGGAGGACGCGCGGATACGCG
Organism: Treponemataceae bacterium; assembly: GCA_035352735.1. Taxonomy (GTDB): domain Bacteria; phylum Spirochaetota; class Spirochaetia; order Treponematales; family Treponemataceae; genus Teretinema. The sequence goes on along the minus strand of DAOPYF010000111.1, from coordinate 1,371 downwards.
AGGTAGGCGCATGCCCCGGTTAAGGCGATGGAAAGCGAGGGCGCGAGTACGCGAAGAACTTTTCGAGACATGCGGGCCGTCCTTTTTTATCAGGGTACAGTCGTTTGTTTGCGTTGTCAATGTTTTTTTGTCATCGCTTATCGCGGTATTTTACCGTGTAAACCGCGGGGAAAATGGATCTCAGGGAATATGAACGGACAAGGGGGCTCCCGCCATGGGCGCTATCGCGATTGGCGCGTGCCTACTTTCCCATCGCCTTGATCTCGGCGATGCGGTCGCGGATCGTGGCCGCTTCCTCGAATTGCAGGAGCTCGGCGTATTCGGCCATCTGCTTTTCCAATTCCTTGACGAGCTTCTTCCGTTCCTCCGGGATGAGGAGGTTGTAGCTCGAGACGAGTACGCCCGACTCGATCGTCGCGGCGTCCTTCTTGACCTCGTTCTCGCGGGTTAAGAGGTCGTCGACCGCCTTCTTGATCGTCGTCGGGGTGATGCCGTGGCTCGCGTTCCACGCTTCCTGGATAGCGCGCCTTCGGTCGGTTTCGGAAATCGCTTCCTTCATCGCGTCGCTCATGTGGTCGGCGTACATGACGACCGATCCGTTGACGTTTCGCGCGGCGCGCCCGATGATCTGGATGAGGCTCGTCGCCGAGCGGAGGAAGCCGATCTTGTCGGCGTCGAGGATGCCGATGAACGAAACCTCGGGAAGGTCGATGCCTTCCCTGAGGAGGTTGATGCCGACGAGGATGTCGAACTCGCCCGCACGGAGCCCTTTGAGGATCTCGACGCGCTCGATCGTCTCGACCTCCGAGTGGATGTACTTAACCTTGAGGCCGAGCCCCGAGAGGTAGTCGGTAAGGTCCTCGGCCATGCGCTTGGTGAGCGTGAGGATGAGGCTCCGCTCGTCGCGCGCGATGCGGTCCTTCACCTCGCGGTAGATGTCCTCCATCTGGCCCTCGCTCGGCCTGACGGCGATCTTGGGGTCGACGAGTCCCGTCGGGCGGATCACCTGCTCGGCGACGCGGCTCGAGCGCTTGAGTTCCTCCGCGCGCGGAGTGGCCGACACGAAGATTGCCTGGTTGAGCATCGCCTCGAACTCCGCCATCTTGAGCGGCCGGTTGTCGAGGGCGCACGGAAGCCTGAAGCCGAAGTCGACGAGGTTTTGCTTGCGGGAGCGGTCGCCCTCGTACATCGCGCCAATTTGGCTCAAGGTGACGTGGCTCTCGTCCATGAAAAGGAGGAAGTCGTCGGGGAAGTAATGGAAGAGCGTCGCCGGCGGCTCGCCGACGGCGCGGTTCGCGATCGGCGCCGAATAGTTTTCGATGCCGGGGCAGTAGCCCATCTCGCCGAGCATCTCGAGGTCGTACTCGGTCC
>DAOPYF010000110.1:0-8491 GCA_035352735.1 Treponemataceae bacterium | reverse complement strand
AGCGGTTGCGGCTGATCGCCCAGTCGCGCGCGCCCTCGAGCCACTTGCCGAAGCGCCCTTCCTTGATATGCTCGGGCTGCCAGGTGATCGAGGAGTTCGCCTTGAGCATGCTGCCCTTGACCTTCTCGACGGAGACGAACCAGCTCCCGACCGCGCGGTAGATGAGCGGGCTCGAGCAGCGCCAGCAGTGCGGGTACGAGTGGAGGATCTGCTCGCGCTTGACGAGCTTACCCTCGGCCTTGAGCCGGTCCATGATGTCCTTGTCGCATTCCTTCACGAAGCGTCCCCGATAGTCGGGAACCTCCGCGGTGAACTTGCACTCGGCGTCGACTGGGCAGACGTTCGGCACGCCCGAACCCTTGAATACCTTGTTGTCGTCCTCGCCGAAGCCCGGCGCGGTATGGACGATGCCGGTACCGTCGCTCGTCGTGACGAAGTCGCCGAGGAAGGTACGGAACGCGCCTGGGGAACCGTCCTCGTTCTTCGCGAGGTGCGCGAAATACGGGAACAGGGGCTCGTAGGTGATGCCGCGGAGCTCGGCGCCTTTTTTCTTCCAGACGACCTTGCAGGCGGCGGTGTCCTTGTAATACGCGGAAAGCCGCTCCTCGGCGAGGATGTAGCGCTCCTCTCCGTCGGCGACCATCACGTACTCGACGTCGGGGCCGAGGGTGAGTCCGAGGTTGCTCGGGAGCGTCCAAGGCGTCGTGGTCCAGGCGAGAAGGAAGGTCTTTCCGTTCGCGGTTCCGGCGACGCCGCCTGGGACCGAGGCGAGGGCCTTCTCGGCCTCGCTGCCGGACACGACGCCCTTCATTTTGAATTTTATCGTGATCGCAGGATCGTGGACGTCCTTATAGCCGCCTAGGTTGAGCTCGTGGTTGGAGAGCACGGTCGAGCAGCGCGGGCAGTACGGGAGGATGTAGTGGCCCTCGTAAAGGAGTCCCTTTTCCCAAAGGCGCTTCATGACCCACCAGATGGATTCCATGTAATCGGGCTCCATCGTCTTATAGTCATGGTCGAAGTCGACCCAGCGGCCGAGGCGGGTAATCGTCTGGCGCCACTCGTTCACGTAGCGGAGCACGCTCGCGCGGCACGCCTCGTTGAACTTCGCGACCCCGTATTTCTCGATATCGGTCTTCGAGTTGAGCCCCAGCTCCTTCTCGATGAGGTTCTCGACCGGCAGGCCGTGGCAGTCCCAGCCGAATCGCCGCTCGACCTTCTTGCCCTTCATGGTCTGGTAGCGGGGAATGATGTCCTTAATCGTGCTCGGGACGAAGTGCCCGAAATGGGGAAGCCCCGTCGCGAAGGGAGGTCCGTCATAGAAGACGTAATCGGGAGCGCCTTCCCGGTTGGTAATCGATTTCTTGAAGATATCATTTTTCTTCCAGAAGGCGAGAACTTTTTCCTCCTGCTCGGGAAAGCTAACCTTGGGATCTACCGGTTCGTACATACGCTTGAGGCTCCTCGTATAGTGTTATAGGGCGGATTTATGGCACGAGTATACATGAATGCGCGCTTTGTTTCCATAGGAACCCATGATCGCTTGACTTTCCTTCGATTGCGGTTTATCGTTAAAAAACCCTCGATATTCAAGGATTCTTTACCATGGCCAAACAAAAAATCGCGGCAATTCCCTCTATCAGAAGGCTCCCCTCGTATCTCCATATCATTCGGCAGTCGAAGGAAGAGGGAACCGAATACATATCGGGGACCGTCATCGCGCAGGAACTCCACCTCGAGCCTATCCAAGTCCGCAAGGACCTCGCGATCACCGGCATCGTCGGCAAGCCGAAAAAAGGCTACCCCGTCGTCGCCTTGATGGCCGCCATCGAGCATTTCCTCGGTTGGGACGAAACCCAGCAGGCGGTGCTCATCGGCGCGGGAAACCTCGGAACCGCGCTTACCGGCTACCCGGAATTCCAGTTTCACGGGCTCAAGTTCGTCGCGGCCTTCGACCAGGACGCCGCGAAGATCGGGAAATCCATCCATGGGGTGCCGATATACGGGCTCGAGAGCATGCAGGATAAAATCCGCGAGTTGGGCGCGCATATCGCGATCCTGACGGTACCGTCGGCCCACGCGCAGTCGGTCGCAGACCTTCTCGTCGCCTCGGGGATTACCGCGATCTGGAACTTCACCAACGTCAAGCTCAAGATCCCCGACGATGTCGTCGTCCAGAAGGAAGACCTCACCTCGGGATACGCGATGCTCTGCGTCATGATGAACGCCCGCAAGCATGAATCCGACTGACGATAGCCCGGCGAAAAACGCCGAACAGGCGGTCATGTTCGCGAACCGCCTCGAAAAGCAATACAAGCACCTCAGGAAATGGGCGCGCCGCACGGGCGTTTCGTGCTATCGCCTCTACGACAAGGACATCCCCGAAATCCCGCTTGCCGTGGACCTCTACCAGGAAAGCGGCACCGAAAACCGCTTTCTCCACATCGCGCTCTACGAGCGCCCTTACGAAAAGAGCGTCGAAGCCGAGGAAATCTGGATGCGCGCGATGCAGGAAGCCGCGGCGGACGTCCTTGAAATCCCGAAGGAACGCGTCTTTACGAAGATCAGAAAACGCCAACGCGGCGAGGACTCCCAGTACGAGCGGGTTTCGAACGTAGGCGGCAGGATCGTCGTCGACGAGGGCGGCTCGCGTTTTCTCGTGAACCTCTCGGACTATCTCGACACCGGCATCTTCCTCGATCACCGGCCCGCGCGGGCCATGGTGCGCGCAGAGGCCGCGGGGAAGCGCGTGCTCAATCTCTTCTCGTATACCGGCGCCTTTTCCGTGCATGCGGCCTCAGGCGGCGCGTCGAGCGTTACCTCCGTCGATCTTTCGAAAACCTATCTTACCTGGGCCGCCGATAACCTCGCGCTCAACGGCTTTAAGACAAGCGCGCCTCGGGCGGGACACGCCTCCTCGGAGGAAACGGCCCTCTTCGGAAGGCCCGACGAGCGGTACCCGTGCGTGCATTCCGACGTCAAGGCGTTCCTTTCAGCCGCGCGGCGCGCGGGCAAGGCATGGGACCTCATCGTGTGCGACCCCCCGACTTTCTCGAATTCCAAGCGCGCGGCCGAGACGCTCGACATCAACCGCGATTGGGAAGAGCTCGTCAGAAATTGCCTCGCCGTGCTCGCGCCCGGCGGAAGCCTCTATTTCTCGACGAATTCCCGCTCGCTCAAGTTCGATCCTTCCGGAATCGGCGGCGCCGCCGCGCGCCCGGACACGGTAATCGCAGACTTGACCGATGCCTCCATCCCCGAGGATTTCAGGAACAAGCGCATCCACCGCCTCTGGAAGATCACCCTCGCGCCGCTATAGCCGCTTGAGGCTCGCGCGGCAGCCGCGCGCCGTTTTCCGTATCTCGACCCAGCGGGAGCCCTTCTGCTTCGCGTTTTCGCATACGCAGCCCGAGTTCGCGTAAACGCCAAGGCGCTCGCGGTTTCGCACGCGCTCGAGCTTTCCGAAATGGGTATGCCCCATCACGACGATCATCTCGGTCCGCGCGGGTCCCATCAGCCTCTTGAGCCAGAGAAACCAATTGACCTTGCCAAACTTCTTCCGCGCGTATCGATCAAGCCCGCTTTTTCCCGCTGCCGCGAACATGTAGGTCTTGTGGCTTTCGAGCCACTCGCCGAGAAGCGATGAGTATCTTGACTTGATCTCGCCGACGGTCGTCGAGGCGTAGCCCGCGGGCATCCGCACGGGCGTGTCGTCCCCGATACGCGCATTCTTATCCCGCTTACCGTTCGCGAAGTCGACGAGCGCGTCGACGAAAAGCTCGATGAACCGATGCCCGAGCCGCCTTTCCATCCCCGATTCCGCACCGGGTTTTTCCCCCGCATCGCAATGCCCCGACGCAAGCGCGCGCGCCTCCGCGAGCATGGCCATCCGGTAGGACGAGCGAAAGGCCGCGTCATAGTCGAACTCAGGCGCCTTCGCGATGAGGCGCGTCACGAAATATCCGAACGGCAGCCCCTGCACGGTGTCGCTGTCGCGGTCGGGCGCGTTGAAAAAGTCGGCGTCGTTCCCGTGCTCGAGATGGACCTCGCATCCGATGAGCTCGCTCGCGCGCGCGCTATACCGCTCGATTGTGGTGAGCGTGATCGACTTTCCTCCCGAGGTCAGCCGTGAAAGGTCCGCCTGCCGCACGTGCATGTCGTGGTTGCCGGGTATGTACCAAACCGCGTCGAGCCGCGCGACGCACTCGAGAAGGCGCGGCACAAAAGGCGCGTCCATCCACGCGTCGACGATCTCTCGCACGGTCTCGGGCCGTTCCTCCACGGAGTAGAGCCAGGTGTCGAAAAGGTCGCCGAGAAACACGAGTTCCCGCACGCGCGGGTTTTCCGCGACACGGGTAAGTATCGCCTCGAGGCGTTTCTCGTATTTCCCGTAGAACCATCCGGCGGGGCTCCCGTCCGCGTTTCGCTTTCCGATATGCACGTCGCTTACGACGACGATGCGGTCTCTCGCTTGGTATGCCATAGGGCATTGTACCATAAAAAAAGGGGCCCAAGGGAATCTATCTCCCCTTGAGCCCCTTGCCTACGGTTCCGCTACTCGCGTCGCCGTCAGTATTGCCTTACGCGCCGTAATACGCCTTCTTGTACATCTCCGCGATTTCCCTCACGAGCGGATAGCGCGGGTTACCTCCGGTGCACTGGTCGTCGAAGGCCTGCTCTGAAAGCGCGTCGAGGTGCTCGAGGAATTCCTTTTCGGGGATTCCTGCCTCCTTCAGGCTCGTCGGGATCTCGCACTTCCGCTTGAGATCCTCGACCGCGGCGATAAGCGCCTCGACCTTCTCGGGTCCCGTCTTTCCCCCAAGCGCGAGGTAGTCGGCGATGCGCGCGTAGCGGTCGATCGCGACCGGGTACTTGTACTGCGGGAACGCGGCCTGCTTCGTCGGCGCGTCGACCGCGTTGAAGCGTATCACCTCGGTAAGGAGGAGCGCGTTCGCGAGCCCGTGCGGCACGTGGTACATCGAGCCGAGCTTATGCGCCATGGAGTGGCACACGCCGAGGAAGGCGTTCGCGAAGGCCATGCCCGCCATCGTCGAGGCATACGCGACCTTCTCTCGGGCCTTAAGGTTCCCGGCTCCTTCAGCGTAGGAAGCGGGAAGGTACTTGAAGATGAGCCTGATCGCCTCGAGCGCGAGACCGTTCGTGTAGTCCGTCGCCATCACCGAGACGTACGCCTCTATCGCGTGCACGAGCGCGTCGATCCCGGAATACGCGGTGAGCCGCTTCGGCATGTCCTTCACGAAATCGAGGTCGATGATCGCCATGTTCGGCGTAAGCGCGTAGTCGGCGATCGGGTACTTCGTGCCGGTCTTCTCGTCGGTGACGACGGCGAAGGGCGTCACCTCGCTTCCCGTCCCGCTCGTCGTCGGAACGGCGACGAAATATGCCTTCTTTCCCATTTCGGGGAAGCGGTAGATCCTCTTGCGGATATCCATGAAGCGCATCGCGAGATCGGAGAACTTCACGTTCGGCATCTCGTACATGAGCCACATGATCTTCGCCGCGTCGATCGGGCTTCCACCGCCGACGGCTATGATGACGTCGGGCTTAAAGGCGTTCAGCACGTCGAGACCGCGGTAGATCGTCGCGAGATCTGGGTCGGGCTTAACCTCCGAGAAGGTCTCGCTCGCGATCCCGAGCCGGTCGAGCACGCGGGTAACCTTCGCGATGTAACCGGCGTCGTAGAGGAACTTGTCCGTCACGATGAACGCGCGCTTCTTTCCGGCGAGGTCCTTGAATCCCTCGGCGATCGCGTTTTGCTTGAAGTAAATCTTCGACGGTACCTGGAACCAGAGCATATTCTCCCTCCGCTGCGCTACGGTCTTTACGTTTATGAGATGCTTGACGCCGACGTTCTCGCTGATCGCGTTCCCGCCCCAGCTGCCGCACCCGAGGGTCAGCGACGGCTCGAGCCTGAAGTTGTAGATGTCCCCGATGGCGCCCTGGCTCGCGGGCATGTTCACGAGCACGCGGCCGGTCTTCATCTCGCGCCCATAGCGCGCGATGCGGTCCTCGTTCGCCGGGTTCGTGTAGAGCACGGCCGTGTGTCCCATGCCCTCGAGCTCGATCTCCTCCCGCGCGATCCTGACCGCGTCGTCGAAGTCCTTCGCGCGGTACATCGCGAGCACGGGGGAAAGCTTCTCGTGGGCGAAGGGTTCCTCCCGGGAGACTTTCTTGATCTCGCCGATGAGCACCTTCGTCGCCTCGGGAACCTTGACTCCCGCCATCTCCGCGATCTTATACGCCGGCTGACCGACGATGTCGGCGTTTACCCTGCCGTTCTTCATCACGATCGCGCCGACCTTTTCCCGCTCGGCGGCGGTGAGGATGTGCGCGCCGCGATAGGCGAACTCCTTCTTGACCGCGTCGTATACCGAGTCGACCACGATCGTGGACTGCTCGCTCGCGCAGATCATCCCGTTGTCGAAGGACTTGCTCAGGAGGATCGATGCGACCGCCATCTTGATATGGGCCGTCTCGTCGATGATCGCCGGGGTGTTCCCCGCGCCGACGCCGATCGCGGGCTTTCCGGAGGAGTACGCCGCCTTCACCATCGCCGGGCCTCCCGTCGCGAGGGTGAGGTTAATCTCGGGATGCTGCATGAGCGCGGCGGAGAGCTCGACGGTCGGCTCGTCGATCCAGCCGATGATGTCCTCGGGCGCGCCCGCGGCGACGGCCGCCTCAAGCATGACCCGCGCCGCCTCGATCGTGCATTTCTTCGCGCGGGGATGCGGCGAAAAGACGATCGCGTTGCGGGTCTTGAGCGCGAGAAGGCTCTTGAAGATCGCCGTCGAGGTCGGGTTCGTCGTCGGGATGATCCCCGCGATGACGCCGATCGGCTCGGCGACCTTGACGATCCCCGCGTCGTCGTCCTCCTCGATCACGCCGCAGGTTTTCTCCGCGGCGTACTTGTTGTAGATGAACTCGGACGCGAAATGGTTCTTGATGACCTTATCCTCGAAGATACCCATCCCGGTTTCCTCGACCGCGAGCTTCGCGAGGCGGATGCGATTTTCGGCGGCGGACTGCGCCGCGTGACGGAATATCACGTCAACCTGCTCTTGCGAGAACTCGGAATATCTGCGCTGTGCGAGCCGCACCCGTTTCATCAGTTCATTCAGGTCGTCGATTGTCTTCACGATCATGGTATCTCCTTCGGATGGGGAAAGGCCACGCATTGCCGGCCACCGTTCGTTCCAGATCCTGAGGAGAATATGATATTATTTTATCGATTAGTCAATATGTTGTGGGTATTTTATCGATATTATTTTACATTTTGCTGTGTTATTTTTCACAGCCATTACGAATCACTATGCACCGCCAAAGATCTGCTCCTCAAAGCAAATACGGTTTCTTCCCGCTTTCTTTGCCGTATAAAGCTCCTGATCGGCGGCGACGAGCAACCGATCAACGTCGACCTCGTCAGTGGGCCGATAGACCGCTAGCCCGACGCTGACGGTCACCTTTATCGAAAGCGAGTCTGACACGACGGCCTTTCCCGCCGCGATCGCCTTGCGAATCTTCTCGCCGACGACGATTCCCCCATCCATGCCGACGTTCGGAAGCCCGACCACGAACTCCTCGCCGCCGATCCTGCCTACTACGTCGCTCGCGCGAAGCTTTGCCTTCATCGTCGCTGCGCAGTACTGAATCACGATATCGCCGATGGCGTTTCCATGGGCGTTATTGATGTCCTTGAAATGGTCAATGTCTATATAGAGAAGGCCAAGATTCATCTTTTCGCGTTTCATCAAGCTGATAAGACTCGAGAGGTTATCGAGGAGCGAGGTTCTATTGAGCAATTTCGTCAGCGAATCGTACGTCGCGCTTTCGTGGAGCTCTCGCTCAAGCTTCTTCATCTTAAGGATGATCCCGACGCCGATCCACCCGAGAATGAGTCCCGCGGCGAACGGACCGATGATCGAGACGGTCCTTCCGGAAGCGGAGAGCGTCTCGCGCGCGATGAAAAGGAACGCCGTCGTAAACGCTTGCCCGATAATGACTGAAATAACCGCTATCGCGATCGTTGCCCAAATTCTGCCGAGTTTACCTATCACGGAAGCCATGACTTCTCCCTTATGAAGTATTGAAACAGTATACGCCCACTTCCCGTTTTGCAGATCTTTTTTTGCCTTTTTTTTCGCCCCAATCGCCGGGCTATAAGGCAACCACGCAAAAAAAAAACGCGGCCCGGCAAGGGTCGCGTCCTTTTCATCCTCAAAGGGGATGTTAGTTTTCCTTGATGTTATAGCGCTTTTTGAAGCGGTCAATGCGTCCAGCGGTATCGACGAGCTTCTGCTTGCCGGTAAAGAACGGATGGCAAGCCGAACAAATTTCAACGTTGATGTCCTTGACGGTCGAGCGGGTCTCGATCACGTTTCCGCACGCGCACTTGATCTTGGTCTCGTTGTACGCGGGATGAATTCCCTCTTTCATGGTTTCCTCCAGTAGCTGAGTGCAACTAATAAACGCGCCC
>DAOPYF010000109.1:0-8609 GCA_035352735.1 Treponemataceae bacterium | reverse complement strand
TTGTTCGGGTCCGCCGCGATCGCCTTCTCGAGCCACTCGATGACCTTGGCGTTGTCGACCTTGCCGGACATGGCGTTCATGTACGCGCCCATGTACCAGGCTTCCTGGAGCTGCGCGCCGTTCAGGCTCGTCCCGTCCGCGGTGAGCTTGAGGAAGCAGTCCCCGGCCTCGACGAGCTTGCCGGCCTGATAGAGCTTGATCGCGTCGAGGTAGGCGATCTGGAGCTGGTATTTTCCCTTGAGCCCGGCCTTGCCGTCGGCGTCGAGGGTGGGTACCTCGCGGATCATGAGCTCGTAGTTCTCGCGCTGCGTGGGCTTAACGGACTCGAGGAAGGTGTCGATCTTTTTCGCGCGCTCGGCTCCCTTCGATGCCTTGATTTCCTTCTTGAGGTCGACCATCTTCTTCCGCGCGTCCTTGAAGGTATCGAGGAACTTGAAGAAGCCGTCCGTGGTCTTGCAGGTATCGTCGGTCGCGGAGGCGCCGTAGAGGTCGCCCTCGTGCGTCAGGAGCGCCACGAAGGGAAGGGCCTGCACGCCGTACTTGGTCGCGATCCCGTAGTTCTTCTCGAGCTTGGCCTTGTCCATGAGCTTCTCGTCCTGAACGATATCGATGTTGCAAAGGACGTAGTTCTTCGAGGCGCGCTTGAAGAAATCCTTGGTGAAGGTACCGGTGATGAGCGCCTTGCTCGGGTCGTTCCAGTCCGAGCCGGTGAACGCGATGAGCAGGTCTTTTTTCGATTTCTGCGAGACGGCCTTGGCCTCGTCGAAATCGGTGATCCACGCGGTCTGCGGCTTGGTGCATCCCGAGAGAAGGACGACGAGCGCCGCGGCAACGATCGCAATTTTCTTTTTCATAGCAACTCCTGAGTTTTTTTCCGTGCCTCGAGCGAGGTCACGGTGCGGCGGCTTCGTCAGCCCCGCCAATATCGCACACCCGCGGCAAAAATGTTCTGGCATGTATCGCCGGGAATGTTCTTGAAAAGCGTCGAGCCCCGCCCGTCCGGTCCCGCGCGGAGGCCGTCGAGCGGCCGCTCGCTGTGTCCCATCTTGCCGAGCACGCGGCCCGAGGGGTCGGTCATCCCCTCGATCGCGTACTGCGAGCCGTTCGGGTTGTCGGGCTCGGCCATCGTCGGCTTGCCGTTCGCGTCGACGTACTGGGTGAATACCTGCCCGTCCCCGAAAAGGGAGGAGGCGAGCTCTCCCGAGATGATGACGCGGCCCTCGCCGTGCGAGAGCGGGACGGCGTGCACCGAGCCCGGGGTGAGTCCGTCGCCCGCTGCCCAGGGGGAAGAGTCGGAGACGATGCGCGTGCGCGCGAAGCGGGAGACGTGCCTGCCGACCGTGTTGTAGGTGAGGGTCGGCATCTCCGACGACGGCGCGAGTATCCTGCCGTAGGGGACGAGCCCCGTCTTGATGAGCGCCTGGAAGCCGTTGCAGATGCCGAGCACGAGGCCCTTTCGGTTCTCGAGGAGGCTCATGATGCCGTCGGCGATCTCGTTTTCGCGAATGACGTTCGCGATGAACTTACCCGACCCATCGGGCTCGTCGCCCGCGGAGAACCCGCCCGAGAACGCGAGGATGTGCGCCGTATCGATGGCGCGCCTGAGCTCGGCGAGCGAGGACGAAAGCTCCGCCTGCGTGCGGTTTCTGAGGACGACCATGCGCGTCTCCGCGCCCGCGAGGGCGAAGGCGCGCGCCATGTCGTACTCGCAATTGGTGCCGGGGAACACGGGAAGGACGACGAGCGGCCTCTCGCGCGGGGTAAGGACGATCGGCGCCTTTTGCCGTTCGTGCGCGGCGTGGTCCTCCATGCTGACGGGCCGCGCGGCCCATTCGGGAAGCGATCCCTCGGGGATTCGGCCGGAGACGGGCGGGAACACGCGCGAAAGCGGGCGCTCCCAGGCGAGCTCGGCCTTATCGAGCGGGACGGTTACCTTACCCACCGAGATGGCGGGCTCCGCCTGAGTCTTTCCGATCGCGACCCAGTTCTCGGTCGAGCATTCCCCGGTGAGCGCGGGAAGGTCGTCGACCTCCGCGTCGATCTCGAGGATGAGCGATCCGTAAAGCGGGGCGAAGAGGCAGTCTGCCTTCGAGTCGATGAGCGGGTCCCCGACGCCTGCGGCGCCTTGGGCCGCGCGCGATTCCCCGGGGTCCCGCGCGAAGACCGCGGGAAGCCTGATGAACGGGAGAGCGCCTGAGTCGATCGCGGCGCCGACCCGGTTGCCGAACGCCATCTTCGTGAGCGCCGCCGCGATGCCGCCCGCGGTGACGGGATAGGCGGCCTTAACGCGGCCGGTCGCGGAAAGCGCGAGGACGGACGCGACGTTCGCGTGAAACGCGGGCCAATTCGGGGTGTCGTCGGCAAGATAGGGGGTTTGGACGAGCACGAGGATGTTGCCGGGGCGCGAAAGTGATCCGCCCCTGACCTTGTCGTCCTCGGTGACGGCGACCGCGAATGAAACGAGCGTCGGCGGGACCGCGAGGTTCTCGAAGGATCCCGACATGCTGTCCTTGCCGCCGATGGCCGCGGTCCCGCAGGCGAGTTGGGCCTGGAGGGCGCCCAAGAGCGCCGCCGCGGGCTTTCCCCACGCCTCGGCGTTCGCGGTGCGCTCGAAGTATTCCTGGAAGGTGAGCCGCGCGATGCGGGGGTCGCCGCCGAGCGCGAGGAGTTTCGTGAGCGATTCGAGAACCGCGTACTGCGCCCCGTGGTACGGGCTCCAGGAGGCGGCCTTGGGGTCGTAGCCCATCGTCATGAGGCTTGTGGTCTTCGTCGCCTTGGCGGGGCCGACGGGAACGCGCGCGGCCATGCCGCATTCGGGGGTCGCCTGGTAGGCGCCGCCCATCGGGAAGAGGACGCTCGCCGAGCCGATCGAGCCATCGAAGCGCTCGGTAAGCCCGCGCTGCGAGGCGACGGAGAGGTCCGAAAGGGTAGAAAGCCAGCGGGCCTCGAGGGGATTGTCCGCCTGGGCCGCGGCATCTGCCGTTCCCGCGAGCCGCCATGCCCAGGCCGCGCGCGGAGAGGCGATGAGCGCCTCGGCCTGGCGCTTCGCGCCGGCGGTGTCGAGGAAGCTCCGCTCGATGTTGACGATGGTCTGCCCGCGCCAGCGCATGACGAGGCGCGCTTCCTTCGTGACGGTCGCGATGATCGCGGCGCCGAGGTTTTCGCGCGCGGCGGCGGCGATGAACGCGGGCGCGTCCTTCGCGCGCACGACGACGGCCATTCGTTCCTGAGACTCGGATATGGCGAGCTCGGTGCCGTTGAGCCCTTCGTATTTCTTCGGTACCGCGTCGAGGTTGATGTCGAGCCCGGGCGCGAGCTCCCCGACGGCGACGGCGACGCCCCCGGCGCCGAAGTCATTGCATCTTCTGATGAGCCGGGTTACCGCGGGGTCGCGGAAGAGCCGTTGGATCTTCCGTTCCTCGACGGCGTTGCCCTTTTGCACCTCGGCGCCCGCGGTCGTCACCGATTCCTCGGTGTGTACCTTTGAGGATCCCGTCGCGCCGCCGATGCCGTCACGTCCCGTTCCGCCGCCGACCATGATGACGAGGTCTCCCGGTTCGGGCTCCTCGCGCACGACCGAGGTTACGGGCGTCGCGGCGATGACGGCCCCGAGCTCCATGCGCTTGGCGAGGAAGCCGGGATCGTAGTATTCGACGACCTGGCCCGTCGTGAGCCCGATCTGGTTGCCGTACGCGCTAAAGCCCGCGGCTGCTTCGCGGGTGAGCTTGATCTGGGGGAGCTTGCCGGGGATCGTCGCCTCGATGGGCGCGGTGGGGTCGCCCGAGCCGGTGACGCGGAGCGCCTGGTAAACCCACGCGCGGCCGGAAAGGGGGTCGCGGATCGCGCCGCCGATGCAGGTGGCCGCGCCGCCGAAGGGCTCGATCTCGGTCGGGTGGTTGTGGGTCTCGTTCTTGAACATGAGGAGCCACGGCTCCGTGCCCGTTACCTTCCCCGTCTCGTCCGTTATCGTAACGTCGATGAAGATCGAGCACGCGTTGATCTCGGCCGATTCCTCGATGTCGGGGAGGAGTCCGCGCTTCTTAAGCGCCTTCGCGCCGATGACCGCCATGTCCATGAGGGTCACGGGCTTGTCGCACGAGCCGTCGGCCTTCGTCTGGGCCTTCCCTGCGTAAAGCTCGGCGCGGAGGCCCGAGTACGCCTTGAGCGCCTCGCGGAAGGTCGCGGCGTAGGGGCCGTCGGCGATCTCGACGCGGGAGAGGACCGTGCTGAAGGTGGTGTGCCGGCAGTGGTCGGACCAGTAGGTATCGAGGACGCGGAGCTCCGTCTCGGTCGGGTTCTTGCCGCCGTTGCGGAAATAGTCCTGGAGAAAGGCGATGTCGGCGTCGTCCATCGCGAGGCCCTTCGCCTTCCTAAACTCGGCGAGACCGGCGGCGTCGAGGCCGGTGAAGCCCGTGAGGGTCGGGACGGGGGCGGGTTCGCCGACGGCGAGCGCGAGGTTCTCGGGCTTATCCGGGGCGGCGAAGCGGGAATCGACCGGGTTGATGAGGTAGGCGCGGATCCGCTCGAGGTCCCGGGCCGAAAGGTTTCCGCGCAGGGCGAAAAGGCGCGCGCAGCGGACGAGCGCGGAAGAGGCGGAATCGGCCCCGGCGCGGAGCAGCGCGAGGCATTGCGCCGCGGAGTCGGCTCTCTGGTCGTATTGGCCGGGCAGGTACTCGATCGCGATGACCGTCTCGTCCTGCCGTATCGGAAGGGTTTCCCGATATACGGCGTCGCTTTGGGGTTCGGAGAATATCTGCGCGGTCGCGAGCTCGAGCTCACGCTCCGTGATGCCTTGGATATCGTACCGGTTAAAATACCTGATGCCCTCCAAGCCCTTGATGCCGACGAAGTTCGTCAGTTCAGAAAGGGTTTTGCGGGCCTCGTTCTCGAATCCTTGTTTCCGCTCGACAAACAACCGGTAGACGGGCGCGTTCATTACAGAGCCTCCGAAGATAATTATCCGAAGATCATGCCATAATTGGCGGGAAATTGCTATGCGATCCCGAGCGGTCCCCCTATTAAATAAGGTTGCATAAATGTGGTATATTTATGCACAGATCAGTTTACGCAAAGGAGCTACTATGCAGGAGATTCTTGACCTTTTACAAAACGACGCGCGACTTACCGCGGAGGAAATCGCCACCATGACCAAGAAGTCGGTCGCGGAGGTTAAGGATACCATCGCAAAGCTCGAAAAGGACGGAATCATCCTCAAGTACGCGGCGATCGTCAATCAGGAAAAGCTTCCCGACGAGAGCGACCACGTTCGGGCCATCATCGAGATTCAGGTTACCCCCGAGCGCGAGCACGGATTCGACGCCCTCGCCGAGCGGATCTACCGCTTCCCCCAGGTGAAGTCCCTCCACCTCATGTCGGGCGGCTACGACCTCCAGGTCATCATCGAGGGAAAGACCCTCAAGGAGGTCGCCTTCTTCGTTTCCGAGAAGCTCGCGACCCTTTCCGGCGTGAAGAGCACCAAGACCCATTTCGTCCTGAAAACGTATAAGGAAAACGACATCGTGTACGTCGACAGCAAGAAGGACGGACGGGAGGGGGTGACCGCATGAACGAGCGGCAGGACCGTTTCTCGGCCAAGATGCTCAAGACCCCGCCGTCGGGCATTAGGAAATTCTTCGACCTCATCATCGGCCGGGACGATATCATCTCGCTCGGCGTCGGCGAGCCCGACTTCGCGACCCCGTGGGTCATGCGCGAGGAGGCCTACTACCATCTTGAGCAGGGGCATACCTCCTATACCTCGAACTGGGGCCTTTCCGAGCTTCGCGAGGCGATCGCGGAATATCTAGGGCGCTACGACCTTCGCTACGACCCCAAGAAAGAAATCCTCATCACGGTCGGGGTGTCGGAAGCCGTCGACGCGGTGCTCCGCTCGATCCTTAACCCCGGCGACGAGATCATCGTCGCGGAACCCTGCTACGTCTCGTACCAGCCGCTCGCCGAGCTCTGCGACGTCAAGCTCGTCAGGCTCGACACGGTGCCGACCGGGTTCATCCCGACGGCCGAGGCGGTCGAGCGGCTCATCACCCCGAAGACCAAGGCCCTTATGCTCTGCAGCCCGAGCAACCCCACCGGGCGCATGATACCCGCCGCCGAGCTCGCGAAAATCGCCGAGGTCGTGAAGCGGCATAAAATATGGGTGCTTTCGGACGAGGTGTACTGCGAGCTTCGCTACGACGACCACAAGCACGTCTCCATCGGCTCCTTCCCCGGGATGAAGGACTACGCGATCGTCCTCAACGGCTTCTCGAAGGCCTTCGCGATGACCGGCTGGCGCATCGGCTACGTCGCCTGCCCCGCCGACCTCATGGCCCAGGTGCATAAGCTCCATCAGTATTCGTCGATCTGCGCGCCGATCATGAGCCAGTACGCCGCCCTCGAGGGCCTGAAAAGCGGCGCGGATGAGGTCGAGAAGATGCGGGTATCCTACCAGCAGCGCAGAAACCTCATGGTGAGCGCCTTTCGCGAGATGGGCCTGCCCCTCAACGAGCCCGAGGGGGCGTTTTACGTCTTCCCCGATATCCGCAAGACCGGGCTTTCCTCAGAGGCCTTCGCGACGAAGCTCATCAACGAGTACAAGGTCGCCGTCGTCCCCGGGAACGTCTTTGGCGCGGGCTCCGAAGGCTTTATCCGCTGCTGCTACGCGACCGAGATCGGCAAGCTCAGGGAAGCCCTGAGGCGCATGCGCTTGATGCTCGAGGGAAAACCCCTGGACGCGTGAGCTCGTTGTCTGGTATATACATAGTGTTTTCTTTATAAGAAAGTATACGGAGCCTTTTTGCGATGAAAAAATTATCCTCATGCGCCGCGTTGATCGCCATTCTTGCGGCGCCCCTCGCGGCGGAGCGCGCGGTTACCCTTGATAAGGCGCTTTCCGTCTCGGCTAAGGGGATTTCGGCGGCCCTCGCCGAGGGCACCAAGACCGTCGTCGTCGAGATTAAATCCGACGGGAAAGAAGCCAGCGATTATATAGCGAATGAACTGACCCTCAAGCTTTTCCAGACGGGAACGCTCGTCATGGTCGATCGGCAAAATATCGATAAAATCCGGGCGGAGCTCGATTTTCAGACCTCGGGCGATGTCAGCGACGAGTCGGGACAGCGGCTTGGCGCGATGCTCGGCGCGGAAACCCTCATCACCGGCTCGTTTGAGCGCTTAAACGGGGATTATCGGCTGACCATCAAGGCCCTCAAGGTCGAGACCGCCGAGATCCAGTATCTTTCAAGCATGACGGTGGCCTCGGATTCCGATACCGAGGCCTTGTTTGGTCGCAAAACCGCGGGAGTTGAGACCGCCAAGAAGGTTAGCTCTTCCGCAATGTCGGCCGTGAAGAGCGTCGCGGGTTTTTCCGGGCGCTTTATCTGTTCGGCCGTTAACCCGATCGTCGGGATCGGCTCGTTCATGCAAGGGGACGTCCGGGGCGGCTCGCGGGTCGCGTTCTGGGAGGTCGTCGGGGCGGGCGCCTTAGCCTATGGAGGCTACCGCGCGAGCAACGACCAATCGAATGGCAAGCTTATCGCCGGTACCGGCGGGTTCATCCTCGGCGCCGCCGTCGTCTATTCGATCGTCAGGCCGTGGATGTATAAGCGCGCGCCTGAGGTAACCGAGGTGCTCGATCACGTGAACATCGGCTGCACCGCCCACCACGATCGGGACGAAAGGATCGTTTCCGTCGGGTATGTCTACCGGTATTAGCGGCTCGCGCCGAGCGGCGCTCTAGCGGCGCGCTTTCGAAACCCTCGCGCCTGTTCCCGCTTACTTTCCCCTTCCCTCAAGCGCTTCGAGCTTATCCTCCGCCTCTTCCGCGCTCTTCGCGAGGAACGCGGCGTTGAAGATGTCGGCGGAGCGGCGATAGGCCCGAGCCGCCTGCTGGGCGTTTCCCGCCTTTTCCGCGACCATGCCGATCGCCATCCAATCCATCCCGAGCCCGTTCGCGTTTTCCGCCCTGCGGTCGAAGGAGAGCGCGGTGTTGAGCGCCTCAAGGGCCTCCGGATACGCGCCCGCCTTAGACCGCACCGAGGCGATGAGGTACCAGTCGTACGCGGCGTCCTCGAGGTAGCGCCCGCTTTCGTGGATGCCCGCCGCCTTCTCGAGCGCGGACTCGGCCTGCTTCGCGTCGCCGAGTTCCTTGTCGGCAAGGCCGATGACCTTCCACGCGAAGGCTGCGTTGAGTCCCTTGACGTTTCCCTGCTCGGCCTCGACGGCCTTTTTCGCCTCGACGGCGCGCGCGTTCCGTTCCTCGCGCGTAAGCGTTTCCCCGCCCGTTCCCTCGGCGAGGGTGCCGCGCGCGATATAGATCCGCGCCGCGCTCGTGAGCTCCTTATTCCCCGCGTCGGTCGCCTCGGCGAGCGCGAGGTTCCACTGCGCCTTCGCCTCGTCCACGCGACCCTCGGTGAAAAGCGCGTTGCCGCGCGCGAGGAGGATGCTGATCCGCGTCCCCGGGTCGTCCGTGGTGAGGGCGAGGCGCCAGGCTTCGGTGAGGAAGAGGTACGCGTTCACGAAATCGCCCTTGTTGACGGCGGCGTTCGCGAGCTCGAGCTGGCCCATCGCCGCGTTGCGGTCGGTGAATATCTCGGGAGGCCGCTTCGGCG
>DAOPYF010000108.1:0-8899 GCA_035352735.1 Treponemataceae bacterium | reverse complement strand
TAGCCGACGCCGTCGGAGAACTGTTCCTTTTGGCGCCACACGATTTCGGCGGGGAGCATGTCCTTGAATGCCTCGCGGACCATCCACTTCTCGATGCGCGGCTTGCCGTCCGCGGAGAACGCCTCGCTCGCCTTGCCGGAGAGCTTGTCCTTCGGGTTCTGCCGCATCGCGACGTCGATGAACTCCTTGTCGAGGAAGGGCACGCGGCCCTCGACGCCCCACGCGGCGAGCGACTTGTTCGCGCGGAGGCAGTCGTAGAGGTGGAGCTTGGAAAGCTTCCTGACCGTCTCCTCGTGGAGCTCCTGCGCGTTCGGCGCCTTGTGGAAGTAGAGGTAGCCGCCGAAGAGCTCGTCCGAGCCCTCTCCCGAAAGGACCATCTTGATTCCCATCGATTTGATCGCGCGGGAAAGGAGGTACATCGGGGTCGACGCGCGCACGGTCGTGATGTCGTAGGTCTCGAGGTGATAGATCACGTCGCGGATGGCGTCGAGGCCTTCCTGAACGGTGAAGTGGATCTCGTGGTGGACGGTGCCAATGTAGTCGGCGGCTTTTTTCGCCGCGACGAGGTCGGGGGATCCGGCGAGGCCGACGGCGAAGGAGTGCAGGCGGGGCCACCAGGCCTCTTCCTTGCTATCCGTCTCGATGCGCTTGGCGGCGTATTTCTGCGTGATCGCCGCGATGACGGAGCTGTCGAGCCCGCCCGAGAGGAGCACGCCGTAGGGAACGTCGCTCATGAGCTGCCGCTTGACCGCCGCCTCGAGCGCTTCCTTGAGCGCGGCGATGTCGGTCTTCGCGTTTTTAACCGCGTCGAATTCCATCCAGTCGCGCTTGTACCAAGTGGTCGTCTTTCCTGTCTTCGAGTCGAAGACGGTGCCGGGAAGGAACTCGCGGATCTCGGTGCAGATACCTTCGAGCGCTTTGAGCTCGCTCGCGACGTAGTAGCGGCCCTCGGCGTCCCAGCCCTGGTAGAGCGGGATGATGCCGATGTGGTCGCGGCCGACGACATAGCGGTCGTGCTCGATGTCGTAGAGCGCGAAGGCGAAGATGCCGTTCAGGTGCTCGAGAAAATCGGCGCCGTACTCGCGATAGAGGGGAAGGATTACCTCGCAGTCCGATTCGGTGAGGAACTCGTATTTCCCCGCGAACTTCGCGCGGATATCCTTATGGTTATAAATCTCGCCGTTCACCGCGAGGGCGAGCTTGCCGTCCTTGCTGAAAAGGGGCTGGTTGCCCGAAAGGGGATCGACGATCGCGAGGCGCTCGTGCGCGAGGATCGCCTTTTCGCCCGAGTAGATGCCCGACCAATCGGGCCCGCGGTGACGCAGGGTTTTCGCCATTTTCAGGATCTGATTACGGAATGGCTCCGTATTTTTTTTGATGTCAAACGCGCCGACGATTCCACACATGGCTCATTCCTCCTCAAGAATTGAAAGTGGTGGTGCCGACCTTCTCCCCCAACGTTCCGGGATCGGACGGCTTCAGTGCGGGATATTCCCGGAAAAGGGATCAATCCCTTACGCGCAACTTTTTGCCCGACGGGCAAAAAAAGGGGCTTCCCGCGCATTGGCGCCCACCGCTCCAGGTGGCTCGGTGCGTGTGAATGCGCAGGAAGCCCCATTGCTTCACTGATAAAATCAGGGTACCGGAAACGAAAACAATAATCAAGGTGAAATATGCATAAATATGCGGTTGGCACGCGATAAACTCGAAATATATACATCCTCGAGAAACTGACCGGGCATGCGACCCTTATTTGTCCTATGCGATCATCGCCTGGAGCGTCCGGGAAGGGCAACCTTTTCAAGCGCAAAAGGCTTTCCCTTCCCGGGCCCATCCTTTCCAAAAGGCCGGCCTGCTCGAGGGGGCGCATACGCTGAAGGCGTCCGTCGCACTCGCTCTCAGGCTCGCTCTGCCTTGAGGGAATCGACGATGAGCGCGACGCTCGTGTCGATATAGCTTTCCATGTCGAGGCTGAGGTATCGCGCGAAGCTCATGCCGCTCGAGGAGAGCATGTAAAAAAAACCGGTTAGGGTGAAGATGAACGAGGCGACGAGCGTCGCGGTCGGGATGTCGTCGCGGAGGCTTCCGTCCTTTTTCCCTTCGTCGAAGAGGGCGAACATGCGCGCGAACAGTTCGCGCTTGATTTCCGCGAGCTTTTTTTTCTCCGCGAGCTCGTCGACGCCTCCGGCGAGGCGGACCGACTCAAGGTTGTTCATCAGGGAGAAGATGACGGGGTTTTGCTTATAGAGCCGAGTGTAGGCCCGGCTGCCGAGTATTGCGCGTTCGAAGACGGTTCCGGGTTCCTTGGCCGCCACTTGTATCTCGACGAGCAGGGATTCATACCAGCGCGCGACGACGGCATAATAGATATCCTCTTTGCAGGTAAAATAGGAATAGAGGGTTTTTTTCGTGAGGTCGGCTTCGTCGGCAAGGTCGTTCATCGAGGCATTCTGATAACCCTTCGCGAGAAAGAGGGTCTCGGCGGCCTTGAGAATGCTTTCGCGCCGTGCGTCCTTTTTCCGTTCCATCCTGCTCGTCGTTTCCATATTCCCTTCCTAATCCCTTACCCGCTTGACTAAAAGTATACCGCTGGTGTATTTGTATACCGACGGTGTAATATCGCTTACCATACCGGGGATTGCTCCGAAGGTCAAGCATTGCGCCGCCCGATACGGAGGTTCTCGATGGCAACGGTAATCTATTATTTTTCCGGGACGGGCAACTCCTTTGCGATTGCGGAAGCCTTGTCAAAAAAAATCGACGGTGCGCGGGTCATCCCCATTTCCGTGGCTAAACCGGAGGATCTATCGGGCGTTTCGTCCGTAGGTTTCGTTTTTCCAGTGCTCATGTTCGGAATCCCCGCGTACGTCAGGGACTTCCTCAAGAAGACGGCCTCGGCGCTCGAGGGCCAGTACGTGTTCTTCGTCGCCTCGTACGCCGGAAACCTCGCGGGTTCGTTTTCCCAGATCGCGCGCCTCATGAAGCCGGCCCATGCGCACCTGTCGTTCCATCCCTTCGTGATTCCGCGCAAGGTTTTCAGCAAGGACGCGTTTGACCGCCGAGTCGACGAGATCGCCGAGTCCGTCGCGGCCGAGCGGATCATTCCGGCGGAACGGCCGTCGCTCTCGGATCGCGTCATCCTCACGGGTTTCGTTAACCCCTTAGGCAATACCTTCATGCGGCGCGTGTTTACCGTTTCAGGCGCGTGCACGGGGTGCGGGACGTGCTATCGAATCTGTCCCGCGGATAACATCGCCTTGGTCGACGGAAAGCCGCGCTGGTCCAAGAACTGCAACGTGTGCTATGGGTGCGTCAACTGGTGCCCCGCGAAGGCGATCCAGGCAAAGGTCGATCCCAGTTATTATTACCGAAGTCCGCTGGTCAAATCGGCCAGTGAGTTATTCATTCGCTAAGGGATAAGGAGATAAGAGAAAATGGCTTTGACCGCGAAAGATTTTATCGATGGAAAGGAAATACTCTTCGTCGGGTATTCCCGGGACGAGAAGAGCTTTAGTCGTGGCGTGTACGCCGACTTCGTGAAGGCGGGCTTTACCGTATACCCGATTAACACGCGCAGCTTCACCGAAGGCGGCGTGAAGGTGTACGGCGGCGTACGGGAGGTCCCGAACGCCCCGAAGGCGGCCTATGTCGTGCTGAACGCGGCGAACGCGAAAAAAGCCGTCGCGGATCTCGCGGCGGCCGGGGTCACGCGCATCTGGTTCCAGGGAACCGAAACCGCCGATGCCGCGGTCCTCGACCAATGCAGGGAAGCCGGCATCGATACCTTCGTTGGATGCGCGAAGATGTACCTATCGGATGGATTCATTCATCGGCTTCACGGATTTTTCGCCGGGGCGAAACGATAGTGGAAGGCGGCGTTAAGCGGTTCCCGCTCGTCAGGACCTTCTGGTCGAACGAGAAGGCGATGGCCCTTCTTTTCGCCGCGCTGGTCGCGTGGCAGGTCCCGTCCTGGCTTTTAGGCTCAGCCGCCGACGCGCCACGGTTCGTCGGACTCGTCGCGCTCGCGCTCGTCGTCGACGCCGCGTGCAATCTCGTCCGCTATCGGCGCTTCCTCTGCTCGGTTTCGGCCGCGATCACCGCGGGCGTCGCGTGGGTCCTCGCGCCGGCGTGCGCTCCCGCAGCCTCATTTCCCCTGACGCTAGCCGCCGTCGCGGTCGCGCTCGTCTTCGGTAAGCACCTTTTTGGCGGGACGGGAAAGAACGTCTGCAACCCGGCGATGCTCGCGCTCGCCTTGATGGCGCTCGCTTCGCTGGCGCTTTCCCCGGCGCGTGGCGGCATCGCGGGATTCGCCGCGCCTACGGGCGGCTCGCTTATGACACTCGCGCGCGCGTGGCCGCTTTTCGCCGCGTGCGCCTGCCTTCCCTTTCTTGCGTTTAGGCCCTTCGCGGGCGGCGGCTTCGCCCTTGGCGCGGCGGTTCCCTTTGTCATGGTAGCGATCGGTGCGGGTGGCGCTATCGATGCGGGAGGCTTCGCGCACTCCTTCGATCCGGCGCTCGCGTCCGCCGCGGCGCTTGCCCTTTTTACGGCGTCCGTCGCGATGACCGATCCCGTGACCGTCACGGCTCGTCCCGTCATGGGCGCGGCTCTCGGCACGCTCGCGGGCGCGGTATCGGGCGCCTCGCTCCTCGGCCTCGGCGGTATTTCCGCGTGCGCGCTTCCCGTTGCCATTCTCGCGGTGAACGCGCTCTCGCGCGTGTTCGACCGTTTTCTTCCGCCCGCGCGCGCGAGGGGCTTTATCCATCTTCGCGGCATCGCGCACCGGTCGGAAGCGATTTTCGCTGACGCGCCCGGCGATACGCGACGCGATGCGCGGAGCGTCGTTCTCGGGGGCAGTGCGCCTCACGCTTCCGTTTCGATTGCGGGCCTTTCTGCCGATGAGATCCTTTCGCGGATTAAAGCCTCGGGGATCGTCGGGCTTGGCGGGGCAGGTTTCCCGACCGACGCGAAGATCGCGGCGTTTCGCGCGTCGCCCGCGCCGAGTAAGACGCTCATCGTCAACGGCGTCGAATGCGATCCCGGCCTCGTTCACGATAAGTGGCTCCTCGCGAATCGGGGCGCGGAAATCGCCGAGGCGATCGAGCTGCTTGCGGTTGCGAGCGGCTGCGACGAAGCGGCGCTCGCGGTGAAGCGGCGTGCCGCGGTGTCTCCTGATCTTGCGATGCGCCTTCCCGCTAGAGTAAAAATTGTTAGGGTCCCTAACCGCTATCCCGTCGGTGCCGAACGCATTCTGATCCGCCTCGTGATGGGCGTCGCGATTCCTTCGGACGCGATTCCCGCGCGAGAGGGTTTTTTGGTGATCAACGTGCAGACCGCGCTTGCGGTGCGCAGCGCCGTGTTTGCTTCTGCTTCCGCGCGCGACGGATCGTCCGCGCGTGAACGATACCTTACCGTCGCCGATCTCCGCGCCCGCGCGACGAGGGTCGTCCGCGCACGGGAAGGAGAGTCGCTTGCGACCGTCTTTGCTCGCGCGTTCCCCACGTCATCGGGCGGACAGCTTTTCGCGGGCGGCGGGCTCATGCAGGCGTATCGCGCCTTCGAGGACGATCCTGTTACGCCGGGCGTGAACTTCCTTGCCTGCGGAAGCGCGCCTCGGTTTCGGGAATCCCCACAATGCTCGAGGTGCGGCCGGTGCTCGGCCTCGTGCCCGGCGGGCCTTGACGTACGCCTGATCGCCGAATGCGTGGACGCGGGTGAGTTCGGCCGGGCGATCGCGCTGGGCGCCGGACGGTGCCTTTCGTGCGGGAGCTGTTCCGCAAGGTGCCTTGCCGGGAAGAACCTCTCCCAGCGACTCTCGCTCGCGAAGCGCTTTGCCCGCGAAGGCGCCTCCTGCCTTCCTGGGTAAAATCCTTCCGAAAGACGCGCGCTCGTGGTAACAATCCATCCAGGGTATGTGTTATAGTAGGAAACGCTTCGCTCATACCGATGCGCGTCACTTGCAAGGAAGGAATCGATGCCGAACTACGCTCATAAAAAAAACCGACGAACGGTCCTTATGGTCGCGATCGCGCTTTACGCGGCGTGCCAATCAGGCCTCTGGGCTGCGGACGGCGACGCGCCGCTCGACAAGGACGACGTGAACGCCTTTGACCGCCTCGCGATATTTCAGTACTCGAAAGCGCAGGATATCGTCTCTGACGTAACCTGCTATTCTGCCATTCTCGTTCCGGCCGTCTTTCTCCGCGCCGCCCCTTCAAAGGATTGGCTCGAGCTCGGTATCCTCTACGCGGGGTCCTCGGCGGTTTCGTTCGGCTCGAGCGAGCTTCTCAAGCGTGCGGTCTCCCGCGACCGGCCGTACATGTACTTCGACGATCCGCCCGACGATTTTCTCGACTCGAAAGACTCGGAGAAATCCTTTCCCTCGCGGCATTCCGCCATGGCCTTTAACGGCGCGGGCTTTACCGCCGCGGTGTTCGCGATCAAGTATCCCGACTCGCCGTATCGCGTGCCCGCCGTCGCCACGGCTTACGGGCTCGCCGTCGCGACCGCGACCCTCCGCGTGACGGGTGGCTCGCATTTTATGACCGATGTCGCCGCCGGCGCGCTCATCGGAAGCGCCACGGGTTTCCTCGTTCCCTGGGTGAACTACCGGATCTTCAAGCATGGCGTCACCGTTATGGCGTCCCCTTCGGAGCTCTCGTTCCGCTACCGATACTAAGCGTTCACGGATGGTCGGGCGGGATGGCGACGGGATTCGGGTCGTCGTTCCCGTCTTTCGGGAGCATCTCGCTGTAGCCGGGATGCACCGCGTCAACGCGCTCGGTCGCCGTGCCCATGGAGAGCATGGCGGCGAGGTAGGCGAAGGCCGCCGCGTCGACCGATACCGCCGCGTAGAATCTCGGCGATCCTTGCGCGATGCCTTCGCCCCACGCGGCGCCAGCCTCGAGGTCGAGGAGCGTCATGAGCGGCCGTACCGGGAAGCCTTCGAGCGCCTCGTGCCCGTCGCTCGTCCAGGGTTTCCGCCAGGAGAACCTGAGACCCGCGCGGAACGCGGGTCTCGTTCCAGAGAAATCAAGCCAATTAATCGCGATGAAGGGGCCGAGTATGCTCGAGCCGTTAACCGAAAAGGTTCTTTGAAAGAGAGCCATGTTGACGAGCGAGATGCCTGATCCATCCCAGTCCGTAACGAGTCGATATGCGAACGGGGAGAACTCGATTCCTAAGCCTGTCCGCTCGTGGATGGCCGAGAGCTCAAGCACGTCGCCTTGGATCGCGCCGCGCGTGAAGCCGGATGCGGCGGCGCCCGCGAGCCCAATCCGTCCCGCGTCCATAGCGAGCGAAAACTCTTCGGCAAACGCCGCGGCCCCGGTTACGAAAAAAAGGATGAGCGAAATTTTTATGAGTGCTGATTTCATATGCGTGATAAACAGCGTTAACCCTTGCGGGGTAACGCGTGCCGCCGCGATTCGCCCGATCGACGCGTGATGCCTTGCGCGCGCGGCTACTTTTGTTTCTCGTCGGACTCGAGGATGAAATCCTTTAGCGGGCCGCTCTCCGTCTTGATCGAGTTCATGATCGCGTCGAGGATCTCCTCGTCATGGAAATCGAAACTTCGGTCCGATGCGTATTCGAGATAGAGGGTTTTGTCCGCGGCCGAGTACCCGTAGTAAAACGCGCCGGCCGAGGTCTCGTCCTCTTCCATGTCGGTTTTTAGCTTCGAGTGCGAAATGACGTATTGCCCCGTGATGGCCTCGACGTAGCCCTTCCCGCGAACGAGCACGCCGCGGCCCCACTTCATCCCGAAGGGGGCGAGCGACTGATGGCTGTCGGCGTAGTTAAGGTCCCTCACGACGCCCTCAAAACCGATTTTGATATGGCGAATGCGAACGCGGGTTCCCATCGACTACGCCGGCCCGTTACTTAAAGATCTCGACGATGTCGAGCGGTTCGAGAACCTGCCCGATGCCGCGTTCGAGGCATCCCGCGAACGCGCCGGCGGTGTCGAGCGCGGTGAGGCACGCGCAGTTATGCTCGACGGCGGCGCGCCTGATCCTGAACCCGTCGCGTTCCTTGTCTCGGCCGCGCGTCGGGGTGTTGATCACGAGGGTGAGCTCTCCTCGCTGGAGCGCGTCGATGATGTTCGGCGAGGGCTCCGAGGGTCGGTTGATTTTCGCGGCCTTGACGCCGTGCGCGTTAAGGTACGCGGCGGTTCCCTCCGTCCCGACGATTTTGAAGCCCGCGGCGGCGTAGCGCTTGACGATCGGGAGCGCCTCCGCGTAGTCGCGCTCGCGCAGGGACACGGCGATCGTGCCCTTGCCGTTCGCGTCCGTGCGTATCTTGATGCCGGAACCGCGGAAACCCTTGTAGAGCGCGTCCGTCCAGTTCCGCGCGATGCCGAGCGCCTCGCCGGTCGATTTCATCTCGGGGCCGAGGGCGGTCTCGACTCCGTACAGTTTTTCAAAGCTGAAGACCGGCATCTTGACGGCGCTGTACTGCGACTCCTTGTAAAGCCCCGTGCCGAAACCGAGGTCCTTGAGCTTCTCGCCGAACATGCACCGCGTCGCGAGGTCGACGATCGGAACGCCGGTGACCTTGCTGATGTACGGCACGGTTCGGCTCGAGCGCGGGTTTACCTCGATGACGTAGATGTCGTCGCCCTTCGCGATGAACTGGATGTTGATGAGGCCGATGACGTTGAGCTCCTTCGCGAGCTTCGTCGAGTAGTCGGCGATCTTGTCCTTTTGCGTCTTCGTGAGGTTAGGCGCGGGGTACACCGAGATCGAGTCGCCCGAGTGGATGCCCGTCCGCTCGACGTGCTCCATGATCCCCGGGATGAGGATGTCGGTGCCGTCGCAGACCGCGTCGACCTCGGTCTCGGTCCCCTCGATATACTTGTCGACGAGGATCGGGTTCTCCTGCTGGATGAGGTTGATGATCGCCA
>DAOPYF010000107.1:0-8899 GCA_035352735.1 Treponemataceae bacterium | reverse complement strand
TCATGGACGCGCAGCCCGTCGCCAGGAGCGCGGCCGCGATAGCGAGGCCATAGATGGCATAATCCGAAAGCAACGTTTTTCTCATCTTTTTTTCTCCTACACGCCGCGCGGCGAGAGTCCTTCGGCGCACGAAGGATATTCCGCGCTCCGCGGTTGGGTAAAAGCGTACCACGGCTTGACCGGCAAAACAAGCAAAAACACCGGGCGACGACGAGCCTTAAATCCTGTAAGCCACGCGTTTCGCCTGCTTTTCCCGATACAGCTCGCCATCGGCGACCTCAAGCATCTCGGTGAGGCTCAATTGGCAACCTTCCGTGCCGTGAAAATGGCCGAGGCTCATCGAGAGCTTCCACGGTCGGGCGAGCTCGCGGCTCTTTCGCTCGCATCCCTCGATAATACGGTCCCGGATCACGGCGTAATGCGGCGGATCCGCTTTGTTGACGAGCGCGGTAAACTCGTCGCCCCCGAGTCGGGCGACGATGTCCGACTCGCGAAGCGCGAGCTGGAGAACCTCTCCCGCCGCGCGGATCGCCAGATCGCCGTCGTTATGGCCCCACTTATCGTTTATCGCCTTGAGCCCGTCGAGGTCGGCGTAGAGCACGAAGAAACCGCTGCTCTGCCGGCGCAGGTACTTGATCTGCTGCTCGGCGAGCGCGAAGAATCCCCTTCGGTTCCGTAAGCCCGTCAGTTCGTCCGCGAGCGAAAGCTCCTCGACCATCGCGAGCGCTTCCTTCAGCTTAAGCTCGGTCTCCTCGCGCACCGCGACCTCGCTTTTCAACTGTTCGTTGAGCCGGTGTATGCTCGTGAGCTTTCGCAAGTCCTTGCAGATAATCGAGAAACGAATCCTGATAAACTCGTACGCGCTCGCGTGCGGCGCATCCGCGCCCATGAGGATGTACCCAAAGCGCTCGTCGCCGCCAGAGACCATGTTCGCGACGAGGGAACGGCATCCGGGGGGAAACCACGAACCCGGCCCCGGCATCCACGCGCGACTCACGTCCGCCGAGGCTTCCGGAACGCCGGTCGAGTACACGACGCTCGAACCGCGAAGCATGTTCCTGAAATCGGCGAAGCGCATGAGATGGAACTCGCCGACGCCGCACAAGTCCGCGATCTCCCGATAGGCCGCGTCGTGCGACATAATCGAACGCGACTGAACGAGCGTATCCTGGAGACGGTCGACGAGCACGCGAAGCCGTATCGAGAAGATGTTTTCGCGCCAATACTCGCTGAAGGCCTTGTGCCCGCATTCCTCGAGGAGAAGGGCGTAGAGATCCGAAAGGAGGGATTCTCTCTGGGCTGATCCTGGCGCGGGATCGGTATGACTGTCGGGATCGGCCGGATGGGCGCGGTCGCGTAACTCCTGGAGGACTCTCTCGAAGCACCAGGCGTTTTCGCCATGCTCGAGGCTCTCCCCGGTATCGGCCAGCCATGCGCGCCACAGGCTCTCTTTTTCTTCGGGTGGGCATCCCGCGGCGATAAAATCCCCGATCCGCGCCTTCATCGCGGCGCCTCTGGTCGAATCGCCGTTATGCGCGCCCGCGCACGCCCGGTCAGCGGTAGCGCGGGAAGCGTAATCCACGCAACCGCAAGAGCCCCGGACGCGAAGCTCGGCCGAAAGCGGCACGAAGGGGTTTGAGGCTTCCCCGCGAATGCGCGCATGAAGCCGCCCCGTGGCCTGATAGCCTAAATCCGCGAACGACTGCTTGACCGTGGTAAACTGCGTCGAGATGATATCGTAGACCTGAGAGTCGTCATAGCCCGTTATC
The DNA here is from genome assembly GCA_035352735.1 of Treponemataceae bacterium. Classification (GTDB taxonomy): domain Bacteria; phylum Spirochaetota; class Spirochaetia; order Treponematales; family Treponemataceae; genus Teretinema. The sequence goes on along the minus strand of DAOPYF010000107.1, from coordinate 7,130 downwards.
GCGACGTCGAACGGCACGTTCAAGCCCCGCTCTCTGACGGCGTTCCAGACGCCTAACGCCATCAAATCGTTTGCGCAGACGATCGCCTGGGGCTTGAGCCCGCGTCGGTCGAAGAGCTCGGCAACCGCGCTCTCCCCGGAAGGGGGAAGGAAGTTCCCTTCATACACGGACTCCTCGCGATGGGGGATTCCCGCTGCGGCAAGGGCCGCGCGAAACGCCTTATAGCGGACGGCCGCGTCCCCATTCGCGAGAGGGCCCGAAACATAGGCGAAATCGCGATACCCGTGATCCTCGATCAGGTGGCGCATGATCCGCCGCATCCCGTCGCCGTCGTCGATCGATACCGCATCCTCTCCCAGGATCGATTGCCCCATGGAGACCATCGGCATGCACTTCAGGGCGCCGAGCCGATCACGGACGAAATCAAGGTTGGAAGAATTGACGAATGAGGTTGATACGACGATCACCCCGTCAAATTCCGCCGGGCGAATCATCTCCAAGAACCCGAGGCGCGCGCGATCCTCGGGATTGTCGGGAACCATAGACCCAAGGCCAAAGTACACCGCGTCGATATCCGCTTCCGCACGGTATCGGTCAATCCCCTGCCGTGCCTCTTCCTGGAACTGAGAAAAGACAAAGTCCATAAGAACGGCAATTCGTATTCGCTTTTTTGCCATACCGCCTCCGTCCCTTGCTCATAGTGTACCGCTAATCGAGGGAGTATCAAGCGTTTTTATCTATTTTCTCCATAGTCTCTAATCTATCACCTTCAAGGGCAGCGATTCGTTCTCGAAGCGCCCGTTCCGTTTTCCGCAGCTTGAGCAGCTCTTCATGATTGACCATCGTGTGCGCGATACCCGAAAGGGCAATCCGTAAGCACTCAAAGGTAGACGCTTGCGGGCTTTTCGCGTCCATGAGGTAATACCCATACCGTTTTTCGCCGACGGCGATCATATTAGCGACAAGGGATCGGCTCCCCGGGGGGATCCAGGAACCAACGTGGGGTTGCCAATCGGACGCAGTGGCGGTCGAGGAAAACGCGAGGGTAGCGCCGCCTTCGAAAGCGGAGGTATCAGCGAAACGGGCAAGATAAAAGGTCCGCGCGCCCGAAAGCCGCAACGCCTGGGCAATTACGTCCTTATTGGCAGAAAGCGGGGAATCGTTCGAGAGGGAAACCTCGAGACTCTCCAAGAGTTGCCAAAACTCATTTAAATAGGACTTTTCGTCCCAATATTCGGCAAAGGCCTTTTGGGCGGATTGTTCAAGGATCAAGGTATGGAGCGTCGGGAGCAACATCGCGGCGCGGGACGCACAGGGCGTATCGTTCATCGCGACACGCGTATCGCGGAGGCATTCCTCCAGCTCATACAGGCGCCCATTTTGGCCAATTTCATGGAGAACCGTCTCAATCCATGTTTGCAAAAACTCGCCTACGCCACGAGGCGGGCTTCCGTTTCGGATCTGCTCGACGATCCGATTCTGCGCCTCTTGCTGCCAGGGATCTTTCCGCTTTTTCCTCGCGACGGTGAGCCCTCGCGTGCGGACATCAACGCATCCGCAGGAACTTCGAATGCGGAGTTCGCTTTGTAGCGTTTCGGGCTCCAGGGGCTTTTTTCCCTGAGCGAAGGCATGCAGCCTGAGCGCGGCAAGGTAGCCAAGTCGGTCAAACGACTGCCTAGCGGTCGTAAACTGATGGGAAAGCGCGCTCAAGAGGAGGGTATCATCATATCCGGTAACGGCGATGTCGAAGGGGACGCGTATCCCGCATCGCTCAAGGGCCTTCCAAACGCCAAACGCCATGCGGTCGTTTGCGCAAACAATGACCTCAGGCCTTACCTTACCCCCGTCGAGCAAATAGGGTACGGCTTCGGAACCCGAAAGGGTCTGAAAATTCCCCTCATACTCCGATTCCCTACCATGGGGAAGCCCTGCTTTATCGAGCGCCGCCCGATACGCGCCAAGACGGATAATCGCCTCGGAGTTGGAAAGGGGACCCGACACATAGGCGAAGCGCCGATACCCATGATCCGCGATCAGATGGCGCATGATCGCGGTCATCCCCTGCTCATTGTCGAAACAGACGGAGTCCTCCCCGAAGGCTGAGGGCCCGATCGTCACGCGCGGCAAGGAACCGAGCGCGGCGAATTTCTTCTTGAGGACTTCCTTGCCCCACTGCGTGCTCTTGGCGGCGGGGATATAGATTACCCCATCGAATTCGTCCGCGGTGACGAAATCGAGAAAGGCCATCCGGGCATGGTCGAGCGGATTCTGGGCATCAAGCCCACCGATACCAAAATAGACGGCGTCCAAATCCGCTTCCTCAAGATAACGATCAATACCCGATTTTATCTCCGCTTGAAACGCGGAAAAGGTGATGTCCATTAATACGGCGAATCGAAGACGCTCACGATGCATGTTTCCTCCGGGAGCATTTTCTTTTCAGTGTACCGCGTTTATCCAATTTGTCTATAGGGAAAAAACACTTACCCCCTGCAACTTTTGACACGAGTAGTCCGGAAAGCGCACCCGTTCGGCATATTACGGCAAAGTACGGCACGATACGGCGCAGTACGGCAGCGCGTCACGCCCGCCTGAGCGGGGCAGCGCGACGCCCCGGCGGCTCTCGGAACCGCTTGGGGGACGCGCCACTCGGACGCTCGCGCGGCCCCGAGCGAATGACGCTTGCGGCCGCCGCGCGCAGTCCTTCTTTACGCCTTCGGAAAGCTCCTGATGCAATCCAGCGAGCGGGCGATCTGTTCGTTCGTGGGCTCGTGGTCCTGGAGGTTCCCCGAGAGGTACTTATCGTAGCCGTAGAGGTCGAGCATGCCGTGGCCGGAAAGCCCGAACACGATGACCTTTTCCTTGCCTTCTTCCTTCGCCTTCACCGCCTCGCGCATCGCCATCGCGAGCGCATGGCTCGACTCGGGCGCGGGAACGATGCCCTCGCTTCGCGCGAACTTGATCGCCGCGTCGAAGCACTCGGTCTGCCCGATCGAGCGGGGCTCGATGAGCCCGTCCTGGACGGCCTTCGAGACGAGCGGCGACATGCCGTGATAGCGAAGCCCGCCGGCGTGGATGGTGTCGGGGATGTACTCGTGGCCGAGGGTGTACATCGGGAGGAGCGGGGTCATGCCGGACATGTCGCCGAGATCATAGGCGAAGGTTCCCCGCGTGAGGCTCGGGCACGACTCGGGCTCGACCGCGATGATGTCGAGTTTGGCGCCCTCGATCTTGTCCTTGCAGAACGGGAAAGCGAGCCCGGCGAGGTTCGAGCCGCCGCCGGCGCACGCGATGACGACGTCGGCCTTCTCGCCGACCTTCTCGAGCTGCTTCTTGGTCTCCTGACCGATGATGGTCTGATGGAGCATGACGTGGTTGAGCACCGAGCCGAGTGCGTACTTCGTCTTGCCGGTCTTGTCGCTTACCGCTTCCTCGACCGCCTCGCTGATCGCGATCGCGAGGCTGCCCGGGCAGTTCGGGTCGCGCGCGAGCACGGCTCGCCCCGCGGCGGTCGTGTCCGACGGGCTCGGTATGCACGAGCCGCCCCAGGTCTGCATGAGCATCTTGCGGAACGGCTTTTGCTCGAAGCTTACCTTGACCATGTACACCTTGCAGGTGAGGCCCATGGCCGTGCACGCGTAGGAAAGCGCGCTTCCCCACTGGCCCGCGCCGGTCTCGGTCGTGATGTGCTTCGTTCCGGCGACCTTATTATAGTAGGCCTGCGCGATCGCGGTGTTGAGCTTGTGGCTGCCCGCCGGCGATACCGATTCGTTCTTATAATAGATGCGCGCGGGGGTGTCGAGCAGGCGCTCGAGCGCGAGCGCGCGATGGAGCGGCGACGGCCTCCAGCGATAGAGGATCTGCAGAACTTCCTCGGGGATATCAAACCAGCGCTGGCTCGACATCTCCTGCTCGATGAGGTTCATCGGGAAGATCGCGCTCATCATCTCGGGCGTGACGGGCTTTCCGTCGGGACCGAGCGGCGGCAGCATCGGGGTGCGGAAATCGGCGGCGATGTTATACCACTGACGGGGCATCTCCGCTTCGGACAGGATAATCTTGACGGGCGAAACGGGTCGTTTGTCGGCTGGCATGGTAGCTCCTTCTGTATCTATTTATAGATACAGCATACCAGGGGACAAAGATTTACGCAACAGAAATCGTCGAGAAAAGCGAAATAAATAACCGCTCCCCGCCCATGAGGCCGCTACGACGCGAGCCGACACCGCAAACGCGAACCGGAGCGCCGTTTACTCCGCGATCTTGAACCCGTCGACGACGGCGGCCGATTTGACGATAGTCGAGCGGGTCGACTCGGCGATCTCGGAAACCTTCGCGGTTCCCGCGGATACCTCGCGTATCCCGGCGGCCATTTCGTCGATATTGTTCTTAATTTCGATGGCCGCGGCCTGAAGCCGGGACATCTCATTGAGCAGCATCGCGTTGCCCGCGCTCATTTCCCGCGAACCGGACCGGACCTGCGCGGTTATCTCGTTCATCGCCTTGAGGGCTTCCATGATCTGCTTGATGCCCTCCTGCTGCTCGCGCGTCGCGCTCTGGATGAGGCTCACGATCTCGTCGGTCGAGCCGATCCGGTTAACGACCTGGGCGAACGAATCCCCCGACGCCTTCGACGCCGCGACGACCTCGCTGATAGCGGAGCGGACGGCGGCGAGTTCCTTCTTGATGGTCCCCGATTCCTTTGCCGAGGTCTCGGCCAAACGCCTGATCTCGTCGGCGACGACCGAAAAGCCCTGCCCCGCCTCGCCGGCGTGCGCGGCCTCGATCGCGGCGTTCATCGCGAGAAGGTTCGTCTGCGAGGCGATCTTGGCGATGACGAGGTTCGCTTCCTGAAGCGCCTCGGAGCGCTCGGCGATCTTCTCGATGCGCTCGCTCGTGACGGCTTGGTTCCGCGTGCCCTCGCCCGCCGCCGAGGAAAGCTCCTTAAACTGCGCGGCCATCTTCTCGACGGAGGCGTTGATCGACGAAAGGTTTCCCATCATCTCCTCGACCGACGCCGAGGATTCGGCGACGCTCGCCGACTGCGAGCCGATGAGATGGTCGAGTGACTCGATGTTCTTCGCGATCTCCTGCACCGCGCTCGCGGACTCCACGGCGCTCGCGGACTGCGCTTCCGTTTTTTCCCTGACGCCGTCCATGTTCGCCGCGATCTGCTTGACCGCGGCCGCCGACTGGACCGCGCTCGCCCCGAGCTCGGCGCCGTATCCCGAAAGCCGCGCCTGGGATTCCTTGATCCCGGCGAGGTCGCGCCCGAGGTTTTCGCAAAAGGCGTTCACCATGCCCGCGATGCTCCCGAGCTCATCGACCGAGCAGATCGAGATACGCTTCGTGAGGTCCTTCTCGCCCGAGGACAAAAGCCCCATCTGGTCGAGTATCCGCTGATACACGAGGGCGTTGTCCTGAGCCAGGAACGCGAGGAGGAGCTCGCTGAAAAACAGAAATATCAGGCTGATGCCGATCACCCCAATCCAGGTTCCCGCGCCGAGCGCCGAGGCGCCGCCACCGCGCTCCACGACGAGGAACACGCACGACATCGCGAGGATAAGCGCGTCGATCATCAGAATCGACGGGAGAAAGAACGCCTTCCGCTGCTGCGACTTCTCGAGGAGATCCCCGGGAAAGCGCGAGACGTTCTGGCACAGAAGGATCTTCGAGCCGATCTGGTCGCAAAGGACGAAAAGGGTCGCCGAGTTAACCACGATCATCGAGAGGACGAAAAGAAAAGAAGGCAGCAAAGAGGAACCGAGCAGGGAAAAGGCGGACGCGGCGAGTAACACGATAAGCTCGTACGCGATCGAGCCTACCGAAAAGATCGCGAACGCGCGCGTGGGCGCCAAACCGAATGCCTTGAGGGTCGCTCGGTAGCGATCGCCCGAGGTTTCCACTTCCGAAAGGTCTTCCCGATAACAGCGCCCGATCCGGCCGAGGGCCACGAACATGCCGACGATCAGGACAAGCCCCGGAACGCCCACGATCGACGCGATGCGCGAAAGGGGAAAACCGGGCGAGCGGAACGCGAAACAAAAGAGGGCCGTTTCCAATACCATGGATACGGCGAAAAAAAGCTGGACGAACCGAAAATGGAGGCGAGAGTTTCTTAATGGATTTTTCATGAAGTCCTTCCGACGGCGGAACCGCCGTCACCTTTAATGATAAGAGTTCGATATCGCGCGGTCAAGGGAAAGCGGGCGCGGAAACCGCCGATCAATCGCGGGTTCGACACCGCGCCATTGCCGGGCTTCCGGTCATTTTTTCCGATGCGCGGTTATTATCGTGTAGCTATGGGCATTGATCGTGATTCTCCCCGCATCGATATCCGCGTACCAGTTCTTTCCCTTTCGAGAAATACCGCATCGCTTGTCGCGAAGCGCAGCCTTGCACCATGCGACGACGTCGTCAACGCTCAGATCAAGGTTTTTCTTGATTCGATCGACGCCGAGTATCGTCGTATGGAGTTTATCCAGGTTCTCGAGTAACGCGCGGCTATCGGTTTCCATTTTGTGCGTATCCTTTCTTTTTTCCTGAGCATTCGGGTACGAATTCCGCGGCGAAAAGGACGGAGCACGCCCCGTGCATGGGGAACGACAGAAGCGCAACTCCGTTTTTTCCCATGAAGTATGTTCCTCTTCGGTATTTGCCGGTACTGATACGTAACGGTACCGCGAACGGCGCTTCCCCGCAATAGACAAAAGTCCCCGTTTTTGCTATTTTTCTCGAACGCGCCGGCGTGGTGGAATGGTAGACACGGTGGACTCAAAATCCACTGTCTTCACGGACATATGGGTTCAAGTCCCATCGCCGGCAAAAAAAAGGATCGCTTCCCGAAGGGAGCGGTCCTTTTTTTAATAAAACCGGCGATGGGACTTGAACCGGAGCGGCCGCCGACCAAGGGGAGGAAAAGCGGCCAGGATGGCCGCGAAAGGCCGCGCAGGCGGCGCGTCGGGAGCGCACACGATGTGCGCGACCAGAGCGAAGTCCCATCGCCGGCAAAAAAAAGGATCGCTTCCCGAAGGGAGCGGTCCTTTTTTTAATAAAACCGGCGATGGGACTTGAACCGGAGCGGCCGCCGACCAAGGGGAGGAAAAGCGGCCAGGATGGCCGCGAAAGGC
>DAOPYF010000106.1:0-9015 GCA_035352735.1 Treponemataceae bacterium | reverse complement strand
GATGAAAACGCTCGTGTTGGTCGATGACCATCATATGCTCCGGACGGGGCTTCGCGCCTTTCTCGAGCAAAATTCCGACTGGCGCGTATCCTGCGAGGCCGCGACCGCCGCCGAGGCGATGAAGATGTTCTCCGACGCCCCCCGCGAATACCCCGCGGCCGCGATCGTCGACATCAGCCTCCCCGACATGGACGGCATCGCGCTGATCCGAAAGCTCCGGCAGCAGTCCCCCAGCACGGCGTTCGTCGTGTACTCGATGCACGTTACCGCGGGGTATATCCGCTCGGCGCTTTCCGCCGGGGCCCGCGCGTACGTCTCGAAGTCCTCGCCTTGCACGGACGTCCTTTCCGCGCTTGAGGCGGTGATGGGCGGGACCCTCTTCCTCGATAGCGTTTCCCTCGCCATTCAGCTTTCCCAATATACCGGGGATACGGCCGCCCCAATCCTGTCAGGCGGCGTGGTCGCGGCGGCGACTCGCCGGAGCGAGCTGACCTTTCAGGAGGATCGGGTTTTCCTCCTCGCGGCGAAGAACATGACGAACGCCGAGATCGCCGTGGAACTTGGGATACGCATTAAAACCGTAGAAAACTACATATCGATCATTTACCAGAAGCTCAACGTCAAGAACCGATTCGAACTCTTGAACTTTGCCCGCGACTCTGGGCTCGCCTGACGGCGTTCGTTCGCGTCTGAGAAGATTCGGGAAATACTCCCGATTGCCGCTGAAAATCTCGGGAGATTTCTCCAAAGACAAGGTAATTTCTCCAATCTATACTGCACCCATCATTGAATACTGAATACAAAAAGAGAAGAGGACCACACCGGGAATTATTCACCATGATTCCGGGTGTGGTCCTCTTAGTTTTAAACCTGCGTTGTATCGCTTCTAGGCTTCGAGTCTTACACAGCGTGGCGCTCAAATCCGTTAAAAATACAGGAAATATGCATAAATATGCATTTCATACTAGCCTAAGGGTATCCACATACGCTATGGTATACTGGCCCTATGGGAACGGTGTTCTCGGGCGTTAAGCGATCGTTAAGAGGTACGTATGTTGGTAATGAAGTTTGGCGGAACTTCCATGGGAAGCGCCGCGCGGATGTGCAATTCCGTTGATATCATCCAGGATCGGTCGAAAAACGACCGGTTGGGCGTTATCGTTTCGGCTGTCGGGGGCGTATCGAATAGGCTCCAGGATAGCATCACCTTTGCCATGCACTTTTATACCGCCGCCACCGGTGACTTTAGTACCTCAACAACAACCACCACAACAACAACTACGACCGCATTGCAGGACAAAGGCCAGCCGTCGATCGGCGGCTTTGGCTCGACGAAGGAGATCGTCGACTCGATCAAGAAAACCCATGCCGATATCGCGCGCGAGCTTGAGTCGGCGGTGCCGGGTTTCAAGCGCGAGGCCGTTGACGCCGCCTTGGGCGAGCTCTACGCGGAATACGAGCGGCTCCTCGAGGCCGTCGCGTCCTTTGGGGAATGCCCCGAATCGATCGAGTGCCGAATCATGGGCATGGGCGAGCGTTTTTGCGTGCCGATCGTCGCGGAAATCCTGCGCGCGCGCGGGGAGGACGTCGGCGTCCTTGACTCGAGAAAGTACATCGTCACCGAGGGACGCCTGACCGAAGGCGACCCGATATACGACAAGACCGAGGCGAATTTTCTCCCCTGGCGCGATAAGGGGCCGCGCGTGCTCCTCGCGGCGGGCTTCATCAGCTCGGACGTTTCGGGAAAGCCGTCGCTTCTCGGCAGAAACGGCTCGGACTTCTCCGCCGCCATCATGGCGATGGGGCTCAAGGCCTCGAAGCTCGAGATTTGGTCAGACGTCGACGGCATCTATTCGGCCGACCCGCGCATCGTCCCGGACGCCGTGCTCGTGAACGACATCAGCTACGAGGAGGCGATGGAGCTTTCGTTCTTCGGCTCGAAGGTCCTTCACCCGAAGACGATCACGCCGATCGCGGCGCGCCGCATCGAGACGTGGAGCCTCAATAGCTTTAACCGCGCCGCGCGGGGTACCCGCATCGCCGCCGCGGACTCGATCGCGGTAGATCCCGCGGCCGGGCCCGTCCGGGGCGTATCGTGCCTCAAGGACGCCGCGCTCGTAAGCGTCGCCGGCGCGGGACTCAAGGGAAAGCGGGGAACCGCCGCGCGCGTTTTCAGCGCCGTGAGCCGCTCGGGCGTCTCGGTGCTCCTGATCACCCAGTCGAGCTCGGAATACACGATCAGCTTCTGCGTCAAGGGGCGGGAGGCTCACTCGGTCAAGAAGGTCCTCGAGGAGGAATTCGCCCTCGAGATGCGTGAGAACCTCATCGACGCCATTTCCGTCATCCCGAAGATGGCGATCGTCTCGATCGTCGGCGACGGGATGAAGCAGCGCAGGGGCGTCGCGGGAACCTTCTTCTCGGCGCTCGCCTTCGGCGGCATCAACATCCACGCGATCGCGCAAGGCTCATCGGAGCGCTCGATCAGCACGGTCGTCGCGGAGGCCGACGGCGACAAGGCCGTCCGTATCGCGCACCGATTCTTCTTCAATACGATGCAGACGATCGAGGTGTTCCTCTTCGGCATCGGTACCGTCGGCGGAAAGCTCCTCGAGCAGATCAGGCTCCAGCAGGAGGAACTCCGGAAATCGCGGGTCGACCTCCAGGTATGGGGCATCGCGAACTCGCGGCGCCTGGCCATCGCGAAGTACGGCATCAAGCTCAATAAATGGAAGGAGACCCTCGAGGCCTCGGCCGAGCCCTCGTCGGTCGACGCGGTGCTTCAGTTCGTGAAGTCTGAAAAGCCCCTCAACCCGGTGTTCGTCGACTGCACGGCGACCGGGGCGCTCCCCGAGCGCTATCCCGATATCTTCCGCGCGGGGATGCACGTCGTGACCCCGAACAAGCAGGCGAACTCCCTCTCGCTCGGGTTTTACCACGAGCTCCGCGAGGTCGCCTCGGCGAGCAAGAAGCGGTTCCTCTACGAGACGAACGTCGGCGCCGGGCTTCCCGTCATCGATACCTTCCGGAACATGCTGACCTCGGGCGACGCGCTCATCGCGTTCTCCGGGATCATGTCGGGCTCGCTTTCCTACGTGTTTGGGCGCCTTGACGAGGGCGTGAGCTTCTCGCGCGCCGTGCTCGAGGCGAAGGAAAAGGGCTTTACCGAGCCCGATCCCCGCGACGACCTTTCGGGGCTCGACGTCGCGCGGAAGGCGCTCATCATCGCGCGCGAGGCGGGAATCTCGATCGAGCTTTCCGACATCGCGATGGTCTCTCCCTTTCCCGCGGGCTTCGACCAGACGGGGACGGTCCACGAGTTTCTCGCGCGGCTCCCGTCCATCGACGGGTGGTTCGCCGAGCGGATGGCGGCGCTCAAGGCCGCGGGGAAGACCCTTCGGTTCGCCGCGTCGATCGACGGTCAGACGGGCACGGCGCGCGTCGGGGCCATCGAGGTCCCGCTTGAGCATCCCCTCGCGGCCATCCACGGGGGCGAGAACGCCTTCGTGTTCACGACGAAATACTACTCGCCGATCCCGCTCATCATACGCGGGTACGGCGCCGGGGCGGACGTGACCGCCTCGGGAATCTTCGCAGACATCATGAGGACAACAAAATGGTAATCGTACTTGAGAAAAATATACGCGACGACGACAAGCGGCGCATCCGCACCTTCCTCGAGAAGAACTCCCTCCGCGTCAACGAGATCGCCGGAGAGGAAGAGACGATATTCGGCGCCGTCGGCAAGGTGGGCATCGATCCCCGCGAGGTTGAGATCCTCCCGGGGGTTAAGCAGGTCATCCCGATCTCGAAGCCCTACAAGATGGCGAGCCGCGAGTTCAAGCGCGACAACACGATCGTGAACGTTCGCGGGGTCAAGGTCGGCGGGAACCGCGTGACGGTGATCGCCGGTCCCTGCGCCGTCGAGAGCCGCGAGCAGATCATGGAGTCGGCGGCGCGCGTCGCCGAGTCCGGGGCGGTCATGCTCCGGGGCGGCGCCTACAAGCCGCGCACGAGCCCCTACGCGTTCCAGGGCATGGGCGAGGAGGGCGTGAAGATCCTCCGCGAGGCGGGCGACGCCTACGGGCTTCCCGTCGTCACCGAGATCGTGTCCGCCGAGCACATACCGGCGATGCTCGACTACGTCGACGTCTACCAGATCGGCGCGCGCAACATGCAAAACTTCGAGCTCCTGAAAAAGGTCGGCGCGCTCGGTAAGCCCGTCATCCTCAAGCGCGGGCTCTCCGCGACGATCGAGGAATGGCTCATGGCCGCCGAGTACCTTCTCGCGAGCGGCACTGAGGACGTGATCCTGTGCGAGCGCGGCATCCGCACCTACGAGAAGGCGACGCGCAACACGCTTGACCTCTCGGCGATCCCGATCCTCCGCTCGCTCACGCACCTTCCGATCATCGTCGACCCGAGCCACGCGGTCGGCATCCGCGACAAGGTCCCGCCGATGGGGCTCGCCGCGATCGCGGCCGGAGCCGACGGGCTCATCGTCGAGGTGCACCCAAACCCCGACTGCGCGATGTCCGACGGAGCGCAGTCGCTCTACCCCGAGCAATTCGAGAAGATGATGCGCGACATCGAGGTGCTCGCGCCGGTCGTCGGCCGCTCCGTTTCGCGCCGCGTCGTGCCTGTCTCCGCCGGAAGCGCCGCGCTTAAATCGGGCGTTCCTTCTGCCGAAGGCGTCACCCTCGAGGCCGCGATCAAGCGATCGGGCCCGGTCGTCTGCGCGTGCGCGGGCGGCAGGGGCGCGTACGCCGAGCAGGCCATGAGCCGCTACTTCGACGGCGAGGCGACCTCGCTCGCGGTGACGAACTTCCGCGAGGTGATCAACGCGGTGCTCGACGGCCGCGCCGCTTTCGGCATGCTCCCGATCGAGAACAGCCTCGCGGGCTCGGTGTACGAGAACTACGACAACCTCACCCGCTCGGAGGACATCGAAATCGTCGGCTCCGCGACGCTCCGCATCGAGCATTCCCTCCTCGCGCCGAAGGGCGCCTCGCTTGAGACCATCGAGTCCGTCTACTCGCACCCGCAGGGGCTCGCCCAGTGCGACGCCTTCCTCGCGAAGTACCCGCGCTGGAAGCACATCGAGACCGAGTCGACCTCGGGCGCGGCGGAGTTCGTCGCGGCCTCCGGCGACGTGACGAAGGCCGCGATCGGAAGCGAGGCGAACGCCGCGATCTACCGGCTCGAGTCGCTCAAGTCCGGGATCGAGACCAATCCCCGCAACTATACCCGCTTCGTCGTCATCGCGCGCGCGGGCGAGATCGTGTGCGCCTCGCCGAACCACGCGAGCGTGATCTTCTCGACCGCGAACGAGCCGGGAGCGCTCTACGCCGCGCTCGGGTTCTTCATGAAGCACGGCCTCAACCTCACCAAGCTCGAGTCCCGCCCGATCCAGGGCGAGCCCTGGCGGTACCGCTTCTACGCGAACGTGTCCCTCCCCGAGGGCGTGAGCTCGAGCGTCGTCGCCGGCGAGAGCATCCGCGCCGCGCTTGCGGAAATGGGGAAAATCAGCCAAGATAACGGCATCGTGCAGGGGGTCCGCGTGCTCGGACTCTACAATTCGAAGGAGTTGCAATGAAGCGATACGTCATTTCGGTTTTGGTCGAGAACCACTCGGGCGTCCTGAGCCGCGTCTCCGGGCTTTTTAGCCGCCGCGGGTACAACATCGACAGCCTTACCGTCGGCGTCACCGAGAACGGCGAGCTTTCGCGCATGACCATCGTCGTCCGCGGCGACGAGTATATCCTCGAGCAGATCGAGAAGCAGCTCGCCAAGCTCGTCGAGGTCGTCTCGATCAAGCAATGCGACTCGAACGCGACCGTGGTGCGCGAGCTCGCGCTCATCAAGGTGAGGGCCGAAGGCACCGCGCGCGCCTCGATCATCGAGACCGCGAATATCTTCCGCGCGCGCATCGTCGACGTCGGGGTCGATTCCCTCGTCATCGAGGCGACCGGGAGCGAGGATAAGATCCTCGGCCTCATCAGGCTTCTTGAGCCCTTCGGGATCATGGAGCTCGTCCGCACGGGGCTGACCGCGATGGATCGCGGTAACGCGATCTTGGTGAAGGAAGACTGACCGATGCTCGACCAAAAAATACTCAAAAGTATCGGGAACGACCGCGTCGCCGACTATTACGGGATGAAGGTCGAGTCGATGGGCGAGGGGACGTCGGTCGTGACGATGGAGATCGGCGATCGGCATCTCAACGGAAACGATACCGTGCAGGGCGGCGCGAGCTTCGCCCTCGCGGACGTCGCCTTCGCGCTCGCCGCGAATAGCCGCGGCCCCGCCGTCGGCGCTAACGCATCCATTACCTACTGCGCCGCGGCCCGCTCTGGGCTCTTGCGCGCCCGCGCCCGAGAGGTGTCCTTAAGCCGGAAGCTCGGGACCTACGAGGTAATAATCGAAGACCAGTCGGGAAAGACGATCGCGCTTTTCCACGCCCTTTCCTACCGTAAGAGCGAGTAGCCGCCTCAGGGGATCGCTCGAGACATTCATCGCGCGGGGGCATCTACCCCATACCGCGCAACGTGTTCTTATGCGATTCCCGTTTGGAGGAATTCCCGGACGTAGAGCATCCTGATGCCGTCCCGCGCCTCCTCGCTTTCGTCCGCGTCGATGAGATACCGGGGCCACGCGTCCCGGATCGCAAGGAGCGCCTTTCGCTTACGGAGGCGCGCGCCCTGCGTCGCCGCGTTCGCGATCATCTGAATGTAGATTCTCCTATCGCCCTTTTCGCAGACAAAGCTGATATCCTCGCGCGCGGTTCCCGATTGCCCGGTCTTGCCGCGCCATACGGTCCACCCGTCGGCGCAGAGCCTGAGGTACGCGAGGTTTTCCTCCGCTCGCGCGAGATCGGCCTGGCTTTGCCGTTTCGAGAAGGCAGCGCGAAGCCCTGCGTCGCCGAAATACCACACGTTCGCCGCGTCGACGAATTTCCTTTTGACGATGTCGTACGTCGGCACCGGCGCGAGGATGCCCGATTCGGCGCAAAATCCCAGATAATCGATGACGGCCTGCGCCGATATGGTGATCCGGTCGGCCTGAAACGCCGCGCATACCTGCCGCGCGGGGAGGCTTTCCCCGGTCGAGCGCGCCGCGAGCTCAAGGAGCGCGCGCAGGTGCGCGGGATTGCGGATCGCGTGCTCCTCGACGATTTCGGTGAGGAGGAAGGAGTTCGCTCGGATCTTGGCGAACTCCGCCGCGCTCGGGGAGTCGGGCCTGACCATGAGGGTTTGCGGGAGCCCGCCCGTCTTGCAGTACAGGTCGAGCGCCGCGCGCGACTCCGTGATCCCTGTCGCGGCGAGGAACTCCCCGTAGGTGAGGGGAAAGAGCCGGATGACCGCGAGGCAGTCGAGCCCAGCCGGGCCGAAGGTGGGCGCGAGCGCCGCCTCGAGGCGGTTCGTGTTTCGCCCGGTCATGAATACCGTGACGGAGTATTTTTCGAGGATAGCGGAGATCGCCTCCGCGAGCGGGGCGATGAGGTCGGCGTCGTCGATGAAGAGCGCGGACGGCCCGACGCCGAGCGCGCGCGCCGCCTGCGTGAGTTCCTTCGCGTTCGTGACCCCCGATTCGCGCCCCGCGTTAACGATCCTCACGGGCGGCCGCTCCTCGCGGATCGATCGCGCCGTTTCCGCGAGTAAGGACGAGCGTCCTGAGCCGTGAAGTCCCGCGATCAGGATAATTCGAGCCGTTTTTCGGGCTTCCGCTATCTGTTTTAAGTACTGTTCTTGCCGATATAGCATGTAATGACAAGTATAATAGACAAAAACATTAAAAACAAGATAATGACAAGTATAAAGTATAAAAAAATACTTAAATAATACTTAAATGACTTGTGATTGCACCTCGCTCCGCGCTAGAGTCATACCAACAGTCAACCAGAAAAGGAGACGACTATGGCAAGACAGATTAAGATTTTCGACACGACCTTACGCGACGGCGAGCAAGCCCCCGGCTGCAGCATGAACCTCCAGGATAAACTCGCGGTGGCGGAAAGCCTTGCCTCCCTCGGCGTTGACGTCATCGAGGCGGGATTCGCCATCTGCTCGCCCGGCGACTTTCAGTCGGTCCAGGCGATCGCGCGCGGCGTGCATGGCGTTACCGTCGCCTCCCTCGCGCGGGCGATCGAGAAGGACATCGACGCGGCATGGGAAGCGGTTCGCGACGCGGAAAGCCCGCGCATCCATACCTTCCTCGCGACGAGCCCAATCCATATGGAATTTAAGCTGAAGAAGACCCCGGACCAGGTGTACGACCAGGCGGTCAAGATGGTCGAGTACGCGCGCAACCTCTGCGGCGACGTCGAGTTCTCGCTCGAGGACGCCTCGCGCTCCGACCCCGCGTTCATGTACCGGGTCATCGAGGGCGTCATCAACGCGGGCGCCTCGACGGTTAACATCCCCGACACCGTCGGCTACGCCGCGCCCCAGGAGTTCGCCGACCTCATCAAGGGGATCAAGGCGAACGTGCCGAACATCGACAAGGCGATCATCTCCGTGCACTGCCATAACGACCTCGGCCTCGCGGTCCCGAACTCGCTCGCCGCGGCGATGGCGGGCGCGGACCAAATCGAGTGCACGATCAACGGACTGGGCGAGCGCGCGGGCAACGCGGCCCTCGAGGAGATCATCATGAACCTCTACACCCGCAAGGACTACTACGGCATGACGACCCGCGTCGACACGACGCAGCTGTGGCAGACCTCGCGCCGGGTCACGAAGGCGACCGGCGTGCGCTGCCAGCCGAACAAGGCGATCGTCGGCGATAACGCGTTCGCCCACGAGGCGGGCATCCACCAGCACGGCGTGCTCGCGAACCGCGCGACCTACGAGATCATGACCCCGGAGTCGATCGGACTCCCGCACAACAAGATGGTGCTCGGTAAGCACTCGGGCAGCCACGCGTTCGAGGAGCGCCTCTCGTACCTGGGACATAAGGTCACCGACGAAAAGCTCAACGTCCTGTTCGAGGAATTCAAGGCGCTCGCCGATAAGAAGA
>DAOPYF010000105.1:0-9107 GCA_035352735.1 Treponemataceae bacterium | reverse complement strand
GTCACCGAGGAAAAGGATCAACGGGTGTATGTCTGCTTCCTCGATCGCCCGGTCAACTTCGACGCGATGGACGGCAAGCCCGTGTTCGCGCTTTTCGTGATCCTGTCGAACGGCTCGCAGAGCCATCTCAAGGTTCTTTCCCGGCTTTCCTGGCTTTTCCAGCAAGAGGGCTTTCGCGAGGCCTTGAGGAAAAAGCCCGATACCAAAGAATTGATTTCCATGATACAACGGTACCTTTAAGAAGTCCTTAAAACCGCATTTTTTATCCATGTAAGGAGCTACATAATGAGTAAAGAACTTGACGCTGTCGCGCTTTCCGTCCGCAGCCTCGCGATGGACGCCGTGCAGAAGGCGAATTCGGGCCATCCCGGACTCCCCCTTGGCGCCGCCGAGCTTGCCGCCGTCCTTTACGGCAAGATCATGAAGCACAACCCCGCCGATCCGGCATGGCTCGACCGGGACCGCTTCGTCCTTTCCGCCGGGCACGGTTCGATGTTCCTGTATTCCATCCTCCACCTCTCCGGCTACGATCTTCCCCTCGAGGATATCAAGAACTTCCGCCAGATCGGCTCGCGCTGCCCCGGCCATCCCGAGTACGGCTACACGGCCGGCGTGGAAATCACCTCCGGCCCCCTCGGCCAGGGCGTATCCTCCGCGGTCGGCATGGCCATCGCCGAATCGATGCTCGCCGCGCGCTTTAACACGAGCGAGCACAAGGTCGTCGACCACTACACCTACGCGCTCGTCGGCGAGGGCTGCCTCATGGAAGGCATCTCCTCAGAGGCCTCGAGCTTCGCCGGTCACCATAAGCTCGCCAAGCTCATCGTCTTCTACGACGAGAACCGCATCTGCATCGACGGATGCACCGACATGACCTTCACCGAGGACATCGCGAAGCGCTACGAGGCCTATGGCTGGAACGTGCTTCACGGGGACATGTACGACTACGCGGGGATCGAGCACCTCGTCGAAAAGGCGAAGAAGGCCGGTAAGCCCTCGCTCGTCATGCTCAAGTCCGTGATCGGAAAGGGCGCGCCGAGCGTCTGCGGAACCTCGAAGGCCCATGGCGCCCCGCTCGGGGCAGAGGGCGTCACCGAGGCCAAGAAGTGCCTTGGCCTCGACCCCGCGAAGGATTTCTACGTCGCTCCCGAGGCGTACGCCTTCTTCGCCGAGCGCCGGAAGGCGCTTGCCGCGGCCGAGGCTTCGTGGAAGACCCTGTTCGACGCTTGGTCCAAGAAGAACCCCGAGCTCCGGAAGGGATGGGACGAGTCGTTCGCTCCCGGCGGAATCGACGCGAAGCTCCTCGCCGCCGCGCAGCTCCCCGCCTTTAAGGAAGGCGAGAGCATCGCTACCCGCACCGCGAGCAACACCGCGCTCAACGCCTTCGCCGCCGCGCTCCCGAACCTCGTCGGCGGATCGGCCGACCTCCAGGGCCCGAACGCCGTCGCCATCAAGGGCGCCCAGTCGTACGGCGAGGCGAGCCGCGCCGGCCGCTACCTCCATTACGGCGTGCGCGAGTTCTCCATGGCCGCGATCACCAACGGCATTCAGATCCACGGCGGCTTCCGCGCCTTCTCGGCGACCTTCCTCGTGTTCGCCGACTACCTCAGGCCCGCGCTTCGCCTCGCCGCGCTCATGAAAATCCCGTCGATCTACGTGCTCACCCACGACTCGATATTCGTCGGCGAGGACGGCCCGACCCACCAGCCGATCGAGACGATCGCCTCCCTCCGCGCGATCCCGAACGTCCACGTGTACCGCCCGGCCGACGCCGAGGAAACCGCGCTCGCGTGGAAGATGGCCCTCGCCCGCAAGGACGGACCGGTCTGCCTCGCGCTCACCCGGCAGAACATCGCGGTCTTCGCGAAGGACGACCCGGATTGGAAGCACACGATCGAGTGCGGCGCGTACGTCGCGCACAAGGGCGGCGACAAGCCCGAGATCACGATCCTCGCGACCGGCTCCGAGGTTTCCATGGCGATCGCCGCGGCGAAGCTCGTCCCCGAGAAGAAGATTCGCGTCGTGTCGGTCATGTCGAAGGAACTCTTCGAGGCGCAGAGCGCGGTGATCCAGAACGCGATCATCGGCGGCGAGCCGGGCAAGGTCCGGATCGTCACCGCCGAGGCGGGCGTCAGGATGGGATGGGAAGGATGGGTCTCTTCGAAAGAGGACGCTTTCTCGATCAATCGCTTCGGCGAGTCCGGCCCCGCGAATAAGGTCGCGAGCCACCTCGGCTTCACCGCGGAGAAGCTTGCCGAGCTCTTGAAAAAATAAGCCGCGCGCGTCGCGTCGGCGCCCGATCCGTTCGGTCGCCGATCGCGTACGGCGCGGGGCTCAAAGATTATCTATCGTGATTCTGAGCTCGTTCAGGGCGTTGAGGACCTCGCGTTTCGCGAGGTCCTTTTTTTCGGAGTAATCCTCCGCCTCGAACTCGAGGAGCCTGTAGAGCGTGGATCGGATGTCGTCGAGGCTGTCGTTAAACTCGCCCATCAGGTGGACGCGGTCGTTCGCCATCAGCGCGCGGCCCTTTTCGTCTGGATCGCGCGGACGACGATGAACGCGATCCCGCCGAGGATCATCGCCGAGCACAGGAGCTGCCCGGTCGAGAGGTTGAAAAGGGACTCGTTCACGTAGATCGGCGCGGGGTTCCCTCCCGCGGTGATTCGGTACCCGATGTCTGCGTCGGGCTCGCGGAAATACTCGATGACGAAGCGGAAGAGGCCGTAGCCGATCGTGTAGACCGCGGTGAGAAAGCCGTTGAACGGCCGCTTTTTGCGGAAGATAAACCAGATGATGAGCCACAGGAGAAGGCCCTCGAAGCACGCCTCGTAGAGCTGGCTCGGGTGCCTCGGGAGGTTAACCTCGAGCGCCCCCTCAGGGACGCTCATGCGGAGCTTGAGCACGGTCGCGCGTACCCAGTCGGCGGAAAGCGGGAGCCGCGCCGCGTCGGGGAAGACCATCCCGATCGGGCTTGTCGTGATGCGCCCGTAGAGCTCGCCGTTCAGGAAGTTGCCGAGGCGGCCGAAGGTGTAGCCGAGCGGGATCGCCCCGGCCATCGTGTCGCACCACGCGAGGAAGTTTCGCTTGTAGCGGATCGACCAGAAGAGCATGCCGAAGAAGCCGCCGATGAAGCCGCCGTGGTACGACATACCCTGGAAGCCCGTCCAATTGCCCGCCGCGTCGAACGGCCAGAAGATGAGCCAAGGCCTATGCCAGTAGTCGCCCGCCGTGTCGTACACGAGGGTCGCGAATATCCGCGCGCCGACGAGAAGGCCGACGATCCCCCACGTGAAGAAGCTCACGACCTCGTCGTCCGAAACGGCCACGCCGCGCGATTCCGCTTTTTGAAGCTCGCCCTTGCTCACCTGGACGCGGAAGAGGGCGTACGCGGTCGCGAACGCGAAGACGTACATGAGGCCGTACCAGCGAAGGAACGGCAGTCCGGGTATGATCTCGGGGTGGATCCACGACGGATAGGCGATGCTCAGGAACATGGGTTAGACTCCTCGGTTTTTTTTGTCAGTCTATCGGCTTGCACGTGATTTGGCCGGTTCGTTGGTCGAAGGCGAAGATCACGTGGTTTTGCATCTTGCGGACCTCGTAGTATCGCCCGTGGCTTTCGAGCACGACGCCGGGATACACGGTGTTCTCGACGCGCACGTGCGACAGGATATGGGTCTCGAACTGCTCCTTGAGCGTGAATACTCGAACGGTGAGCTTGTCGTTTCGCTTGAGGAGCTCGAGTTTTCTTCTGCGGAGCTCCTGGATGCGGGGATCGGTGTTCGAGAGTTTTTTCATCTCCGTGTTGAGCCGCTCGACGGTCTCGCGGATCTTCTCCCCCTCCCGCTCGCAGACCTCGATCTGGTCGCCGACGAGGTAGTTTTGCCCGAAGGAGATGACCGTCCTGATCGTCTTGTCGGAGCCAAGCTCGTATACCTCGATGCCCTTCGACGCGCGGACGCTGCCGCCGAGGAGAACGCCCGGGGTGCCCTTCATGATGAGTTGCCCGCCCGTCTTGACCATGCACTGAAAGCAGTATTTCTCGATCGTTATGTTTTGCCCAGCGAGCACGCGCGCGTTCTCGGCGAAGCCGAGGTTGATCTCCTGGCGCGCCCACGCGGTGCCGCGCCCTGCTCCCTTGATTCCGCCCGTCATCGTGAGCGTCCCGCTGGCCTGCGCGAGCGAGGCGCCGGCGCTTCCGTTGACGGTGAGGTTTCCCGCGGCCTTCACCGAGCGGCCGTTGAGCACGTTGCCGGTGAGCACGAGGTTTCCGGGGAAATCAATGTCCCCGATCTTGTCGTCGACGTCCCCGGTCGAGCTTCTCGTGTCCGAGACCGACCATTTCGTTCCGTGGAGGGAAATCTCCCCGGCGACGCGGGCCTTGAACACGGTCGCGTCGCCCTCGGTAACTTCCTCGATGGTATCGTCATGCTCGGGCGCGTCCTCGTGGCCGGCGGTCGAGGCCTTGAGCGCGTTGCCGAACACGTCGATGCCGTCCGAGCCAACGGGGAGTTTTTGCAATGAGAGGATGCGGTCCCCCACGTTGACGTTGACGGCCTTGCCGGTCTCGGGGATGTCGGTGAAGTTGACGACGCGGTAGCCGTTCGGGGTGACCGGCCGGGACCCGCGGAGCACGATGATCTCGCGGCTTTTCCGCGATGCGCGAACCTCGGCGACCGCGTCCTGGATGAGATCGGCCTTGATGTTCCCGCGAATCTTTTTTTCCTCGAGCGCGGCGGTCGCCATCTCGACGGTGAGCGGCTTGCCGTTGCCTTCCTCGGACTCGAGGATGACGCTCGCGGTTTGGTTGTCGTTGGAGACGATGACCGTCGCCCTCCCGTCCTGATAGGGAAGGACGCCGACGGAAAGCGAGGAGCCCTCTTCGCCCGAGGCGACGAGGAGTCCCGCCCGCTCGGCCTTAACCCCGGCGGGCCCGATCGTCACGCCCTCGCCCATTTGGATGTAGGGATCGTTGCCGGGAAGCCCCGGGATCTCCTTGCCGTACACGTCGGTTCCCGGCTCGCCGGACTCGACGGGCGAAAGCTCGAAAAGGATTTGGTCCTTCGCCACGCGCGCGTATCGTTGCTTCTCGCCCGCGCCGACCCGCGCCGCGATTTCCGCGGTATCCGAGTCGGGGAGCCAGTCGACCTTGCAAATGAGCGTGCGGTCCTTGCCGCGACCCGCGGGCTTTCCCTCGGCGAGGATATAGTCCTCGAGCTCCATGACCGGGCTTCGCGAGAACGCGTTGATCTTTTCCTTGAGCCGCTCGACGTCGATGCCCTTCACCTGGCTGTTGTTGATCGCCGCGGAGACGAGCCTGAGGTCGACGTAGTCGCGCCGGTCCGAGGCCTTGCGGATGTACAGGGTTGCCTTCGTCTTGTCCTGGCTCACCGTGAGCCGCACGTCGAAGGTGGGCTCGATGACGACGGGAAAGGAGAACTCCTCGCCCAAAAGCGCGAGCGCCTTCCCGAGGTTTTTCTCGAGGGTTGCGTCGGAGCAGAGCTTGTTGGGGTCTATCCCTTTTTCGGATGCGCGGAACTTGATGTCCTCGACCGATGGATAGCCTTCATCGGCAAGCCCTTCCGGGATCGAAAGGTACCAGCGCTTGTTCTTCGGGTTTTCTTCGAGTGCCCATTCGCGTTTTGCCATTCTTTGCGCCGTCCCCCGGTCAGAGCCTAAATCCCTGCTGGAGGGCTTGGGCTATCTTATTCTTGAGCAGGAGGTTTTCCTTGCGCAAGACGGAAATCTCGTATTGCTGGCTCTTGATCGTCTCGGCGAGGTCGCCCATCGAGAGGGTTCCAGACCCGACGAGCTCCTCGACGTAATCCATCTTCGACTCGAAGTCGATCGCCGCCTCCATCTCCGCGGACTGGAAGCTTTCGTCGGTGAAGTCCGGGTTCTCCCAGGAGTCCTCGGCCTCGGTTTGCACGATCTTGTCCGCGATGCGGAATATCGCCTGCGAGAGAATCGCCTGCGGCTTATAGACGATGACGGGAAGGCGCGACGCGAGCGCGGTGTCCTGTATCGTGTCGCGGTAGATGACCCCGAGGTGCTCGAGGTCGACGTTGAGGTACTCGCGGCACGAGCGGCGGATCTTGAGCGCCTTGTCGGCGTCCTTCGGGTCGTCGATCATGTTCATGACGAGCCGCGGCTTGAAGGCCGCCGCGCGGGCGCGGAAGCGCTGGGCGCTCTCGGGATCGACCTTCGCGATCTCGTCGACGATGCGCGGGATGTACATGCGCTGGAGCGAGCTCGTGTTATTCTTGAGCCCGTCGAGGAACTGCGCGGCGGGCGAGCCTTTCTTGAACGAGGCGTGCATGAGCCTGAAGGTCGCGTTCTTGAGGAAGAGGTAGGCGTTGAGGGTCGCGGTGACCGACGGCGCGGTGACCACGATCCCCCGGTTCGCGAGGAGAAAGAGGTCGAGTATGCCGAGGTGCGTTCCCGCCCCGAGGTCGAGGACGAGGTAATCGGCGTCCTGCTTGAGGAGGTTTCGCGTGAGCGCGGACTTTTGCGGGGCCTTAAGCGCGGTGAGTCCCGGTATCTCGGAATCGCCGGGGATGAACGATACGTTCTGGTAGGAGGTTTCGAGGATCGCGTCCTCGAAAGGCGTAGCGCCTGTCAGGAAGGTGCCGATTCCCGTGCGCGGGGAGGGCACGCCGAGGACGAGATGGAGGTTTGACGCCCCAAGGTCGAGATCGGCGAGAAGGACCTTCTTTCCTGCCTGGCCGAGGGCAATGGCGAGATTCGCGGAAAGAAGGCTCTTTCCGACGCCGCCCTTACCGCTCGCTACCGGGATTATCTGCATAGCGCGCGGCTCCTCCTGAGGCACCAAACGGCGAGCGCGGCGTCAAGGACGCAGAAGAGCGCCTCGCCCGCGAGCGGGAGGATGAGCCTAAGGTCGCCCGAGGCCGCGAATTTGAGCGCGGTCGGCACGGAGGCCGCGACGAAGAAGGCGAGGGCGGCGACGCCGAGCGCCTTGATGAGGGTTATGAGCGGAAGCCATTCGGCGAAGCGTTCCTCGTCCGAGGCGAGCATGAAAAAGAGGATCGGCACGATCGCGAGCAGGGGCGCGGCGGCGTACCAGGAGACCGGCAGCGCAATGGTCATCGATGCCCCGCCTTGCCTGAGTAGGGTGTACAGCCTGATGAGTTCATACAATATAAACACGGGATAGCGCAATGATCGGAAACGCATTTGATAGAAGTCTACGCAACAACCCGCCGCCGGTCAAGTCCTGCCGTTTGGCTTGACAAGTCGCTTTCTTACCATGACAATGACCGTATGAATTCAAAGAAGACCTGGTTCGGCGCGGCGATTTTCTCCGCCGTGCTGCTTTTTTTTACCCTTCTGTCGCCGGCCCTTTTCGCCCTGGAAAAGACCGATCGCGACCGGAGCGTTGAGCGCTATTTCCAGCTTTTTCAGTACGTCTTCTCCTTCGTGGAGAATAATTACGTCGACGAGGTTGATCCGAAGACCCTCTATGAGGGGGCGATGAAGGGAATGCTCGATTCCCTCAAGGATCCCTACACGACCTATATCGATACCGAAAGCCTCCTCGGCCTCAGCCTCAAGGACACCACGAACGGCTCCTTCGGCGGCGTCGGTCTTTCCATCACCAAGCCGCTTGAGTCGACCCCGGAAAAGCCCGCGTGGGTCGAGGTCGCCTCCCCGATCGAGGATACCCCCGGTTGGAAGGCCGGCATCCAGCCCGGTGACCTCATCCTTTCCATCGATGGAACCGATACCTCCGACATCACGATGGAGGCGGTGCTCGACAAGCTCCGCGGCCCCGTCGACACCGACGTGACGATCAAGATCCGCCGGGGAAAGAAGATGGAGTTCCCGGTAACCCTCAAGCGCGCGCAGATCGAGGTCCCGACGGTCAAATACGGGATGATGGACAACGGCGTCGGCTACCTCCGCATCATCGAGTTCACCCCGCTCACGGCCGAACGCGTCCAGGAAGCCCTCGACTCCTTCAAGAAGGCCGGCTACAAGAGCCTCCTCATCGACCTCAGGAATAATCCCGGCGGGCTCATCACGAGCGTCGTCGACGTCGCGGATAAGTTCATCGACGACGGGCCGATCGTCTCGACCAAGTCTCGTATCTCTTACGAGAACCGCGAGTTTGACGCGAGCCCGTCGAAGACCACCTTCAAGCCGCAGCTTCCCATCGTCATCCTGATCAATAAAGGATCGGCGAGCGCCTCAGAGATCCTCGCGGGCGCCCTCAAGGACGACAAGATCGCGTACCTCGTCGGCGAGACGAGCTACGGCAAGGGTTCGGTCCAGCAGATCATCGACCTCCTCAACGGCGACGCGATGAAGATCACGATGGCCCGCTACTATACCCCGAGCGACGCGAACATCGATAAGCTCGGTATCCCGCCCGATCGCGAGGTTCTGTTCCCGACCCTTACCGAGGCCGAGGAAAAGTCGCTCGGCGACCTTCTCCAGACGACCAAGCTCTCCGACTTCGTCGCCGATAAGCCGAAACTCTCGCCCGCCGAGGCCGAAAGCTTTGCCCGCGAGCTTTCGAAGACCTATCCCGTCGACGTGCGAATCTTGAAGCGCCTCGTGACTCAGGAGTATTACCGCACGCACTTAAGCCCGCTCTACGACCTCGAATACGATATCCAGCTCAAGGCCGCGGTCGACATCCTCCTCAAGGAGGACGTGCCCGCGCTCCTCAAGACCGTGAAAACCGTGCATGAGCTCCAGGAGGCGGCGAAGCCCGCCGTCGCGGACGCAAAATCCGCCCCCGCCGCGGCGGACTCAGGCAAACCCGCCTCGAAATGAGGCAGTTTCTCCTCGACCAGCCCCTTGAGCCGGGCGAGCGGGTTACCCTTGAAGGGTCCGATTTTCGCTACCTGGTTCAGGTCTTGCGGCTCGCCCCCGGCGATACCGTCGAGGCGCGGCTTCCCGACGGGACGCTTGCCTCGCTTGCCGTAGAGCGGCTCGACGCGCGCGCGAAGACCGTGGCACTGCGCCGACCCGCCTGTCCGCGCGCCGAGGCCTCGCCTTCCGCGCCGGAGTCGGGTGTTTCCGCAAACCGCGCCGCCGCAAGCATCCGCGCCGGTGAGTCGATGCCGCCCCTTCCCGAGATA
>DAOPYF010000104.1:0-9483 GCA_035352735.1 Treponemataceae bacterium | reverse complement strand
CCCTTCACGAGGTCGGGATAGAAGTAGTGCTTGCGGTCGAACTTCGTGAAGCGCGAGACGGTACAGTCGAGCGCGAAGCCCGCGATGGCGCCGAACTCGACGTATTCGCGGCTGACCTTC
This sequence comes from Treponemataceae bacterium, assembly GCA_035352735.1. Lineage (GTDB taxonomy): Bacteria > Spirochaetota > Spirochaetia > Treponematales > Treponemataceae > Teretinema. The sequence goes on along the minus strand of DAOPYF010000104.1, from coordinate 9,363 downwards.
GGCATCGCGCCGGGAAGGCCGAGGCAAACCGGGCACACGCGGGTGTTCGGCATCCCGCCGTAGCGGTTCTCGCAGGAGCAAAAAGCCTTCGTCTTCGTCAAAAGCTCGCAGTGGATCTCGCAGCCGATGATCACTTCGTATTGCAGGGCCGAGGCGCCCGAGCCGTCGGTATGGACCATGGCGCCTGCGTTAAAAGTCTTCGGTGTATCGCTCATTTCGACGCCTCCCATGCCTTGGCTACCTTGAGTATCTTTTCCTCGGCGTAATGCGCCGCGCAGATCTGAACGCCGACGGGCAGCCCGGACGCAGTCGTCCCGAAGGGGACCGACAGCGACGGGATGCGCGCGAGGTTGACGAAGGTCGTGTAGAGGTCCGAAAGGTACATCGCGAGGGGATCGTCGACCCTGCTCCCGAGCGGGAACGCCGTCGTCGGGCTCGTCGGGCAAAGGAGGATGTCGTGCTTTTTCAAGACCTCGCCGACGTCCTTCTGGATGCGCGCGCGGACCGACATGCCCTTTTTATAGCAATCGCCCGAGAAGTGGGTCGAAAGCACGTAGTTACCGATGATGATGCGCCGCTTGACCTCGGCGTTGAAGCCATCGCTTCTCGTCGCGACGTAGAGCTCGTCGTACCCCTGCCCTAAATCCTTGCGAAGGCCGTAGCGGATGCCGTCGAAGCGGGAGAGGTTACTCGCGGCCTCGGAAAGCGCGATGACGTAGTAGCAGCCGATCGCGGCCTCAAGGACCGGGATCGAGACGGTCTCGATCGTGGCGCCGCGCGAGCGGAACCACTCGCAGGCCGACTCGAATATCCGGGCGATCTCGGGATCGAGTCCCTTCGCCTCCATGAACTCCTTCGGAAGGGCGACCTTGAGGCCCTTGATCTCGGCGGGCGAGAGCTTCGCGAGCGCGGAGAAATCGAGGTCGGCGCTCGTGTCGTCATGTTCGTCCTTTCCGGCCATGACCGAAAGGACGAGGCCGATGTCGTCGACGTTCTTCGCGAGGATGCCGACTTGATCGAGCGACGAGCCGAAGGCGACGACGCCGTAGCGGCTTAAGGTACCGTACGTGGGCTTGAGCCCGTAGAGCCCGCAATAGGACGCGGGGAGGCGGACGGAGCCGCCGGTTTCGGTGCCGAGCGCGATCGGCGCCTGGGCGCCGGCGACGACCGAGGCCGAGCCGCCCGAGCTTCCGCCCGGGACGAGGTCGCGGTTCACCGGGTTGCGCGAGGGACCGTAGCAGGAATATTCGGTTGACGAGCCCATCGCGAACTCGTCCATGTTGGTGCGTCCCATCGGGACGGCGCCCGCGGCGATGAGGCGCTCGGCGACGGTCGCGTTGTAGGGCGCGACGTACCCCGCGAGGATCTTGCTGCCGCAGGTGCAGGCCTTTCCCCGTATCGAGATATTATCCTTCACTGCGAACGGCAGGCCCAAAAGCGGCCGTCGGTCGCCCGAGGCTCGCGCCTCATCGGCCTTGCGCGCGGCGTCGAGCGCGTCAGCGTAAAACTCGACGTATCCCTTCAGGGGCTTCTTCGCCTTTTCGTCGGCCTCGTACGAGGCCTTGTACGCCTCGACGATCTTGAGGCTCGTCAGCTCGCCCGATTCGAGCTTCGCCTTAAGCTCGGTCAGGCTCATATCGCATATATTCATGATCGTATCCTTACTAAACGCAAGAGTGATCGCGGGCCGTTACGGCGCGCTCATGTATGGCGAAGCGCGTTACGCCCCGCCGCCCAAGACCTTCGGGACGCGGAAATACCCGTCCATGAACTCGGGGGTTATCTTCTTGAGATCGCCCGGCTCGAGCGACTTGACGACGTCGCCCGCGCGGAGGGACTCTACCGTCGTCGCCGGGTACGCGTCGTAGGGATTCTCGTCCCCGGCGTATTGCGCGAGCACGTCAAAGTAATCGACGATCTGCCGGACCTGTCCGGCGAGAATTTCCACGTTCGAGCTTTCGGGGGAAAGCCGCGAAAGGTAGAGGAGATTTTCGAAGGTCTTCGCGTCTATCGCGTTTTTCTTCTCGTCCATAATCGTTCCTTCTTTTTGCGTGCGTTGACGGGAATGCCGCCGTAAGCCCGTTGCGTTATCGTTCAGTCCTCGACGAGGAGGAGGTTCTTCGCCTGATACTTCGGCATGAACCGCTTCTCGCCGCCCGATTCGAACATGACCTTGATGATGAGTTCGCTTTCGGCATAAAAGGATGCCGTTATCATACCATAACCGTAATCGTCATGGAAGAGTTTACGCCCGACCTTCCAGCGCTCTGACAAACCGTCCGAGACGATTCTCCCGCCGGCAGCTCCGGACTGCGACCGAGAACCGACGAACGAGGCGAAGGTCCGCGGGGCGCGGCCGAGGATCTCGAGGGAAGAAGGTTCCATCTCGAAGAGAAAGCGGCTCGGCTCCATGAAGGCTGTTCGCCCATAGAGGCGGCGGGCCGCGCAGCTCGTCAGGTAGAGCTCGTCCATCGCGCGCGTGCAGCCGACGTACATGAGCCGGCGCTCCTCCTCGAGGTCGTCGCCCTTCTTGTCCTCTCGGGGGAATACGCCCGCCTCGAGCCCGGTGATGACGACTCGGCGGAACTCGAGGCCCTTGGTGTTATGGACCGTTATCAGGGTTACCGAGTCGGGATTCTCCTCCTCGTTGGCCATCGAGCGGTCGAGCTCGATATGCTCGAGGAATTCGGTGAGCCCCGCCCGGTCGAGGGAGTAGAGGCTCGCCGCGTTCACGAGCTCCTGGAGATTCGCGACGCGCTGGGTCCCGGCGATCTCGTCCTGCCCCTGATGGTACGCGAGGAGTCCCGACGACTCGACGAGCCGGTCGACGAAGGCCGCGAGCCCGATCGCGCTTTTTTTCCGCGCGCGCTTTCCGGCGCCCTGAACCGCGCCGTCGGTTGCGGCGGCGCCGTCAGGTTCCGCGGCGGCGGGTGCACTGCTATCGGCTTGGGCCGAGTCGACACCAGCGGCCGAGTCGGCCGTCCCGGTGGTGTCGGCTGCGCCGGAGGATGCGTCTACGGGGGAAGCGATTCCTTCCACGGGTTCGTCCGCGGCGGCGCGAGTGGCATCGCCGAGCGCCAAGCGGAGGGTTTCAACCGTATGGATAAACTCGGAAAGCCCGGCCTTTGCCTTTTTCGGGAGTGTATCGAGAAGCCGCCGCGAGGCGGAGATGAGGTCAGTCTGTTCGTCGAAGTCGAGCGCGCCGTCAGATACCCGCGAGCCATCGAAAAGGATGCGCCGGGCCTCGTCGACGATCTTGTCCTGCGTCACCTCGCCGAGGCCGCGGGCGGGCTTGTTGACGACACGGCGGAACGCGACCTCGTCGCGGCCGTTCGCGACGAGCGCGAGAAACGAGAGCGCGTCCTTGATCTCCTCGCGCTCGTAGAACTTGAGCGAGCCGACGACCTTGTACGGGATCTTCCGGTGGAGGAACTCGGTCTCGAAGCCGAGGGACTGCGCGTTCATGCGGTAGAGGACGGCCCAATCCTCGAAAGGGCAGCCTTTCTTCCGCGCGTTCAGGATGAGCTCGGCGCAGAACGCCGCCTCCTCGTCCTGGTTCGCGAGGAAGACGAGGGTAGGCTTCTTGCCGTCGCCGCGCTCGGCGAGGAGGGTCTTGCCGAGCCTGCCCTCGTTATTCGAGACGACGTCGGAGGCAATGCCGAGGATCGGGGCAACCGAGCGGTAGTTGCGCTCGAGCCTGATGACCTCGGTGCCGGGGAAGCTCTCCGAGAAGGTTAGGATATTCCTGACCTCGGCGCCGCGGAAGCGGTAGATCGACTGGTCGTCGTCGCCGACAACGCAGAGGTAGGTGTTGGGCCCGGTGATCGCCTTGAGGAGCTCGAACTGGGCGACGTTCGAGTCCTGGTACTCGTCGACCATCACGACGCCGAAGCGCCGGTGGATCCGGTCGCTGACCTCGGGATGCTCGCGAAGGAGTTTGACCGGAAGGAGGATGAGGTCGCCGAAGTCGAGGTTTCCCGTCTCGCGGAGACGCTTCTCGTAGAGGGCGTAGACCTCGGCGAAGTCGGGATCGGGGTCGATCTCGGCGAGAAGCGGGCTGTCGGGCGAGAGGCAATAATCCTTCGCGCGCGAGATCTTGTGCACGCACGCGGAAACCTGCTGCCGGGTGAGCGCGGGGAGCGCCTTCGAAAGGAGGGTCACCCCGTCGTCGTCGTCGTAAATCGTGAAGTTCGAGTCGAGCCCGGCGAGGGCGGCGTTCCGCCGTAAAAGCCAGGCTCCGAAGGAATGGAAGGTACGGAGGATGGAACGCTCGGCGCGCGGCTCCATGCGGGTGGCGCGCTCGGCCATCTCGCGGGCGGCCTTGTTCGTGAAGGTGACCGCGAGAATGGACTCGGGCTCGACGTTCCGCTCGGCGATGAGCCAGGCGATCTTCGTCGTGATTACCCGCGTCTTGCCGGAACCGGCGCCGGCGAGTATGAGAAGCGGGGAACCCTCGTGGGTTACCGCGGCGCGCTGCTCGGGATTAAGGACCTCAAGCCAGGAATCGGAGGTCATCGCGCCACCGCTTCGACGTCTACCCCGTTTATCGCCATCACGACCGCGCTCACGACGGAACCCGGCGCGATCGGTCGTCCGCTTATGTCTTTTTGGTTATCCTCGTACTGAAGGACGACCGAGCCGTCGACCTCGGGAGCTTGAAACCAGGCCCGGCCGAGCGCGAGCCGAGAGGCGGGTATCGCGACGCCGCCGTCGAGCCCTGCGTCGCCATGGTCTCCGGCGCCTTCCGCATCGCCCTTCGCGGGTTGCGCGGGTTCCTGAATCAGCTCCTCGACGAGCACCTCGATCGGCTTCCCGACGAAGATTGCGAGCTCCTCCGGGGTAATCCTGATCTGAATCTCCTTGAGGGTATCGAGCCGTTTCTGCGCGGCCTTTTTCGTCACGCGCTTTTTCATCGCCGCGGCGGGGGTTCCTTCCTCGCACGACCAGGTAAAGGATCCCGACCACATACTCCGGATGTCGGCGAGAAAGCGAGCCGTCGTCTCGAAGGATTCGTCCGTCTCGCCGGGAAACCCGACGAGGATCGTCGTACGGAGCGCGACCGTGCCATAGGGGCTTTTTGCCCGGGCGAACGCGGCGCGGATATCGGCGACGAGCGCGCGGTACAGGTCAGCCGAGCCGCGCCGGTTCATCAGGGAAAGTAGACCTGAGTCACCCGACTGGAAGGGTATGTCAAAATACGGGAGGAAGCGCGAATCGGCGGTCATGACCGGAAGGATGTCGCGTGGAAAATGGTCCGGATGGATGTAGAGAAGCCGCACGCGAAAATCCCCCGGGAGCGCCGAGATCGCGGAAAGTAGCCGGGAAAGCGGGCTTTTCGGAACGCGAGCAACATGATTATTAATAGAAGATTCTTGCGCGGAATCGGGAACGGGAGAACCCTCGCCTACCCCGCAGCCGAAGGCGGCAAGGTCTTGCCCGATAAGGTTCAGTTCCCACACCCCGCGCGCGATAAGCGCCTTGCATTCCGAGACGATATCGTCTATCGAGCGGCTCCGCAAAGCGCCCCGGATGAGCGGGATCGCGCAAAAGGAACAGCGATTGTCGCAGCCTTCGGTAATCTTGACGTAAGCCGAGCGAGGAAAGGAGAGGAGTTCGGGCCGCAAGCCCCCGCAAACCCCTTTTTGCGCCGGGACGAGCACCGGCCGCTCCGTTTCGGCGGCTTTTTTTGGCGTATTGGGAAAAAGCGCGGAGATAACCTCGGGAAGGCGGGATAGGTCGCCGTTCCCAAAGAAGGCGTCCGCCTCGGGGAGGGTGTCGCGGAAATCCTCGGCATAGCGCTCGGCGAGGCAACCCGCGAGCAGCACCTTCGCCTTGGGATAGGCCGCCCGCGCGGTCATGACCGCGTCGAGGGATTCGGTCTTGGCCGATTCGATAAAGCCGCAAGAATTAACGATTATCAGGGAAGCGTCTTCGGGTACGTCGGTTTTAACCCAACCGAGCCCCCGGAGAATCCCGATAAGGAGTTCCCCGTCGACTTGGTTCTTCGCGCACCCGTGCTGGTCAAGGAAGAAGGCGTTCTCAGTCAATATCCATCACCACGAATTTATACCGTCCGGTAGAATCGTCCTTAATCCACTTCAGGTCGCGGACGAGTACCTCTCCGGGCTTGCTAACCTCGAGGTCGACCGTCTTGCCGCCGGCGATCATCTGGATCTTCACGGAGTTGCCGTTGGACGCCCAGATGCGGATGCCGTTATTCGCCTGCACGGTCAGAAGCTCGGATTTCTGGTAATAGCGTTCCTCGCGGTTGGTGCGGTCGGACTCGAACCGGAAAAGGCAGTAGCCGCGGAAGGTTGCGTTGAGGGTAACCGGGTACGCCGAGCCGCCCTCGAAAAGGACGGTTTGCTTACCCGAGGCGGCGGGACCGGCTGCGGGAGCGACGGTGACGTCGGTCTGCGCGGTGCTCGAGGCGGCAAGGTCGCCCGAGGGAGCGACTTGAGACGCGACGCTCGCGTCCGCCTGAATCCTAATTTCGGCTCCCTTGGAGGGGTCGTTCTTGAAAAGGTCTGAGACGAAAACCTTGACGTCGTTCTGTCCGTCCGAGTTCAGGTCGATGAGCACGTCCTGCCCGAGCTCGATGACGCGGGCTCCGGCGGGGGTGTCGAGCTTGAGGGCAGGCGCGGTCTCGAGGACCGTCATCTTGGAAGCGCCCGAGGGAAGCGTGACGTTCAGGACGTCGCCGATATACACGCGCTGGCGGAAATCGGCCCCGGAAACCTCCCAGGTCGCCGCGGGTCGGGCTTCCTTCACGACGGCGGGCTTTGACGCCGACGACGCGATCTTTCCCCCGATGAAAACGCCGAGCAGGATGACGATGAGCGCGGCGAGCGCGATTCCGCCAAACATGATGAACTTACCGGTATTCGGCCCCGAAAGGAGGCGATCGGTGATCGGGCGCTTCGGCATGAGCTCCTTAAGCGGCACCGGTGTTTCCTGGATTTTCAGATGCTTGTACGCGCTGATGATCTCGTTGCTGTTCAGCCCGAGATAATCGCAATAGTTGCGCAGGAAGCCTAACAGATAGGGCTCCCCGGGGAACACGCTGAAATCCTCGCGCTCAAGCGCCTCAAGATAGCGGCGCGTAATGTTGGTTTCCCGCGAAACCTGGTCAAAATCCAGCCCGCGCGCGGTGCGCGCCTCAGTAAGTTTGTTTCCGAACGCTTCCATACTTAGTATATCTCCAGTTTATTCATTAAACAAAAAATCATTGAACATGTTGGCCGATGCCGGAGAATCGTACGAGAAGCGGTTCTCGAGTATCCCTTGATTCAGCGCATACCCGGTAAAGTCAAAGCGGATCTGGTCGCCGGCGATCGAGCGCGCGTCGATGCGGCGGATGAGCTTGGTATCCGGAGAGATCATGAGCCTGATGGTCCGGAACATTTCCGTCGTCGACTTTCGCGCGAGGGTCAGCACGATAACCTTTTCCGGTGAGGTCTCGTCAAGCTGAACCGGGTCGGAGCCGGTTTCGTACGCGATCGAGTAATAGCGCTTAAGGAGGCTTAAGCCCTGGGGGGTCGCGATCGAGGCGCCCGAAGCGCCCGAGTTTTTCTCGACGGCCTGGCTGAGCACGACGTTGTACGACGGGAGGTAGATGGTCAGCGTCTCGCCGTTAAAGACGATGGTCTGGCTATCGGGATTCGAGAAATCGATCCTGAGAAGGTTGGGTTTCTTGAAGATGACGCGACCGGTCATCGCGTCGCCCTTCGAGGTCGCCGAGGAGCTGATCGAAAGGTTCGCGGAATAATCCTGCAAGGAGGCATATGCGTCGGAAACCGACGTGAAAAACGCGTCGGCGGTCGTGATGGTCTGTGCGGATAGGTTCAGAGCGGGGAAAAAAGCGATCAGAAGCGCCGCGAAAAGGCAGCGCACAATGGACTTCTTCATCCTTTCAGTAAAGCAGAAAGCGGATATTCCGTCAATTGTTTTGAAGGCAAGCGCGCTACAGAGAACGCGATCGACGCGATCGAACGCCGAATCGCGCCGCCTTTCGCGAAAAAGACGGCGCGATCCCAATCGTTACGCTTCCCCGATGCCGGAACCGCCGGGAACGTTCGCGCCATCCGAAACATTCGCGCCAGAGGCGGCGCTCGGTACGGCGTTGGCGCCTGAAGCCTCGGTCGAAAGCCGCGAAAGGTTTCCCTCGGCGGCGACGATATCGGCGAACTCCTTCCCCTCGATCGTTTCCTTCTCGAGAAGGCGGGCGGCGACGTACTCAAGGAGCGCCTTCTTCTCGTTCAGGCGCGCGAGGATGACCGCATACCGGTCGTTGACCGTTCGGGCGATCTCCTCGTCGATGTATTGCTGGGTGCTTTCCGCGTAATCGCGCACGAGCTTCGGGTCGCCGGAGCCATAGCCGGCGCCATGCTGGCTCAGCGCGACGTTTCGGAAGCGGCCGCTCATTCCGTAATCGGTAATCATCCGGCGGATGATATCGGTCGCGCGCGAAAGGTCGTTCGAGGCACCGGTGGAAACCTGGCCGAACTCGACTTGCTCGGCGGCGCGCCCGCCCAGAAGGACGTCGACCTCCCCTAAAAGCTCAGGCTCGGTCCTGAGGTACCGGTCTTCCTCCGGCATCTGGAGGGTATAGCCAAGCGCGGCCATCCCGCGCGGGATGATCGAAACCTTATGAACCTTGTCGGACCCGTCGGTAAAGGCGGCGGTGAGCGCGTGCCCGGTCTCGTGGAACGCGACGATCTTGCGCTCGTCTTCTTTTATTACGCGGCTCTTCTTCTGAAGTCCCGCGATGCTCTTCTCGACCGCCTCGTTGAGGTCCTCCATCTGGACGAGCTTGCGCCCGGCCCGAACGGCGAGAAGCGCGGCCTCGTTGATGACGTTAGCGAGATCGGCGCCCGAGAAACCGCTCGTCGTGCGGGCGATCGCCGCGAGATCGACATCGTGGCCGAGCTTCACGTTTTTCGCGTGAATCTTGAGGATCTGCTCGCGGCCCTTAACGTCCGGACGGTCGACGACGACCTGACGGTCGAAGCGGCCGGGCCGTAACAGCGCGGGGTCAAGGACGTCGGGACGGTTCGTCGCCGCGAGGAGGATGAGCCCCGAGCCGACGTCGAAGCCGTCCATCTCGACGAGGAGCTGATTGAGGGTTTGTTCGCGCTCGTCGTTCGAGCTCATCGAGTTGATGCGGCTCTTGCCGATCGCGTCGAGCTCGTCGATGAAGACGATGCACGGCGCCTTTTCGCGCGCTTGCTTAAACAGGTCGCGGACGCGGCTCGCGCCGACGCCGACGAACATCTCGACGAAGTCGGAACCCGAGATGCGGAAGAACGGCACGCCCGCCTCGCCGGCGACCGCGCGGGCCAAAAGGGTCTTTCCGGTTCCGGG
>DAOPYF010000103.1:0-9545 GCA_035352735.1 Treponemataceae bacterium | reverse complement strand
CGCGCGCGATACGGTATCATCGTCTCGATGGACACCTCACGCTTCATCCCCATCGAGGCGCGCTCAGCCCTTTCGCGGGCGACGCTTCCCGATCCCTTCTTCGCCTGCCTCTATCGCTGCCTCGCGCCTTATCGGGGCTGCGCGCACGGATGCCGCTACTGCGACGGCCGCGCGGAAAAATACTACGTCGAGGGCGACTTCGAGCGCGACGTCGCGGCTAGGACGAACCTCCCCGACCTTGTCGCGCGGGACGTCGCGGCGGGATTCGGTTCCCGCGAATGGGGCGCCGTCGGGATTGGCTCGGGCGTCACCGACGTATACCAGCCGCTCGAGCGCGAGCTTGGGCTCACGCGGCGCGCCCTCGAGGAGCTCGTCCCCGCGGGGCTGCCCGTCGTCATCCTCACGAAAAGCGATCTCATTCTCCGAGACTTCGACATCCTCGCGCGCTTTCCCCGCGCCCTCGTCCTCGTGACGGTAACGACGGTCGATCCCGAGAAAGCGCGCGTTCTCGAGCCCGGCGCCGCAAGCCCGGCCAATCGCCTTGAGGTCGTCAAGCGCGCGCGCGCGGCAGGCTTCATGACCGGCGTCATGGCGATGCCGCTCTGCCCGGGTATCACGATGGAAGAAGAAAGCACCGAGCGGCTTTTCGCCGCCTGCCTCGAATCGGGCGCGGAATTTATCGAGGCCGGCGGGGTAACCCTCAGGCCGGGACGGCAAAAGGAGTTCTTCCTCGACGAGGTCGTTCGCTCCCACTACCCCGATCTTGAGCCGCTCTACGCGTCGCTCTTCCGCGAGAACCGCCAGTCAGGAATGCCGCTCTCCGGGGAATCGTTCAAATCCGCATGCGCGCTGCGCGCGAGGCTCGACGCGCTCAAGGTTAGCTCGAACATCCCCCACTCGGCGTATCGGGAGCTTCTTTCCGCGCCCGACGCGCTCTTCGTCCTTTTCTGCCATATGCAGGGTCTCTACGACGCGCGGGGCGTCGACACCAAGCCGCTCCGAGCCGCGACCGACCGCTACGCCGCATGGCTTTCGGAATCCCGCGCCGAGCTCAGGAGAAAGCGGGCGAAGGTCGTCGCATCGGATCCCTTCCCCATCACGCGCGTCCTTTCCTCCATGCTCTTGGATCTTTCGGCAAACGGCGGCTCGGCTCTCGCGACGCTGATCGGCAACGAGCGGCTCGCGCGCCTCGCGTCGGAGCTCATCGAGAAAAACGGAACCTTCGACTATACGACCTTGTCCCTGCGATTGTCTTGAGCGAAACGCGCGTTTTTTTCGCGTAAGCGCCACGCGAATGTGCTATGATTGAATGCATGAAAACCCTCCCTAAATCTTTCCTCGGTATCGTCGTTTCGGTCGCAATCGCGACACTAGTCGCGGCGGGCGTATTCGTCCTTATCCATTCGCGGATCCCCGCCAAATTCCCGGCGTCGACCTTTTCGGAGGTCGAGGAGATCAGCAAGGACAGGCTCGGCAGGCTTGACCCGATCGTGATCCGCTTTAAGGAAGCGATCCCGGCGGCAGACGCGATCAAGAAAGCGGCCGTCTTTTCCCCGCGCGTCTCGGGGTCCTGGGCGGTGCGCGACGAGCGAACGCTCGAGTTCACCCCCGACGAGCCCTACAAGAGCCAGTCGCGCTTCGCGCTCGCCGTCGACACGGGGCTCCTCAAGGGAAAGGCGAAGGGGCTCGAGGGTTTCATCGCCAAGTTTTCGATTAAGCCCGCCGACTACGCGATCGAGCCCGAGGGACTCTACGCGGAGGACGCGGACTCGCGCTTCTTCTCCTTCTCGGGCACGGTCACGGCCGACATCCCGGTAAGCGAGCGCACGGTCCGCGCGATGGTCACCGCGGGATTCGGCAAAACGGAACGCGACCGGGGCCTCGCGATCGCGTGGGAACGGGTAGAAAAGTCCGCAAGCCAATCCGGCGCTCCGGCGGGCGACGCGGCGAAGGCGAAAGCCCAGGCCAAGGGACCGAAGGCCGCGGGCAATTCCTCGTCCGCGTGGCGTTTCACGATCCGCCATATCCCGCGCGAAAAGGCGGACCGCGTGCTCACCGTCGCGTGGAAGGGCGGACCTTTGGGCTCCGGCGAGTCGGGGAAGAAATCCTATCTCGTCCCGGCTCGCGACGACTTCCGCGTGCTCGAGATCGCCTCGAGCGATCCCTCGTCGATCGAGGTGCGTTTCTCCGATCGCATCGACCCCGCGCAGGACATCCGCGGCCTCGTCAGGATGGCGGGCGCGAGCGAGCTCAACGTCCGCTATAACGTCGACGCGAACGTGCTCAAGGTCTACGCCCCCGACGGATGGAAGGGAGACGGAAAGATCACCGTGCTCGACGGCTTTAAGAGCGCCTCGGGAAAGACCCTCATGCGCGAGGCGTCCGCCGAGATGAACGCCGCGTGGGAAATCCCCGAGGTCCGGTTCGCGGGCTCGGGCGTCATCCTTCCCCCCAACGACGGCGTCGTCGTTCCCGTGGAGACGAAAAACGTGCGCGGCCTCATCGTCGAGGCCTATCAGATATACGGCGACAACGTCCTCCAATTCCTGCAGGTCAACGAGCTCGACGGCTCGTACGAGCTTCGCCGTGTCGGCGCGCCCGTGTGGAGCCGCGCCTTCGACTTCAATTGGGACGATAGCATGAAAAACCGCTACGTCGCGCGCGGGCTCGACCTCACCGAGCTCATCAAGAAATTCCCCGGCGGGATGTACCAGCTCCGCGTCACCTTCCGCCATCGCCACATCATGTACGAGTGCGCGGCCTCGCATCCCGACTTCTCGTCCTTCCCGATGCCGTCCGACGAGATCACCGACGACACGCCGAACGAGTACAGCTATTGGGACTGGTACGGCAACATGGACTGGAAAAAGCGGCGGACCTACTGGCAATACCAGAACGACCCGTGCCACCCGGCGTTCTACCTCTCGAACTACCACGAGGAAATCGTCGCGAAGCGGAACGTGCTCGTCTCGAACCTCGGGATCCTCGCGAAGAAGGACCAGGACGGCTCGTACGCGGTCACCGTCGCCGACATCGCGAACGCGGGTCCCGTCGCCGGCGCGGACGTCGTCCTCTATTCGTACGCGCGGAAGGAACTCGCCCGCGCGAAGACCGACGCCTCGGGCGCCGCGCGCTTCGACCCGACGGCAGAGCCCTATTTCATCGCGGCGAGCAAGGACGGCCAATACTCCTATCTCCGCATCGACTCGGGCACCGCCTTGAGCGTCAGCCATTTCGAGGTTGACGGCGAGAAGGCGGCGAAGGGCGTCAAGGGATTCATCTACGGCGAGCGCGGGGTCTGGCGGCCCGGCGACGACATCCATCTCGTGTTCGTGCTCCAGGACCTCGCCAAACGGCTCCCGGCGAACTTCCCCGTCACCTTCGAGCTTCAGGACCCGATGGGGCGCATCGCGAAATCGGGCGTCTACTCAGAGGCCGTCGACGGTTTCTACCGCATCGATACCGCGACCGCGACCGACGCGCCGACGGGTCTTTGGATCGCCCGCGTAAAGGCCGGCGGGCAAACCTGGACGCGCAGCCTCAAGATCGAGATGGTCGTCCCGAACCGACTCTCGATCGACCTCAAGACGGCGAAGCCCTACCTCGAGGCCGCGAACAACCCGTTCACTCTCACGGGAGCCTGGCTCCACGGCGCGAAGGCCGCGGGTCTCAAGGCGGACGTCGCGGCGGTGTTCTTCCCCGGCGACACGACCTTCCCGGGATACGCCGAGTATACCTTCACGAACCCCGAGCGCCGCGTCGAGTCCGAGCGGAAGACCGTCTGGGAAGGAAACCTCGACCAGAACTCGACCGCGCGCTTCAACCTATCACTCAACGCGGGCGACGCGCTCCCCGGCAAGCTCCGCGCGCAGCTCATCACCCGGATATTCGAGCCCTCGGGGATGTTCTCGATCGAGCAGACGAGCTTTGACTACTCGCCCTATAGCCGATACGTCGGCATCAGGCTCCCGAAGGGAGACCAGACGCGCGGCATGCTCCTGACCGATACCAAGCACCGCGTGGACATCGCGCTCCTCGACGCGGCGGGCAAGCCCATCGCGCAGAACGTCAACCTCAAGGTCGCCATCTACAAACTTCGGTGGCGCTGGTGGTGGGAGAAGGACGCGCTCACCGACGCGACCTACGTCTCGGAGCGCGCGACCGATCTCGTCACCTCGGGCGAGACGACCGTGAAGGCGGGCAAGGGCTACTGGGACTTCGAGGTCTCGTATCCCGAATGGGGACGCTACCTCGTCGTCGCGTCCGACGAAAAGGGCGGGCACAGCGCGGCGAAGGTCGTCTACATCGATTGGCCCGGCTGGGCCGGACGCTCGCAGGAAGCGGGCTCGGGAAGCGCGGCGATGCTCACCCTCATCCGCGACAAGCCGAACTACAAAACCGGCGAGACCGCCGCGGTCAGCTTCGCCTCGGGGGCAGGAGGCCGCGCGCTCGTGACCGTCGAGAAGAACGGGAAGATCGTGCGTCAGGACTGGCTCGAGACCGCGAAGGACACGACCGTCTACCGGCTCCCGCTCACGGGTGACATGGCGCCGAATGTATACGTCCACGTCACCATGCTCCAAAAGCATATGCAAACCGCGAACAGCCTTCCGATCAGGCTCTACGGCGTGATCCCGATCATGGTCGAGAATCCCGAGACGCGCCTCGCGCCGGCCATCGAGACCGCTAGTACCTTCGAGCCCGGGAAGAAGGCGAGCCTCACGGTTTCCGAATCCTCGGGAAAGGCGATGACCTACACGGTCGCGGTCGTCGACGAGGGGCTCCTCGGGCTCACGCGCTTTAAGGCGAACGATCCCTGGAACGAGTTCTACAAGAAGGAGGCCTCGCTCCTCGAGAGCTGGGACCTCTACAAATACGTGATGAGCGCCTACGGCGGCAAGCTCGAGACGCTCATCTCCGTCGGCGGAGCCGAGGAGGGCATGGCGGGCAACAACAAGAAGGCAGAGCGCTTCAAGCCGGTCGTGCTTTTCTTCGGTCCCTACACCCTGCCCGCTGGCGGCAAGAAAACGACCGAGTTCGAGATGCCCCAATACGTCGGCGCGGTCCGCGTGATGGTAATCGCCGGGCACTCGGGCGCGTACGGGACCGCGGAGAAAACGGTTCCCGTCAAGAGCGATCTCATGGTCCTCCCGACGCTCCCGAGAACGCTCGGCGTCGGCGAGACCATCGAGGTACCCGTCACCGTCTTCAACGGCCGCGACGTCACCTCGCCCATAGACGTATCGCTCGAGGCAACGGGCGCGCTTGAGGCGAAGCTTGCGCAGACGATCACCGTGCCCGCGTCGGGCAACGCGACGGCGAGCTTCAAGATCTCCGCGCCCTCCGTCGGCACGGTAAAGCTATCGGCCGTGGCCTCGAGACCCGCCGATCAGGGAGCGGACTCCGCGCCGAGGGCCGTCGCCACGGCGGAGATAGACGTACTCTCGCGCGGAAGCCCGGTCACCGCGGCGCGGAAGTTCACCGTGCTCCCCGGGGAGCGTTACCGCGACTACGTCCCGAGCCCCGGGGAGAAGGGAACGCGCGCGATGAGCGTGGAGCTCTCGACCCTGCCCGTCCTCGACCTCCAAACGCGGCTCCGCTACCTCGAGAACTACCCATACGGCTGCGTCGAGCAGATCACCTCGGGCGGCTTCCCGCAGCTCTACATCCCCGGGCTCATCGCGACGACGGGAGAGGAAAACGAGCGGATCAAGAAAAACGTGATGTCGGTGATCGCGCGCTACCCCGCCTACCAAACGCCCTCGGGCGGCTTCGCGTACTGGCCCGGCGACAAAGAGGAGAACTACTGGGCGACGAGTTACGCCGGACACTTCCTCGCCGAGGCGAAGAAGGCAGGCTACGCGGTAAGCGACTCCGTCCTCAAGCCCTGGCTCAGTTTCCAGCAGGACGCCGCGCGCAACTGGCAGCCCGGAAAGAAGAACGACGGCGACGCAAACGCCACGGCGCTCCAGGCATACCGACTCTATACCCTCGCGCTCGCGGGATACCCCGAGCTCGGCGCGATGAATCGACTCGCCTCGCTTGAAGGCCTTACCGATACGGGGAAATGGCTCCTCGCGGGCAGCTACGCGCTCTCGGGCCACCTCGACACCGCGCGCTCGATGACCGACGGCCTTACCCTCTGGCCGCCTGAGTACCGCGAGACGGGAAACACCTGGGGATCAAACTGGCGCGACTCGGCGATTATCCTGAGCGTGCTCAACGCGATGGGAGATACCCGCCGCGCGGCGGACATGGTTCCGAAAGTCGCCGAGCGATTCGGCTCTGACGACTGGTACTCGACGCAAGAGACCGCGTGGTTCCTCATCGCGCTCGCGCCCCATTATCGCGTATTCGAGAAAACGCCCGCGACCTACTCGCTCGAGTGGGACAAGGGCGAGACCGACGGCGAGATTGGCCGCGGCTCGGTCATCAGGGAACTCGAGGCGTTCGAGTCTCCGACGCAGACGATCGTGGTGAAGAACATCGGGGCTAAGAGCCTCTACGGTAAGGTCGTCACGCGCGGCATCCTGGCGCCCGGGAAGGAAAAGCGCGTGTCGGAAGGACTCGACCTTTCGGTGCAATACCTTGACGGTTCGGGGAACGCGCTCCGCCCCTCTGAGCTCAAGCCCGGCGACTCCTTCACCGTTCGCGTCGCGGTGACGAACCTCACGCACAAGAAGGTTGAGAACCTCGCGCTCTCGGTACCGATCCCGACCGCGTGGGAGTTCGGCAACAACCGCGTCGGCGCCGACGATAAGGACGCGAAGGCGGCGCCGCAAAAGCCGGGAAACGTCGACGAGGATTCATCCGATGACAGCGATTCTGAGGACGAGGATTCTGGCGATGACGGCGAATACAGCGACGCCGACGCGAAGTCGGCCGAGCCGCTCTATCGCTACCAGGACGTCAGAGACACGAACATCTATACGTACTTCACGCTTGACGCGTCTGAATCGAAAACCTTCACCTTCTTCGCCACGGTCGCGTTCGAGGGGAATTACTACGTTCCCGCGACGCGCGTCGAGGCGATGTACGACGCGGAGTATCAGGCCATAAGCCCCGGGCAAGCGGTCTCTCGCATTCCCGGCGCCGCCATGCAATAACGCGCTGACCGCAGGAATCGATGAAACGCATTCTATTCGCCTCCGCGAGGAAGCTCGCGGCCCTTCTGGCCCGAGCCGCGCGCTCAGGTACATCCCTCGGGCGCGCTGCGCTCGCGCGTGCGGCGCTTTTCGCCGCCGAGTCAAGGCGCCTCTCGGCGCGCTTACCCGC
The DNA here is from genome assembly GCA_035352735.1 of Treponemataceae bacterium. Taxonomy (GTDB): domain Bacteria; phylum Spirochaetota; class Spirochaetia; order Treponematales; family Treponemataceae; genus Teretinema. The sequence continues at coordinate 2,270 of DAOPYF010000103.1, read as the reverse complement.
CCGTGCGCTCGTTGCCTCTTTTCTCATATCGCTCCCGCTTTTCGCCGCGCTCCTTCTCGCCTCTCCGCGATTCTCTAAACCGCTATCCTTCGCGATCTACGATCGCTCAGGCAGGCTTCTCGGCGCCTCAGTTTCCGCAGACGATCAGTGGCGTTTCGCCCCCGGCGCGGTTCCCGACCGCGTCGCCACCGCGCTCGTGACCTTTGAGGACCGGCGGTTTTATCTTCATCCCGGCGTCGATCCCCTTTCCCTTGCCCGCGCGGTCGCGCAGAACGCACGCGCCGGAAGGGTGGTATCGGGCGGCTCGACGCTCACGATGCAGACGGTCAGGCTCTCGATGGATAACCCGCCGCGCACGATCGGGCAAAAGGCGCGGGAAGCCGCGCTCGCGTTCCTCCTCGAGGCGCGCTACACGAAGCGCGAGATCCTCTCGCTCTACGCCGCATCCGCGCCGTTCGGCGGGAACGTCGTTGGGCTCGAGGCCGCCTCGTGGCGGTACTTCAACCGACCGCCCGAGAACCTCACGTGGGCCGAGGCCGCGACGCTCGCCGTCCTGCCGAACCAGCCTTCCATGGTGCACCCGAGCGCCGACCGCGCGCGACTCCTCGAGAAGCGCGACCGGCTCCTCCGAGACCTCTGCGCGCGGGGAAAACTGACGCGAGGAGAGCTCGCGCTTTCGCTCGAAGAACCGCTTCCCGACGCACCCTATCCCCTTCCCCGTCTCGCCCCGCATTACCTCGAGCGCATGCGCGCCGCCGGCACTGCGAAAACCTCCATCGACCGAAAGCTCCAAGTCTCGACTGCATCGATACTCGAGCGGTGGTCCGCGCAGTTTGCCTTGAACGGCATCGATAACGCGGCGGCCATCGTCATCGACACGAGGACCGGCGAGACACTCGCCTACGTCGGGAACACCGGCGCGAGCCGATCGGACGGAAAGAACGCGAACGTCGACGTCGTCGTCGCGCGGAGAAGCTCCGGCAGCGTCCTCAAGCCCTTTCTCTACGGCGCGATGCTCGACGCGGGGCTGCTCCTCCCGAAGGAACTCGTCGTGGACATCCCCACGCGCATCGGAAGCTATAAGCCCGAAAACAACCTGCCCGACTATCAGGGCGTCGTCCCCGCGGACGAGGCGCTCTCTCGCTCGCTGAACGTCCCGGCGATCCGCGAGCTCCGCGACTACGGCATCGAGGCGTTCCTCGAATTCCTCCGAAAATCAGGCTTCACCACCTTCGACCGCACCGCGGACGAGTACGGCCTCCCGCTCGTGCTCGGCGGCGGCGAGATCACCCTCGAGGAAACGGTCAGGGCCTACGCCGCCTTGATGAACCGAGCCTCTGCGCGCAAACTCCCCCGCTCGATGAAGACCCCGCTCTCGACGGGCGCCGCATGGCTCGCCCTCGACGCGCTCGTGGACGGCGCGCGCCCAGCCGACGAATCCCTGTGGCAATCCTTTGCCTCCGCGCGAAAGATCGCGTGGAAAACCGGCACGAGCTACGGAAACCGCGACGCGTGGGCGATCGGGGTGACCCCGTCGTATACGGTCGGGATATGGATCGGGAACGCGACCGGCGAAGGAAGACCCGAGCTCAAGAGCATCACGACCGCGGCGCCCGTCCTTTTCGACGTCTTCTCGATCCTCCCGCGAAGCGGTTGGCCGGACCGTCCCGAGATCGAGCTCTCCGAGATCGACGTGTGCGCGGAGTCTGGGTTCCCCGCGGGCCCCGATTGCGCCGAGCGAGTGCGCGCATGGAAACCCATCAACGCGGTCGTCGGAACCCCGTGCCCGTATTGCAGAACCGTCACGCTTACCCCGGATGGTCAGTATCAGGCGACCGCCGAAGACCTCTCCGGATCATGGAAAGGGAGCCTCCCGCTCGCGCAAAAACGCTTCGTGCTTCCCCCCGCCGTCGAGTATTGGTACTCACGCCACTCATTGACCTATCGCTCCCTTCCGCCCTGGATAGCCGGGCACACGGGAGACTCCGCCAAGGGCGAGCTCTCGATCGTGTTTCCCGAAGCGGGCGCGCGCGTGTTCATACCGCTCGAGATCGACGGGACGCCGGGGTCCCTCGTCATGCAGGCTGCGCACCGCGACCGCAGCGCGACACTCTATTGGGACATCGACGGCGAGTATCTCGGCGAGACGCGCGAGTATCACCAAATGGAGGCGCGCCCAAAGCCGGGAAAGCACGTCCTCACCGTCACCGACGGACGCGGCACCCGCGCGACCCGCTCGTTCGAGATCCTTGGCGAATAAAAAAGACCCC
>DAOPYF010000102.1:0-9579 GCA_035352735.1 Treponemataceae bacterium | reverse complement strand
CGCGTCATGGCCTTCGGCGACAGCATGAACGACGAGTCGATGATCCGCTACGCGGGGATGAGCGTCGCGATGATAAACGGCAGGCCCGAGATTCGCGAGCTCGCCCGGTACGTCACCGAGCTCGACAACGACTCAGACGGCATCGCGGACTTCATCGAAAAAAACGTACTGTAACGCCCGCGCGAATCGACGCGAAAACGCGCGGTTATGGTGTATACTTTTCGTATGCTCGCCATCCCGATAAACCAGGACAACTCGCCCGAGGCGGTTCTCGAGATCCTATTCAAGCTCAAGGTAAAGGACGTGATGACCCACCCGATCCTGACCGCGCGGGCCGCCGATACCCTGCGCCACATCCAGGGTGTGATGAAGAAAAACCACATCACCGGGGTGCCGATCGCGGACGAGGGAAACGCCCTCCTCGGGATCGTGTCGATGGACGACATCGTGAGCGCGCTCGACGGCGGCTGGATCGAGGACCCTGCGGGGCTTCACATGACGACGAACGTCATCGTCCTCCAGGACACGATGAGCCTCTCCTTCTGCGTTTCCTACTTTAACAAATACTCCTTCGGCCGCTTCCCCGTCCTCGACTCAGGCATGCGCCTCGTCGGGATCGTCACCGCGTCGGACGTCATCTCGACGCTCCTCGTCGCGCTCAACCGCGAGGTCGAGCGGCTCGAGCGGATCACGCCCGAGCGCGCGGGGATCCTTGGCTCCGCGCGGGAGACGGAGGCGGGCCGCGTCATCGAGTTCAGGACGGAGCCCTTCAACTTCGAGGCCGCGGGGCAAGCCTCGACGGAGATCAAGAAGATACTCAAGGCCTCGGGGGTCGACCCGGCGATCACGCGGCGAATCGGGATCGCGAGCTACGAGCTCGAGATCAATCAGGTCATCCACTCGGAGGGCGGGGTCATGCGTTACGCGATCACCCCGGACCGCCTCGTCATCGAGGCGATCGACGTCGGCCCCGGAATACCCGACATCGAAAAGGCCATGACCGAGGGATTCTCCACGGCGACGGACCGCGTCCGCTCGCTCGGCTTCGGCGCGGGCATGGGCCTGCCGAACACGAAGCGGGTATCGGACGAGTTCAGCATAGAGTCGAGCGCGGAAAACGGAACCGCGGTCCGCGCGGCGTTTAATTTAAAAGGAAACAAACCAGCATGAAAACGAGCGAACTTCAAGGCTTTCTCGGAGCCGTCTGCGTCCAGGACTCTTTTGCGAACAAGGAGATCGCCGGCGCGTACACCTCGGACCTCCTGAGCGACGCGATGGCGAACGCCGTCGACGGCGGCGTGCTCATCACGATCCAGGCGCACAAAAACACCGTCGCGGTCGGTACCCTCAAGGACCTCGCGGCCATCGTCGTATGCAACAACCGCCCGATCCCCGACGACATGATCGAGGCCGCCCGCGCCGAGGGGATCGCGATCTTCGTCACCAAGGAAAACCAATTCACCGTCTCGGGCAAGCTCTGGCAGCGGCTCGGCTCATGATCGTACGGGCGGACCTTCACCTCCACTCGTGCCTCTCCCCCTGCGGGGACCTTTCCATGTCCCCGCGCGAAATCGCCTACCGATGCGCCGAGCGGGGCGTCCGGCTCGCGGCGCTTACCGACCACAACAGCGCGCTCAACTGCCCGGCCTTCGACGCGGCGGCCCGCGAGGCGGGCATTACGGCCCTCTTCGGCATCGAGGCCCAGCCGCGCGAGGAATGCCACATCCTGTGCCTTTTCGCGCGACCCGAGACCGCGCTCATGCTTGGAAGCGAGCTCTACGACCTCATGCCGCCCGTGATGAACGTCCCCGAAAAGATGGGAGACCAGGTATATGTCGACGAGAACGAGGATATCGCGGGAGAGGTTGATAAGTACCTGATCACGAGCGCCGAGCTCGGGCTTGAGGAGCTCTCGGCCCGCGTTATCGCGCTCGGCGGGATCGTGATCCCGGCGCACGTCGACCGACCGTCCTTCTCGCTCTCGAGCCAACTCGGGTTCATCCCCGACGGTCCCTGGGCCGCGCTCGAGGTCGTGCGGATGCCGGACGGCGATAGCCCAAGGAGCGTCGACACGCGGGGCTACCCGCTCATCACCTCGAGCGACGCGCATTTCCCCGAACACGTCGCGCGCCGCGCCTTCGACCTCGACATCGCCGATGACCGCCTCATTACGGATAGCGGGCGCGTCGACCTCGAGGTAATCAAGGCCGCGCTCCTCAGGCGCCCGCGGTAACGAGCCCTCTCGCCGCGATCAGATTTTTCGCGGCGCCCCGCGCGAGACAGAGACAGAGACAGAAAAAAAAGCCTTCCCGCGGACTCGCCGCAGAAAGGCTTTTTTTTATTCGCGCAGCGCGCGGGTATGCATTACTTCTTGTAGACGCGCTTAACCTTTCGCGTCGTCGTCATCTCGAGCGGCTCAGCCAATATCGTCACCTTCGAGATGCGCTGATAGGGCTGAAGGGTTTTATTGACCGTATCGACGATGTCGCCGATCGCCTGCGTCACGAGGTCGTCCTCGGTCGTGTCGCCGCGCATCACGTCGAGCTTTTTCAGGAGCTCGTCCGCGGGATACACGAGCGCCTCGATGCCCTCGCTCTTCGTCGCCTCGTCCTTGATGTAGCCCTGCACGGTAATCTGGTCGATCTCGTTGTAGTAGAGCTGGAACGCGTTCTCGATCTCCTCGGGATAGACGTTCTTGCCGCCCTCGGTGACGATCATGTTCTTCGCGCGGCCGCAGAGATAGAGGTAATACTCGTTGTCGATCCAGCCGAGGTCGCCGGTCCTGAACCATCCGTCGGCGCTTAACACCTTCGCGGTTTCCTCGGGCATCCGGTAATAGCCCTGCATGACCATGGGCCCGCGGATGCACACCTCGCCGACGCCCCTCTCGTCCGGGTCGAGGATCTTCATCTCCATGCGCGGGGGGAAGTAGCGGCCGACGCTCTCGATCTTAAAGCGCTCGATGGGGTTAAGCGCGACGATCGGCGAGGTTTCGGTGAGGCCGTAGCCCTGCACGAAGTCGATGCCGAGCTCGTTGTACATGCGGAAGACGCTCGAGGCGAGCGGCCCGCCGCCCGAGATCGCGATGCGCACCGTCGAGAGGCTTGCCTTGTCGAGCACCGCCTTGAATATCCGCTTGCCGGGATTCATCCCGGTGACCTTCTTGACGAGATACGAGATGCCCATGAGGATCTTCATGAGGCAATAGACCAGCATTCCCCGATCCTTGATGCCCTTGAGGATGCCCGCGAGGAGCTTGTTGAAAAGGAGCGGCACCCCGAGGAGCATCGTAATCTTTCCCTCGCGGAGCTCCTTGAGCATGCGCGAGACGGCCATGCTCTTGCCGAACACGACCTCCGCGCCGACGGCGATGGCCTCGAGGAACACGGCGAGCATCGTGTAGGAATGGTGGATCGGTAACAGCGCGTAGAAGACGTCGTTCGAGTCGATATAGAGGTTCGACTGGGCGATGTAGCAGTCGGACACGAGGTTCCGGTGCGTGAGCATGACGCCCTTCGGGTTGCCGGTCGTGCCCGAGGTGAACATGATCGCGGCGAGGTCGCCCTCGACGGGCGGGACGATCTTGGAAAAGTTGCCGCCTTTGAGGTTATACGCGTAAACCTCGGGGAAGGCCTTGTTAAGCGAATATACTTTTTTGGATCCGAGGAAGACACTGAAATGGGCGAACTTCTCCTCGTCCACAAAAAAGAGCTTCGGTTCGGCCGTCCTGAGGAGGTTTTCGATCTCGGGATCGTGAAGGCCGTAGTCGATCGGGATGATGGTCGCGCCCGCGAAGACGGTCGCGAGGTACACGACGGCCCATTCGGGGGAGTTCTTTCCGGAAACGGCGACGTGGTCTCCCTTCCGGACGCCCTGGCTTTGGAGCCACGCGGCGAGGGTTTCGATTTTCGCGAGGGCCTCGCGATAGGTGAGCGAGACGCGATCAGGATCGAAAGAAGTAAAGCAGGGACGATCGGGAAACCGCTCGACCGTAATGCGAAACATCTCGGGAAGGGTCGGCCATTCGCCGGTAAAGGCGGTTCCGCGCCACGCATCCAAAAATGCCCAGGGTTTTCTTTCCGCTAATTTCATTCAAGACCTCTTCAACGATTCCGTACAAGTGTATTATGATGGCGTTAATTATGACACAAAATCACGGTGCCGGGTTGCTAAAGACCGGTATTTTCAGCAAAAAACCTGCCCTTCTCCCGCTCACGTGCGTACTTCTCGCCCTTTCGCTCCCCCTTCAGGCGGAAATTCCGGGCTTTTTCAAATCAGACGACGCGTCGAGCAGGGACCTCTTTATCCAGGCCGCGCGCAAGTACCTCGGGACCCCGTATGCCCGCGGGGGAACGACGGCGGCGGGAATGGATTGCTCAGGGCTCGTATACCGCGCGGCGCTCGATGCCTTCAACGCGGAAGTGCCCCGAACCGCCTCGTCCCTCTCGGCTCGTTGCGAGCGCATCACCGACTTGGCGCGCGAGCCGGGAGACCTCGTCTTTTTCAATACGACCGGTCGCATCTCGCACGTCGGCATCTGGCTCGGCGGCGGAACCTTCATTCACGCAGCCTCGGACGGCCCCCGCACCGGGGTCATCATCTCGGACATCTCCGAGGATTATTGGAAGCGCAGCTACCGCTACGCGGGCAGGATTCTCCGCGCGGAAGGCGTGAAGATGCCCGATACCCCGGAGGAACGCGCACCGGAGGCGAATCCCTTCCCGTATGGCGGCGAGATCGGCTTCAGGCTAAACCTGACCGGAGGCGTCCTGTGGGACTTTATGCCGAACGAGATCCCGGTCCGCGGCGGGATGGCAAACGCCGAAATCTCCTGGGTTAAGGGATTTTCCGCCTACCCCGGGCTCGGCGTCGGGGTATCGTGGGACGAGCGCTCGTCGAGCTTTAGCGTGCCGATCACCGCGTCGCTCACCACCGAAAGCGGTTTTCGCTTTTTCCTCGGAACCCAGATTCACCTCACGGCTGACCCGGACCTCGACAAGTCGCCGAAATTCCCCGGCATCATCGGCCTTTCCTGGAACTCGAAACCGGTGGCCGTCGCCGGGCAGAAGGTCCGCTTCTACCAAAGCGCGGAGTATTCCTGGTTCGACGATGAAACCTTCAACGCCGGTTTGCGGTTTGATACCGGACTCACCTTCAGCTACGATATCTGAGGGCCAAAGCCGCTCTGCGGAAGAATCCTAGATTCCCGCGCATAATAAGGAATAACCCCATGAACTCGTTCAGCTTCAGGAAAAAAGCAGCCCTCAGCCTCACCCCCGTGACCCTCGCCCTCGCCGTTCTTGCCCTTTCGGGCTGCTCCCCCGCCGTCACCCTCAAGATCAGCCCTTCCTCCCGCGATAGCGCGACCTTTGAGGCGAGCCTCACCCCGACCGCCGAAGCCCTCGTCCGCAAACTCACCGACAAAAACGACGCCGGTTCAGGCGCGGACACGGCGCAAGCGGGAGCCCCGGCCTCGCTCTATAACCGGGAAGCGATCCTCGTAAGCCTCGGGAACGCGGGGCTTCGCGCAGACACCCTCGAGTTTCCCGGCAAGACCGGCATCCGGCTCACCCTCACCCTTTTAAAGTCGGACGGCTTTCTCGGCAACGCCCTTTCGGTCTCGAAAGAAAGCCGCAAAATGACCGTCACGATCTCCCGCGACACCCTCGCCCGGGCGCTTGAGCTCATGCCGACGGATACCCGCGATTACCTCGACCTTTTCATGGCCCCGGCCTTTACCGGCGAAAGCATGACCGTCCCCGAGTATCGCGACGTCATCGCGGCGGCCTACGGTAAAACCCTCGCCTCGGAACTCTCTGCCTCGGCCTTCATCCTGACCGTCCAATGCCCGGCGGCCGTCACCGCGGCCTCGGTAAGCGCCCCCGGAACGGTCACGAAGGCGTCGAACGCCGCGGTCTTCCGCATCCCGCTCGCGACCCTCCTCGTCCTCGACAAGCCCGTCGTCGCCGAGGCTTCCTGGTAACGAGACGATAGAACCAGGAAACGAGTTTTTTTATAGGTAGAAAACTCGTTTTGTTTGTATACCTACCGGTAGGTATACAAACCTACTACTATACCGACCGGTAGGTATACCAACTTCCCGATAAATTGTTATTGATAAAATCTTCTTTAATGGTTTACAATACTTTAACAGCACTAATCGATATAATTTTATCGAGTAAAATTTTGGGGGTTTTACATGGCTACTGCGTGCGAGTTCTCAAAGGAACTCAACTCTTTCATCGATGAATGGAAGATGAAGCCCGGCAACCTGATCATGATCCTTCACCGGGTCCAGGAAGAGCAGGGTTTTATCTCCCGTGAGGCCGCCACGGAAGTGGCAAATCGTACGGGGAATCCATTAGCCCGCGTCTACGGCACGATGTCATTCTATTCATTCTTTAAAACCGTCAAGCCGGGCAAAAATCGGGTATCCGTATGCCTCGGCACGGCCTGCTACCTGAAGGGCGGACAGGACCTCTTCGACGAGGCCCGGAGCCTCCTCGGACTTTCCGGCACGGACGTCACCACGGCGGACGGGGAATTCTCCGTCGAGCCCGTGCGCTGCATCGGTTGCTGCGGCCTCGCGCCGGTATGCACCGTCAACGGCGAGGTGTACGGCAAGCTCACCCGCGACCAGATGGACGGCATAATCGCCAAATATAAATCGTAACGACCGGTATGCACTTTACCCTTTGCGACATGCTGAGCGACCTCACCCAAAACGCGGTTGAAGCCGGCTCGTCGTCCATCAGGGTAACCGTGCGCGAGACCGACCGGGAACTCCAGGCGACGATCGAGGATAACGGCAAGGGAATGACCCCGGCCGAACTCAAGCGCGCGGAGGACCCCTTCTACACCGACGGGATTAAGCACCCGGGACGCAAGGTCGGGCTCGGAATACCGTTTCTGATACAGACCGCCGAATCGACCGGCGGCAGCTGGAGCATCAAGTCGAATAAGGCAGACCCGGCGGGAAGCGCGGCTTCCGGCACGACGGTCGAGGCCCGTTTCGACCTGACGAACATCGATACGCCGCCCGTGGGCGACGTACCCGGATTTTTCCGGCAGATCCTTACCTTCGACGGGGCATACGAGATGGAAATCTCGCGCCTTCGCGATCGGGGACGCGGCGCGGCGGGGTACACCGTGCGCCGCTCGGAGCTGCTGGACGCCCTCGGGCTCAGCGAGGCAGGCGCGTTCACGGACGCGGGAGCCCTCTCGCTCGTCGGGCAGTATCTGGAATCATTGGAGGAAGACCATGGCTAAGATGTCCCTTGAGGACCTGAGGAAGCTGCGCGAGTCAACGCAGCAGCAGATTAAGAAGCGAGAGACGGAGGGCAAGCAAGCCCAGATCGTCGTCGGCATGGGCACCTGCGGCATCGCCGCCGGCGCGAAGGCCACGCTCGACGCGTTCGTCAAGGAACTCGACGCGCGCGGGATGGGCGGCGACGTCATGATCAGGCAGACCGGGTGCATGGGCCTTTGCCAGAACGAGCCCACGGTCGAGGTCATCATGAAGGACATGCCGAGCATCATCTACGGACGCGTCGACGCGGCCGCAGCCAAGGAAATCGTCGAGAAGCACCTCATCAAGCGGGAGCTCCTCAACGACCGGATCATCGACCGCCCCGCGGCCGACATCCTGAAGAAATAAGGAGCGTCCCAGAATGGCATATAACCACTACATACTCGTCTGCGGCGGAACCGGCTGCGAGTCGAGCAACTCCGACGGGATTTACAACAACCTCCTCGCCGAGGCAAAGGCCGCCGGCGTCATCGACAAGGTCCAGATCGTCAAGACCGGCTGCTTCGGCTTCTGCGAGAAGGGCCCGATCGTCAAGGTCCTCCCCGAGGACTCCTTCTACGTCGAGGTCAAGCCCGCCGACGCGAAGGACATCATCAACGAGCAGATCGTCAAGGGCCGCGAGGTTACCCGACTCCTGTACAACAAGGAGAAGAAGAGCCTCGAGTCAGTCCAGGACATCGAGTTCTACCAGAAGCAGCTCCGCATCGTCTTAAGGAACTGCGGCGTCATCAACCCCGAGAACATCGAGGAGTACATCGCGCGCGACGGCTACCTCGCCCTCGAGAAGGCGCTCTTCCAGATGACCCCGCAGCAGATCGTCGACGAGGTGAAGGCCTCGGGCCTCCGCGGGCGCGGCGGCGCGGGATTCCCCACCGGCATGAAGTGGGAGGCGGGACTCAAGGCCCCCGGCGACGTGAAGTACGTCGTGTGCAACGCCGACGAGGGAGACCCGGGCGCGTACATGGACCGCTCGACGATCGAGGGAGACCCCCACTCGGTCATCGAGTCGATGATCATCTGCGGAAAGGCGATCGGCTCGCACCAGGGCTTCGTCTACATCCGCGCCGAGTACCCGCTCGCCGTCGACCGGCTCAAGATAGCATTGGCCCAGTCCCGCGAGGCAGGGCTCCTCGGCAAGAACATCCTCGGCTCGGGCTTCGACTTCGATATCGAGATCAGGCTCGGCGCGGGCGCCTTCGTCTGCGGCGAGGAAACGGCGCTCATGCGCTCTATCGAGGGAAAGCGCGGAATGCCCACGCCGAAGCCCCCGTTCCCTGCTCAGGCGGGGCTCTGGGGAAAGCCCACCATCATCAACAACGTCGAGACTTGGGCGAACATCCCGGTCATCCTCAACAAGGGAGCGGCATGGTTCGCCAAGATCGGCACCGCCGACTCCAAGGGAACCAAGGTCTTCGCGCTCACCGGCAAGGTGAAGAACTCGGGGCTCGTCGAAGTCCCGATGGGAACGACCCTCCGCGAGATCATCTTCGAGATCGGCGGCGGCATCAAGGGCGGCAAGAAGTTCAAGGGCGTGCAGACCGGCGGGCCGTCGGGCGGCATCATCACCGAGGAATCGCTCGACACCCCGATCGACTTCGGCGCGCTCACCAAGCTCGGCTCCATGATGGGCTCGGGCGGCATGATCGTCATGGACGAGGACGACTGCGTCGTCGACGTCTCCAAGTTCTACATGGAGTTCTGCGTCGAGGAGTCGTGCGGAAAGTGCTCGCCCTGCCGCATCGGCACGAGGCAGATCCACGCGATCCTCGACAAGATATCGAAGGGCCAGGGGACGATGGAAGACCTCGACAAGATGAAGGAGATCGGCTTCGCGATGCAGAAGAGCTCCCTCTGCGCGCTCGGCCAGTCGGCGCCGAACCCGACCCTCTCGACCATCAGGAAATTCGAGAAGGAATACCTCGCCCACATCGTCGACAGGAAATGTCCGTCGGGCAAGTGCAAGAACCTCATCAGCTACTCGATCAACGAAAAGTGCATCGGCTGCGGCGCCTGCGCGCGCAAGTGCCCCGCGGGATGCATCTCGGGCGAGAAGAAGGCAAGGCACGTCATCGACCAGTCGAAGTGCCTCAAGTGCGGCGAGTGCGCGAAGACCTGCAAGTTCGCGGCTATCGACGTTAAGTAAGGCATTGAGCCTACGTAGTTTCAAGGAGTAATCATGATCAACGTAAAGATAAACGGCAAGGCCATACAGGTCCCCGAGGGGACCACGATTCTCGCCGCCGCGAAGCAGGCGAACGTGAAGATCCCCT
>DAOPYF010000101.1:0-9632 GCA_035352735.1 Treponemataceae bacterium | reverse complement strand
TCCGACGCTTCAAACAGCGTCCTTCTTTCCCTTCCCTTTAGTTTCAAAGACCATTCCGAACCGTTCGCGGTTTCCCGCTTGCGGTCTATTTCAACTCAGCCTTTCGCTTTCGCTTAGCGGCGAGTGAATCGACTGTATCACGCTTCTTTTTCCCTTGTCAATTAGTCTTTTACGATTTTTTGAACTTTTTTCAGAAGGCGTCACCTTCCGTTTTCATTCGCCGTAAAACACAACCGCTTTATCTGCGCTGATTTGCACCAAAATGCAAGGTTTTCAAAGAAATGCGCTGTTTTCATTAGTAGGTCGCAACGCAACGGTCGAATTTATACCACCATCACGCATCGCTCGTCAAGTGAAAAAATCAAGAAATCGTATAAATCATTTCGAGGGAGAGGACGAACCAAAAAGCCCCGGAAAATGAATGAGGTAATCGATGAACGAAACGAGAGATGCGATCACCGCGAGGACATACAAGACAATATTAGCGATCTTGAGCGGAGCGGAGATCGCGGAGATATCGAAACCGAGACGTATTGCCGATTCGATGGCAAGTGAGAATCCCGCGGCGACGATATACAAAACGGTCTTTGCCTTACCGCCCTTGCGCGCGGCGATGGCGACGCCCCGCTTGCTCGAGAGCTGCCGCACGAAGGACATGCCGAACTCGCGGTAGATTATAATAAGGAAGAGGATAGCGGGAAGATACCCCGAGACGACGAACGCGAACATAACGGTAAGGTTCGCGAGCACGTCTGCAAACGGATCAAAGACCTTTCCGAAATCCGAAACGACCTGATGCTTGCGGGCATAATAACCATCGAGAAAATCGGTAAACTCCATGAAGATAAAAAGCGGGATGAGTATGAACACCGAGACGTTTGCGCCAAAGCCGATAAACCCAGGAAGAAAATAAACGATGAAGAAAATCGGCGCGAGAACTATGCGTATCGTCGTGAAAAAATCTGACAACTTCATGCTTAAACTATCCTATTTGACAAAGGAAGTGTCAAGCTATACTATTTGGACATGGGTAAAAGCATCCTCCGGACAGTGCTTTGCTATGCGGCGCTTCAATTGCTTTTCATCTCGCTGTTCGGCCCCGCTCAGGACGTATCCGCGCGATCAATCGCGATCTACGGCGGGGCGTCGGTGCTCCTCCACGTGCTTCTGTGCGTATTCCTTTTTACCTTCAAGAAAGATTTCTACAACGTCTCAACCGGTGAGCAGCTTACCCGGATTAACGCCGCGAACCGCATCACCTTGCTCAGGATCTCGAGCCTGCCGACGATCGCGTTTCTTCTCCACAATAACGACATCGGCACGATCAGGGTTATCCTCCCGATTCTGCTTGTCCTCGTCTTCCTCACCGATACCTTCGACGGGCAGATCGCGCGCAGGTGCAAGCAGATTACCCGGATGGGATCGATGCTCGACTCGATCAGCGACTACAGCCTGCTGTTCGTCATCTCGATCGTGTACTTCAGGAACAGCATCGTTCCCCACTGGTTTTTTTACCTGATTTTCTTTCGCCTCTTTCTTCAGGCGCTCGGGATGCTCGTGTTCATCGTGCTCAAGAAACCCATCGAGACGAAATCGACGTGGGGCGGAAAGATCACGATCGCGACGACGATGACCCTTTACGTGACGGAGCTCGTCCGACTCTTTCTCCCGGCGGACTACGCGATCTTTTTTCGGATTGCCGAATACGTAAGCGGGGCGATCATCCTCGCGCTCTGCGTCGAGAAGGGATCGATCTTTTTCCGCCAGGGAAAGAAGGTCAAACAAGACCGGAAAGCCGCGCTCTAGCCGCATTTTTTTTAGAAGACAACGCACGCGCATCGCGGCACAATGAAAGCCTCAGGTACATCGCGCGCAACGCACCTTTGACACAACGAACGCCGCGAAGCGCCCATTCAATCCATTACGGGTACGATTTGTAATCCTGCACGATACTGATGCCGGAGGTTATCTTTTTGCCGGGCGCCATCGAGCGCGCGACGCCGAGAACCTTCTCGATGACGGCGGAAGAGTCCGCGACGCCATGGAGCATGATCTCCGTCGGGGTCGACGTAGCCTCGAGGAAATGCACCGGGATCTTCAGGTCAAACACGATATGGTTCACGATCTTCTGCGCCTGCAGGAGCTCGGCGATACGAGAAAGCCCCTCGGCTTCCTGAACCGCGGTAACGGTTCTGACGCACGCCTCGTGGACGATCGCCGCGCCGATTTCGGGGGTTATCGCGTCGGTCGTAATCACGATATTGTAGCTCGCCGGATCGTCATGGTCGATGTTGAAGAAGCACTTATGGAACCCGCGTCGGTTGTTATCGCTTTCCATCATCAGGGCCTGGGCTTTCTTCTCGTTCCAGGAAAATTCCTTCATGAGGCGCTGGACGCGAACCTCGTCGGTGGAGACGAGACGCACCGCGTAGCAGCCGGGAACGTCCTTGAGGATCGCGAAGCCGCCGCGCCCGATGAACACGCAGTTGCCGCCTTTCGCGCGCTCGTATACCGCCTCGCGGAGATAGTCGAAATACTCGTCGCGGTCGCGCGCGAGCGATGCCCAGAACCCGGGCTTGCGCTCGTCGTATTTGCGGAGTTTCTCCTCGGTTATGCCGTGTTTGAGGAGATCTGCCTCGAGCATCTTTCTGTTGATGAACGCGTAGCCGAGTTGCCGTGACAATTCGGTCGCAACCTCATCTCCGAAGGACGCGATTTGCCGAGAAATCGTAATAATTGCCATACCGAACCTCCTCCATTTGCTGTATCATCTCTTTATAGAATAGAACCGCCCGAGCGATCTGTCAAAGGAGATTTCCCAAATGGATGAGCATGCGCTGGCCTGGCGCCCGATACGCCGAGAAACGGTATTTTCGACGAGGATCTTCGATATCCAGGAGATAACGAGCCGTTCTCCAGAGAATGACGAAAAGAGCTTTTACGCCCTCCACGCGGCCGATTGGGTCATCGTCGTGCCCGTCATCAAGGACGCCCAGGGGAACGAGGAGTTCCTTATGGTCAGGCAATGGAGGCACGGGTCCGAGACGCTCAGCGTGGAGTTTCCCGGCGGGGTGATCGATCCCGGGGAAGCGCCCGCGGACGGCGCCCGGAGGGAACTCCTCGAGGAAACGGGACGGCGCGCGGGACGGCTCACGCACGCGGCAAGCCTTTCGCCGAATCCCGCCATCATGGACAATACCTGCCACGTCTTTATCGCCGAGGATCTTGAGGACACGAGAGCGCTCTCGCCCGACGACGATGAGTACATCGCGATCGAGACCGTCCCGGCGGGCGAGGTGTTTCGCCTCATGGGGCAAGGCCCCTATCGGCACGGGCTCATGCTCTCCGCGATGTTTCTCTATCTCCAAAAAAAAGGCTGCCCGGACGTTCACGCCCAGGCAGCCAAATGATCAAGAAAAAAAGATCGAGGCGTTACTTCTTCTGAGCCTTCTTGAAAGGCTCGTACTTCGTCGAGGGATCGTATTCCCCGTCGCGAAGCTCACCGGCGATACTCGGAACCGAGAGCATCATGCCAGGGGTCAGGAGATCCGGGTTAGACGGGTTCTTCAGGGCCTTACGGTTCGCGTCATAGAGCTTCTTCCACATAAAGGGGTCGCCGTAGATCGCGGGATTCTTCGCGATGTTCCAGAAGCAATCGCGAGTGCTGTGCCAAACGCCCACGCGATAGCGCGACGGCAGCGGGAAAACCTCGCGAACGTCCGCAAGGGCGTTAAGCGCGAGCTCGCCTTGAGCCTTCGCTCCCGCGAAGTCCTCCGAAGCGAACAGGGCATCGCCCGACTGAACCGCCTGGGTTGCGGTCTGGAAGGCCGACGGAAAGTTCTTCTCGGCCTTTTTCTCGGTCGCCCAGGTGAGACGGGTATGCGCCTTTAAGAGCGTGGTTTCCGCGTCGGACCGCGCGATTGCCTTTTCGATAAAGGCGCGCGAAAGGTCGGCGTTTTTTTCCGCCTCCGCGGCGTAGTTCACGGACGCGTCATAATCGCCCTCGTCATACGCCTTCGCGGCAAGGTCGCTATAGGCGCGGCTTTTCCGCTGAAACTCGTTGTTGTCGTAGGTCGCCGCAGAGAGCGGAAGGATCGCGGCAAGGCAGAAAAGGCACGCGACAAACAGGTTGTACTTTTTCATTTGGTTTCCTCCCCAGAGACGGTCTCATCGGTAGTAGCGGGCGCGACCTCAGTTGCGGCAGCGGGCGCGACCTCAGTTGCGGCAGCGGGCGCGACCTCAGTTGCGGCAGCGGGCGTGGCCTCAGTTGCGGCAGCGGGCGTGGCCTCAGTTGCGGCAGGCGCAGCCTCAGTTGCGGCAGCAGGAGCGGCCTCAGTGGCGGCAGCGGGCGCGGCCTCAGTTGCGGCAGCGGGCGCAGCCTCAGTGGCGGCAGCGGGCGTGGCCTCAGTGGCGGCAGCAGGCGCGGCCTCAGTTGCGGCAGCGGGCGCGGTCTCAGTGGCGGCAGCAGGCGCGGCCTCAGTGGCGGCAGCAGGCGCGGCCTCAGTGGCTGAGGGCGCTACGGGCGGCTCAATGATAACGGGCTCGTCGGAGAAGCCTTGAGCGCCTTCGGGAAGCGGCGCGACTTCGTCGGCCTTATGGGCAAGCGCGGTGCTTTCGTCCTGGCGGCTCTTTGCCTTGGCCATCGCGGCCTCGGCTGCATTCCGCTTGAGGGTCGCGACTTGATATACGTTCGCAAAGGAGACGACGGAAGCCGAGTACGATTGGTAGGCCGCTTCCCATGAGTCGCTAGCGGCGGCTTTCGCGGCCTCGTCATAGAGAGCCGCGGCCTTTCCGTATTCGTCGGGGGCGGATTTCTTCGCCTTGATCGAGTCGCACAGCGAGCGAATCTCGTTGGCCTTCAGGATCACGTCCTGCGAGAGGGCCTTGTAACCGGCGTTGTTCACCTTCGCGTAGAGGTTGCAGGATTCGGTCATGGCCGCGAGCGCCGCGGCGTCGGCCGTACCATAGGAAGAAAGGCCCTCTTTGTACTTGGAGTCCGCAAGCGCGTAGTCCTCGGGGCCATACTGAACGAAACCGTTCTGATCAACCTTCTGCTTGAGCGCGAGCGCTTCCATTCCCTTCGTGAGGGTCTGATAGCGAAGGAGCGCGACCTGCGCCATGTCGTAGGCCTCGGCGTCCTTACCGTCGGCGCGAAGCGAACGGGAATCCTTGGCGGCGGTATCGGCGAGCACGAACTGCTCGGGATAGTATCCGTCGGCGCCAGCCTTAATCGCGGCCTCTCTGGCGGCGACGAGCGACGCCTCGAGTTCCGCGGCGATCGCCTCGTATGAGGACTTTCTGATCTCCTCGTATTTCGCGATGGCGCTCTCGAACGCGGCCTTAGACTTATCATAGTCGGTGCCATACGCGGCGAGTCCCTCGGAGCGCGCGGCCTCGGCGATCGCCCAATCGTCGGCCTTGTGCGTGTCGAGATGATATTTCAGGCATTCGGCCCTAAGCGCCTCAGCCCGGTCCCTGAGGGCGGTCAATGCGTCATCGACCGGTTTTACCTCGGGTGTTGTCGTCTGTACTGCGTTGCTGGGTCCGGGTGCAGTTTCCGTCGCCTTCGGGGCGGTTTTGCAACCCGCGAAGGCAAGCGCGACCGCGAGGGCCGTCACTATGCAGATCGTTGCTTTCATCTTCTTCATCGGAACCTCCATAACATTTGTCTCAGAGTACACTCAATTGATTTTTATTACAAGAATTTTTTAGTGATATGCTATAATTGAAGGAATTCAGAAAAGGGCTAGAGGAGGAACGCGCATGGCGGACGAGTTTAGTTTTGAGATAATCGAGAAATTTGGAGTTCTCTCTGAGTCAAAGAGCGGATGGACCGTCGAGCTCAATACCGTGTCATGGGGCGGACGCCCCGGAAAGTACGACATCAGAAGCTGGTCGCCCGATCACCAAAAGATGGGCAAAGGCGTGACGCTCACCAAAGAGGAACTCATCGCCCTCACGAAAATCCTTGACGGTATGAGCCTATAAAAAAAGCCACACGAGGTTTTCTTCCCCGAGTGGCCCTTTTCCGTCGCGTCGCGCGTGAACGCGGCAGGCTTATCGATGCTTCGCGATCTCCTCTTGGGTGAGGCGATCGCACACCTCGTTATAGTGAATGCCGGCGTGACCCTTGACCCAGACCCAGCGAGGGCGAAGCGCCGTCGCGAGCTCGTCGAGCGGAACCCAGAGATCCTGATTCTTGACCGGATCCTTCGACGCGGTGCGCCATCCGTTGCGCTTCCATCCGGCGATCCATTGGGTTATCCCCTTCTGCACGTATTGCGAGTCGGTGTACATCGAAACGGGGCGCGAGGCCCACTCAGCGGTCGCCTGCACGAGCCTGAGCGCCTCGATGACCGCGGTGAGCTCCATCCGGTTATTCGTGGTGACCTTCTCGCCGCCCGAGCGGACGATCTCCGTCCCGGATCCGACCTTTGCATCGCCGTCGACGATGACGAACCCCCAGCCGCCGGGGCCGGGATTGCCCGAGCATCCGCCGTCGGAATAAATAATCAAAACGTTCTCGGGGGAATCCTCGAAAAGAGAGCTCATCGGGAACCCGAGGCCTTTCCGGCGCAGTCCAAGGCCGCCTTTCCGTCCGCGTCCTTCGCGGCCGGATGGTCGCCCTTATCGGTACGCTTGGGGATCGTGACGATATTCGCGCTCGATACCTCCTCGGGGGCCGATTCCGAATGGTGCTTCTCGCCCAGGAGCTTATAGGCCTCGGCGAGCGCGCTCGCGGTCATGTCCCAGCCAAGGCAGGGATCGGTGATCGAAAGCCCGTACTTAAGGTCGGAGGGATCGGCGGTGATCGGCTGCGAGCCGGTCTGGAGGTAGCTTTCGATCATGCAGCCGCACAGGGGAAGGAGCGGGTTATCCGCGTCGTTCCGGAGCCTGATCGTCTCGAGAAGGACGCCGATCTGATTCTCGGGCATCTTCTGCGAGTTGCCGTGAGAGCAATCGACGACGATCGAGGGGCGGATGCCCGCCTTCTTAAGGAGGACGATCGCCTGGGACACGGACTCGCGGTCGTAGTTCGTGCCGTGCTTGCCGCCGCGGAGGATGAGATGGCTATCGGGGTTGCCGAGGGTGCGCATGATCGACGCCTTGCCCTCGCGCGTGATGCCGATGAACGCGTGCGCCTGACGCGAAGAGACGATCGCGTTGACGGCGATCTGCACGTCGCCGTCGGTCGCGTTCTTGAACCCGACGGGCATCGAGAGGCCGGAGGCCATCTCGCGATGGGTTTGGCTCTCGGTCGTGCGGGCGCCGATCGACGCCCAGCTGACGAGATCCGAGGTATACTGGGGCACGATCGGGTCGAGCATCTCGGAACCGGCGGGAAGGCCGAGGCCGTTCACCGCGATGAGGAGCTCGCGCGCCATCTTGAGGCCGCGCCCGATGTCGCTCGTGCCGTCGAGGCCGGGGTCGACGATGAGGCCGCGCCATCCGACGGTCGTGCGGGGCTTTTCGAAATACACGCGCATGACGATGCACATCCGGTCCTGGTACTTCACGCGGAGCTCGGCGAGGCGCTTCGCGTAGTCGAGCGCGGACTCGGGGTCGTGGATCGAGCAAGGCCCGACGACGACGAGGAACCGATCGTCCTCGCGCCTGAGAATCCGCTGGACTTCATCGCGGCCCCTGAGCACGGTCTCCGCGGCCTTCTCGGTCGCGGGATAGCTTTCCGCCATCGCCTCGGGCGAGAGCAGGGTCTGGGCCTCCAGGATGCGCACATCACGTAATCGCTTGTCGTTATTCATCATTTTCCGCCGTTCATTTGCTTCGACACCTTCCGGATGTCGTCAAGAATTTCCATAACCATAATGGAATCGGCCCATGTTTGTACAGGGCTCTCGGTTTTCCCCTCGCCGAGGCATTCCTCGACCTCGCGGATCTCGTGCTCGTAGCCGTTGCACGCGAACGCGCCGTCGAAGATCTCGACCTCGTTTCCCTGCGCGTCGAGGAGGACCGCCTTCTGGGCCATCCAGAAAAAAGGAAGAAGGATGGAGCCCGTCTCGCCGATGATCGCGGCGGAGCGAAGCTCCTCGATCCCCTGCAGGCTGATCGCGCTCGAGAGATCGGCGATGAGGCCGTTCTCCCAGACCATGTGCGCCTTGTTGTAGAGGTCGACACCCGTTGAGCCGGTATGCATGAGCGCGTTGAGAAACGCGGGCTTCTTGCCGCCCGAGACCGCGAGCGCGCAGGTGACCGGGTAGATGCCGACGTCGAGGAGCGCGCCGCCGCCGAGCGCCGGATCGTAGAGGCGGCTTTGCGGGTTAAAGGGCGCGTCCATGAAAAAGTCAGCCCGGACGAACTTTGGGTCGCCGATATAGCCTTCGCTGACCCAGGAAAGGGCCTTCCGGAAGGAAGGGTTGAACTTCATCCACATCGCTTCCATAAAGAAGCGGTTCTTCCGCTTCGCGGTCTCGACGACCGGCCGGAACTCCGCGAGGTTGAGGCTCACCGGCTTTTCGCAGAGCACGGCCTTCCCCGCCTCGAGCGCCGCGATCGAGAGCGCGGCGTGCGAGCTATGCGGGGTCGCGATATACACCGCGTCGATGGCCGGATCGGCGAAAAGCTCGTCGTACGAGCCGTAGTGCCGCCCGATATGCCATTTCTCCGCGAATTCGGCGGCCTTCTTCCGATCGCGCGACGCGACGGCCGCGAGAACGCTCCGTCCCGTGCGGGAAGACTCAAAGGAACAGGCTTCGGCGAACTTCGCCGCGATGCCTCCGGTAGCCACGATTCCCCAACGTATCTGCTTCATCCTCAGTCCCTCCTTGAGGGTAAAACGTAAAAAGCGAAAAACCGTTGCCGTTCGCGTAATTTTCCAGTATTTTATACTGTAGCCTCGCGAATTTAAAGCGGGGAAAATACATTTTTATGGTTATACCGGTAACGGTAGCGCAATAAGGAGTAATGAAAATGGCTAAACAGCTGATGTTTAACGAAGAAGCCCGAAAAAAACTGCTTTCCGGCGTCGAGCAGATCTCGCAAGCCGTGAAGGTAACCCTCGGACCGAAGGGCCGGAACGTTCTTATCGACAAGAAGTTCGGCGCGCCGACCGTCACCAAGGACGGCGTTTCCGTCGCGAAGGAAGTCGAGCTTGAGGACGCCTATGAAAACATGGGAGCCCAGCTCCTCAAAGAAGTCGCCACCAAGACCAACGACGTCGCCGGCGACGGAACGACCACCGCGACCGTACTCGCCTACTCCATGGTCCGCGAGGGCCTCAAGGCGGTAGCCGCGGGCATGACCCCGATCGAGCTCAAGCGCGGCATCGACAAGGCCGTGGCCATCTCGGTCGACGAGATCAAGAAGAACTCCAAGGAAATCAAGGGATCCGACGAGGTCGCGCACGTCGCGTCCGTCTCGGCGAACAACGACGAGGAAATCGGAAAGATCCTCGCCGACGCGATCGAGAAAGTCGGCAAGGACGGCGTCATCACCGTCGAGGAAGCGAAGACGATGGAGACCACCACCGACTTCGTCGAGGGTATGCAGTTCGACCGCGGCTATATCTCTTCCTATTTCGTGACCGACCGCGACCGCATGGAAACGATCTTCGAGAACCCCTACATCCTGATCCACGACAAGAAGATCTCCAACATGAAGGACATGCTTCCCCT
>DAOPYF010000100.1:8084-9677 GCA_035352735.1 Treponemataceae bacterium | reverse complement strand
CTCCTTTCCTGCATGGTTCGCGCGTTTGATCCCTTCACCGGCCCCCTTTTCAGCCTCGACTGGCGCGCGCTCGGCGGAAAGACGGAACTCTTTTTCGTGTTCCAGCACGGCGCTTCCGACGGCATCGCCGCGACCTACTTTATCAACGACTTCCTCAAGGGGTACGCCGGGCTCCCCGTGACGGTTCCCGAATCGCCCGCGCTCCCAAACCTCTACGACGTGCTCGACGAGAGGCTCTTCGCGGAGCTCCTGACGCGGCCCGAGCCGGACTGGAAGAAGGAGACCCCACCGCCGTCAAAACCCTTTACGATGCCCGAGTACAAGGCCCCGGAGTTTTACCTTCGCACCTTCAAACTCGGCGCGGAAGGAACCGCGCGCCTCGCCGCGCAGGCGAAGGGAGCGGGTCAGACCGTGCATAGCTGGCTCGGCGCCCTCATCATGAAGGAATCGGCCGCCGTATTCGGTGCCGATTCGGGGATGTGCAGGACGATCCAGTGCCCGGTCGACTTTCGCCAGTACCTCAAGGAGGAATGGCGGCCGATCGCCGGCGTCTATAACGGCATCGTCAAGACCAAGCTCGACTGCGACAAGCCCGTCGCCGAGATGGCAAGCGCGATTAAGGCAGGTATCCAGGCATCACGCGCGGGGGCCAAGGACATCGAGGAGTACTTCCACTTCAGGGATTCCTTCGACGGCATCGAGGACCCGGAAGGCTTCATGATGGGCTTCCCGCCCGACGTGCTCGACTACGACTTCTCGTTCTCCAATCTCGGGCGAACGGTCGTCGCGGGCGCATACGGAGACCTCGCGGTCACCGAGTTCTACGGGCCTATCTTCACCGCGGTGAACGGAGAGACCGTCATTGGGCTCAACACGACGGCGGGCGCCCTGCGCATGTCCCTGATCTTCGACCGAAAAATCGCGAACGCGGAAAAGTACGCAGACCTCGGCGATCGGATCGAAGCGACGCTCGCGGGATTTTAAACGACGCCCGCGAGAGGTTACGCGACGCTCACGAAATTTCGCGCAATGCCCGCGAGCTACCAACTGGCCCCCGCGCGCGGGACTTTTTTAAGCGGCACTTGTGGGGTATATACTCCCCGCGCGCGGGGGCGAAACCGAAAAGGAGGCACGGACCATGACGGCAGAAGAGCGAAAGATCGTATACGACACGCGAAAGCAGGAGTTCGCGGGCAGGGCGGCGGAGCTTGAGGCGCTCGAGCGAGCCTTGGGCGATGACGTGCCCCGGATCGTCCTCGAGACGCGGGCAAAGGAAACTGAGCGCAACTGGCGGGAAATCGCAAAACACGTGCGCGACGGCGGTATCGACGGGATCATCAATACCCTCTGGGCTTGGGTCAAAGAAGAGGGTTTTGAGTTTACCGTCGAGCGCGACGAAAACTCCGCCCAGATGAAGGTTACCCGCTGCCCCATCGCGGAGATGGCCAAGGAGCTCGGGATGGAGAAATGGGGCTATCGGTGCTATTGCTGCGACGATCCCTCGATCGTGCGTGGCTTTAATCCTCGCATGCGCTTCGCGCGGACGAAAACCCTCATGGAGGGCGCGGACTCGTGCGACCATCGCTACGAGCT
>DAOPYF010000100.1:0-7984 GCA_035352735.1 Treponemataceae bacterium | reverse complement strand
CGCGCGCAAACGGTATTCCCCTGCGCGATAAGCGCCCGGCGCCGCTATCGCTCGCCGAGGAGGCTTTTGAGTTCCTGGATCTCGGAGGCGAGCCGCGCGCGCTCTAGCTTCTGGAATTTCTGAGGGACCATCTCGCGGCTCGTGCACTCGAGGACGGCGACGAGGTTTTGGAGCTCGATCTCGTGCGGGTACGCGGGCGGGATAAAGTCGCGGATCGTTTCCTCGAGGTCTTCCTTCGTGACGATGACGCGGTTCTCGATCGTCGCGTTCATCTTCGCGCGGACGAGGATCGCCTCGATGTCGGCGCCCGAGACCTCGAACTTGAAGCCGCGGAATATCTCCGTGAGCGGGAATTCCTTAACCTTGATGTCGAGCTTCCGCTGGAGGGTCTTGAAGAGCTCGACCTTTTCCTCGGCCGTCTCGGGATAGAAGAGCGCGAGGTGCTCCTCGGCGCGGCCCTGCCGCTTAAGGTCGATCGGTATGAGGTCGGGACGGCACGAGATGAGGAACCAGATGATCTTTCCACGGTACTCGGTGTTCCCCATGAAGTTCGCGATCTGCGCGAACACGCGGCTCGTCGTGCCCGAGTCACCCTCGGTGTCGCGGTCGCCGAGGAAGGCGTCGGCCTCGTCGATCATGACGGCTACCGGGGCCATCGCCTTGAGGATGTTGAGCACCCGCTCGAGGTTCGACTCCGTCGCCCCCTGCCACTTCGAGCGGAAGTTCCGGAGCTTCACCATCGGCACGCCGATCTCGCCGGCGAAGGCCGAGACCATGAAGGTCTTGCCGGTGCCGACGGGGCCCGCGATGAGGTAGCCCATCGGGAGGACGTCGGTCCTGCCCTGCTTGATCGCGCGCGCCGCGCGCTGGAATCTTTTTTTGACGAACTCGTGCCCGGCGACGAACGAGAGATCATGGTCCGTGTCGACGAACTCGAGGAGCCCGGCGGCCTCGTTCTCGATGATCGCGCGCTTGCGGTCGCGAAGGTAGTCGAGGGTGACCGGCTTATCCTCCTGGAAGGACTCGGCGACGAGCTGGTTGAGGTTCATCAGGTTGAGCCCCGAGGTGAGCGAGCCCATGCGCTCGGGGTTGAGCCCGCGCTCGAGGAGGAGCATCTCGCGGCCTGCGAGGAACTCGAGGAACTGGGTCCTGACCGTCTGATTGGGAAACGGGATCGTCACCTTGACGGTCGAGGGGGAGGAGGACACGCGCGGGTTGATGTCGGCGAGGTTCTCGGTGAGCATGATGATCGAGATGTCGCCCTTCGTGAACTGCGGCTCGTGCGACCAGCGGTTGAGGGTGACGAGGCAGTAGCGATCGACCTCGTCGAGGTTTCCGATCTCGTCGGCGGGGACGATCGTCTCGGCGTAGTCGACGATGAGGACGATCCGGAGGTCCTTCGGGATGTTGATGACGAAATAGCGCTCGAGGTAGTCGAAGGCCTTGACCGGGTCGCGCGAGAGAAAGTCATCGGGCGGCACGTCGGGATAGCGCGCGGTCATCGTCTTGAGGTAGTCCTTTTCCATCTGGGACATGCAGAACGAGATCCCGCTCGACTTGTCGTAAAAGACGATGATGTCGCGGTTGCCGAAGAGCACCTCGGAGATATAGTCCTGGATGCGGACGAACATGAACTCGCCCTCGTTCATCTGATGGGGAAGGAAGTCGCGGATGTTCCCGTGGACGAAATAGAGGTTGGCGGTCTTCGAGCAGTACTTTACCGAAAGTTCCTGCGCCCACATCGGCAGGATATTGATGAAATCAAGATTCTTCTTGATGAGCTGCTGGCTTTCCCCCATAGTTCCCCCACTTTCTCACTATTTAACACCAGAACATGCAAAAACACAACCTGAATCCCGTCAGGGTGATTTTACCCCCATCCGCTTGTATTTTCCGCCGATTTACGGTATTTTTTAGCTCATACTGACTGACAAGGAGTCCACACATGGCTTTCAAAATCAATCCCGATACCTGCATCAATTGCGGCGCCTGCGAGGGTGAGTGCCCGGTCAACGCGATCAGCGAGAAGAACGACAAGCGCGTTATCGACGCCGGCACCTGCGTGAGCTGCGGTTCCTGCGCCGGGGCTTGCCCGGTCGAAGCGATCAGCGAAGAGTAAGCGGGCGACGAGTCCCCTTAAACCGTAGCGGTACCCTGCTACGGTTATTTTTTTTTACGGCGCCTTGCACGCGCGCGAGAGACGCGCCAGGGTCGCCTGACGAAGGCGCGCGCCTGAGGCGTCACCTTCGTTAAGGAAGCGAAAAAACATGCTGAAAAAAATCGTTCGCGGATATGGCGCGATCGCGCTCACGGTCATCCGGTTCCTCGCGCTCCTCGCGATCGCCGTCGGCGCGGGCGCCCTGATCGCATGGCCGTTATGGAGCCTTGCGGACTTGAATCCCGCCCTCTATACCCTGATCTTTACCGTCCTTTTCCTCGGCATCGTCGGTTTCTTCGCGGCCGGAAGGATCGCCCAGGCATTCCGCCGCGACGCGCGCGCGGCATTCCTTTCGCTCCTCCGTAAGCTCGTCGTGCTCGCGGGAATCGGGAGCCCGGTGCTTCTCGTGCTCGCCCACCGGCGCGTCTTCGCCCTGATCGCGCTCCTCATCGCCTTCGCGGCCTACGGGTTCCTCGCCTTCGGGCTTTCGCCTTCCGGAACGAAGTCAGCCGACTCGCAATGAAAACCCCGCGCGCGTTCAGGCAAGGGGCTCGCGCGCTCGCGGCCCTCGTCATGATCCTTTCGGGCGCCATCATCTCGCCCCGGGGAACCCTCTATGCGGAAGGCGCAAGCGGCGGTCAGGCATCGCCCTATCCCCGCATCCCGGCCCTTTCCTCGCGCGATCCCGTCTTTACCCAGTATTCAGACGACGTCGAGGAGGCCCGCATGGCGCTCGCGTCCCCGAAGGCCGGGGTCGCGCCGCCGATTCACCTCTATTCCTACCGCGTCAAACCGGGGGACGAGCTCCTCGCCATCGCGGCCCGCCTGAGCGTCCCCTACGACGCGATCGCGAGCCTTAACCACATCGCGTCGGTCACCGAGTCCATCGAGGGCCGGACGCTCATCCTCCCGACCCTGCCGGGACTCTATCTCCCGGATAAGGCGACGAACACCTTCGAAAACCTCCTCCTTTCGTCCTTCGATCCCGACGACCCGACCATCATATCCTTCTCGGTATGGGACCCGGAAACCCAGGGGAAGCGGCAAATCCACTGCATCCCGGGGATTTCCTTCGACGGCACGGTGCGGGCCTTCTTCCTCACCCCGACCTTCCGCTACCCGCTGCCGGTCGGGGTCGTGACCTCGAGCTTTGGGATGCGGAAAAACCCGGTAACGGGCAATCTCGTGTTCCACCACGGCATCGACCTCGCCGCGCCGCGGGGCACGCCCGTTTCCGCCTGCGCCGACGGGACGGTTACCTATACGGGATATGACGCAATCTACGGGAATCACATCATCCTGAAGCACGACGGCGGCAGGGAAAGCATCTATGGCCACCTCCAGACGATAAAAATCGAGTTGCACGATCGGGTCAAATCCGGTACTATTATAGGAACGGTCGGATCAACCGGGCAATCAACCGGGCCCCATCTCCATTTTGAGCTCCATGAAAACGGGATCGCGAAGAATCCGGCCGGATTTATCAAAGGGAATTGACGGATATGAAAACGTTTCGCACCGTACTGACCGTTCTGCTCCTTGTACCGACAATAGCCCTCGCGACCGCCGAGCCTTTCCGCGTCCATGCCATGACCCCCATCGCCGTCGACGTCCAGCGTCCCGAAGCCCAAACCGCCGAGATCGGCTATAACGACGCGGTCGGCATCATCCTTCCGAAGTCAAATCCGTTCCTGAAAGGGGTTGAGGTCGAGATCAAGATCCCCCAGGACATCATCGCCTACCGGAATAGCATGGCCTACGGCATCTACCGACTCCCGCAGCCCGTGCCCTCGGAGAAGGCGATCGACTATCAGGCCGAGCAGGTGACCATGCAGCCGCTCCCCTCGAGGCTCTCCTTCGTCCTTCAGATACCGCTCCAAAAGAACAGCAACCTCAAGACCGGGCCATACTCGACGGTCCTTCCCTACGTCCACGACGCCTCGAAGGGCGCGCTGATCTTCCGGCTCCTGCCGGTCATGAAGGGTCTCCCCGAGAACATCGAAACCTTAAGCTTTACGGTCAAGGTTAAGCCGATCCTCGCCGACGAAGGCGGCTTCAGGCTGAAGATCGACTATCCCGAGGCGAGCCCGAAACCGATAAGCGTCCGCATCGACGAGGCGCTCGTCGTCAATCCCGAAAGCCTCCAGATACTCGGTCCGGGAACACATCAGCTTTCGATCGTCGCCGACGATTATCGAAACGAGGTGCGCGTGTTCACCGTGGAATCCGCCCGGACGACGGAGCTGACCGTATCCCTGCGCGGAACGACCCCGAGGCTCTTTCTCGTCGCGCCAGAGAACGCGACCATCAAGATCGACGGCCAGATGGTCGAGAACACCCGGGAGCCCCGGACGATTGAGCCCGGCGATCACACGATCCTCTTCAAGATCGGGGATTACGAGATCGCCAAGCAGGTAACGATCGAGAAAGGCCACGATTACACGACGTCCATGCTCATCGACATAAATTTCGCGGAAAATCCGTGAATTTCCTTAAGAATTTTGGCCTCACGGCCGAAAAATAAGTATCGGGCAGTGCAGTTCCCCTCCCACCCACTGACTGTCCGATAGCCTGATGGGCGGGCCGGTAGCAAAATACCGGCTCTTTTTTTTGCCCGCGCCGACTTCTTGTAACAAAGCCCGGTTTATGCTTTCATAGTAGGTATGTTTACGAAGGAAACGCGTAAAATCACCATACCGGTGCTTCTTCTGATCCTTGCCGCGATCGTCTGCGGCACGTTGCTTGGCCTTGGCTTGGCGTTCACCCGAAACCTGAAAAACCAGGAGAACTTCACCGAATTCAACCCCGCCCTCCCGACGCGAATCCTCGACGTCAACGGGGATCTCATAACCGAATTCGCCTCCGAGGAAAAGCGCGAGATGATCACCCTCGACCAGCTCCCGCCCCACATGATCAATGCCCTTCTCACCCGCGAAGACCAGGTTTTCTATAAACATCACGGCTTCAGCATGAAGGCGATCGGACGCGCCGTCGTCGGTAAGCTCACCGGCCGCTCGCTCGGCGGCGGAAGCACGATCACCCAGCAGCTCGCGGGAACCCTGTACTGCGACCGAAGCGACTATTCGATCACGCGAAAGATCAAGGAGCTTTGGTGGGCGCTCCAACTCGAGCGCCGCTACTCGAAGACCGAGATCCTCGAGCTCTACCTCAACAAGATGTACTTCGGCGGCGGCACCTACGGCGTCAACGCGGCGTCGAAATTCTACTTTGGGCACGACGCGACGCAGATCACCCCTGCCGAGTCGGCCATCCTCGTCATCCAACTCTCGAACCCCGCGTACTACAATCCCTTCGAGCACCCGAACCGCGCCATGGAGCGCCAAAAGGAAGTGCTTAACCAAATGGTCTCGCTCGGATACCTCGACAAGAAAACCGCGGACGACTCGTTCAGCGAGTATTGGTCGAGCTTCGACTACACCCGAACCGCGAGCTCGGCGTGGCTTAACCGCGACGACAAGGCGCGCTGGTTCTCCGAGTACGTCAGGCGCGAGCTCGAGACGATGATGTACGGCACGATGGATATCTACTCGGGCGGGTATACCGTGCACACGACGCTTGACCTCAAGCATCAGGAAGCCGCCGACAAGGTCATGGCCGAGTACATCGAGATCGCGAACAAGCGCTTCCGCGCGTCGAGCTCGACGCGCTTCGCGCAGGGCGACCAGTACGCGAAGATCACCGAGCTCCTCGCGCTCACCTTCAACCTGCCCCAACTTGCCGTCTCGGGCGAGCGCACGAATTCAAAGTCGATGTCGTACTATCAGAAGAAGATCAATCCGGTCATCGACGTCATGGCCCTTCTTACCGGCATCGACTCGCTCAAGATGGAAACCAATAAGGCGAACGCGCTGGCCCAGGAGACCGCCCAAAAGACGACCGTCGAGGGCGCGCTCATCAGCATCGAGAACGATACCGGCTACATCACGGCGATGGTCGGCGGCAGTAAGTTCGACCAGTCGAACCAGATGATCCGCGCGACACAGGCTTCCGTCCAGCCGGGAAGTACCTTTAAGCCCCTCTATTACTCGGCCGCCATCGACTCGCGCAAGTACACCGCGGGCTCGCTCATCGAGGATAC
This sequence comes from Treponemataceae bacterium, assembly GCA_035352735.1. GTDB lineage: Bacteria > Spirochaetota > Spirochaetia > Treponematales > Treponemataceae > Teretinema. The sequence goes on along the minus strand of DAOPYF010000100.1, from coordinate 1,727 downwards.
CCCGGTCGTCTTCTATAACGACGGGGTTCCGTACACCCCGCTCAACTTCAAGGGCGAATGGAGGGGCACGGTACTCCTGTGGGAGGCGCTCGCGCATTCCATGAACGTCCCGTCGCTGCGCATCCTCGACGGCATCGGCTTCGACGCCGCGATCGGGCGCGCCTCGACCCTCCTCGGATACCACGACAAGGCGACGATCGACAAGGTCTTCCCGCGCGTGTACTCGATCGGCCTCGGCGTCATCTCGGTCTCGCCGATACAGATGGCGCAGGCCTTCGCGACCTTCGCCAACCAGGGCAAGGAGGTCACGCCGATCGCGATTCGCTCCGTCGAAGACCGCAACGGCAAGACCATCCTCGACCCCGAGAAGGAGCTTCGCCTCGAGCAGAAGCGCAAGGGAGCAGCGATCCAGCTCGTGAGCCCGCAGAACGCGTGGATCATGACGGACCTCCTCAAGAATACCCTCCGCGTCGGTACCCTCGGCTGGGGCTCCGGCTTCGAGCGGAAGTTCACCTTCAAGGACCAGAACGGGAAGAGCTACACGATCCCCGCGGCGGGAAAGACGGGAACCACGCAGAACTGGTCCGACGCGTGGACTGTCGGCTACTCGCCGTATTACACGACCGCGATCTGGTTCGGTTTCGACCGGCACGGGCTTTCGCTCGGACTCGACAACACGGGCGCCACGCTCGCGGGCCCCGCGTGGGGCGATTACATGGGAAAGATCCACGAAGGCCTGCCCTATCGCGACTTCGTAAAACCCCAGACGGGCATCGTCGCCGCGACCGTCTGCCAAAAATCGGGACTCCTGCCGACGGCGAATTGCACGGAAGGAACGGTGACCCTTTATTATCTCGAGGGAACCCAGCCGACGAGCTATTGCGACTACCACGAGAACGGCGCGAACTTCAAGCGCATCGCGGTCGAGCGGCTCCAGGGCGAAAGTATGTCCGTCGGCCAAAAGCCGATCGCGGTCGATTCGGGCGGGCTTGAGCTTGACCCCGATCTCTTCAGCGATCCGTCCCCGAAGGGAAAGGCGAACGGGACATCGGGCGGACAAGCCCCGTCGGACGGGAACTCAGGCGCGCAGGGAACGGGCGCCGGACAGAGCGCGGGCACGGGAACCAACAATGGGCAACCGGCACCCAAGGCGCCGGTATACAACCCGCTTCTTGAATAGAAGGAAGGGATAACGGGCATGCAGATACCCCTTGAGGATATCAAGGAAAAAAAGCGGGCGCGCAAAAACAGCCCGGACATCGAGCCGCTCATGGAAAGCATGAAGCGGTACGGGCTCCTTAATCCGATCACGGTTAACTCGCGCTACGCGCTCATCGCGGGCGCGAGGCGGCTCGAGGCGGCCCGGCGCCTGGGCTGGCGGACCATCAACGCGATCGTCCTCGACGGGACCGATAGCGTGAGCGAACTCGAGATCGAGCTCGAGGAAAACACCCAGCGCGTAAACCTTACCGACGAAGAGCTCATGGCCGCGTATACCCGCCTCGAAAAACTTAAGAACCCGAATATCCTCGTGCGCATATGGCGCTGGATCGTCAATTTCTTTCGAAGCCTATTCGCGCCGAAGCGTTGATTGTCGGGTCAATCGCATTAACTCGCGCAAGGTCCCTTTTTTTATCGCGAATATCAAAATAACATTTGATTAAATGCCGTTCATTCCCTATACTTTACACAGTAAATTTACCATGGAGGTAATACGATGAAAAAAG
>DAOPYF010000099.1:5732-9685 GCA_035352735.1 Treponemataceae bacterium | reverse complement strand
GACGATCGACGACTTTACCGGCGACCCGCTCGCGACCTCGCCCGCGCACTGGTTCGATCCCGCCCACGTTCCTCCCTCGGGCTATCGCTTTACCTCGTCGACGGGAGACGCCGTGTACGGTACCGGCGGAAAGGAACTTGCGGCCGGGTGGTATTACTTCAGCAAATGGGATTCCGACTTCGACGAGACGACGGGGGATTGGCTATCCTTGAGCGGAACGCTTTGGACCGATTCGAGCGGAAAGCCGATTACCGCCGAGTCCTTCTCGGTCGGGCCGGGCGAGACGGCGACGGTAAACACCCTGCTCGCTGACTGGTAGCCAAGGCAAAGGGATGCGCTCGCGGACTTACCAAAGCGCGAGCGCTCACTTTCTCCCCTTCCTGAAATCCCAGGGCGCGACGGGATTCGCGTCCTGCCAGAGTCCCCGCTTCGCTTCGCGCGCCTCGCGCTCCAATCGCGCGAGGTTCGCGTCCTTCGAGTATTCGCGGTATTGCCACGCGTATCCCGCCTCGACGATGCTCGCGTTGACGGATGCCCCGTCAAGAACGATTTCACCGATAAACCGCCCATAACGATCCCGATCCGTCACGGTAACCGAAACCGCCTTTCCGGCGATGAGCGATGCGGTATATTCCTTTGCTTTCTGTCCGTATGCCTGGTTATGCTCCGGACAGTCGATGCCGTTGAGCCGGATCTTGCATTGTTCGTTCCCCGAAAGCACGACGACGGTGTCGCCGTCCGTGACCGAGACGACGGTCCCCTCGAGCGTAAACGGCGTTTCCCGAGACTCAAACGGCACGTTAGCGCTGGATGCCGCGCCGGAGGTTGCCACCGCGCCGGGGGTTGCCGCGGAGTCAGAGGCCGCCGTACCCGGGACATCGCCGTGCGGGGCCGGGGGATGGCAAAGCTCGCACGGGGTATACCCCCTCGCAATGGCGTCTTCGAGGGTGATCGGTATTTTGCTTTTCGAGAGCGCCTTGCACGAGCCTAAGTGGTACTTCGTTCCCGTCTTGGTCACGAATAGGCCGCTATCGTCCGCGGCGCAAGAAACGGCGAGCAAGGCGGCAAGGACGCACGCGACGGCCACCCGCGCTCGATGGGATATGGTTTTCATGGATGATCTCCCGCGATACGAGCAGTGTACCATGAATCGAGCCGGGGTCTCAAACCATAGCCCGCCCCAATCCAGCAAGGACTAATGGAAAATAACGGCTTTTTTTGCCGCAGAGCCCGTTTCCCGGCAGCGACGCGGTTGACCGGTTCCCCAAAAATCTGCTATTCTAGCGAAACACTGACGGTCGGACCGAAGGGAGGTGATTTTACATGGCACACATCGTCGTAGACGATTCGGAGAACCTCGAGAAGGCGATCAAGCGTTTCAAGCGCATGGTCGAGAAAGAGGGTATCATCCGCGAGTGGAAGAAGCGCGAATACTACGAGAAGCCCTCCACCATCCTTAACCGGAAGAACAAGGCGCTCCGCCGCAAACTCATGAAGAAGAGCCGGAATCCGAAGGACCACAAGGCCTATTGATTCCCGAGCGATTTGCCCGTTCATGGGCGAATGAAGACCCGATCGTTTTGGTCGGGTCTTTTTTTATTCCCAAACGGGGTTTTACCTTCCCCACCCGGTTTCAGTTGACCTTTTATTTCAGGGCATCTATGATGGAAAGTAGTTATGGGATACGCGACAAGCCAACAACTGGCCCGTTACTACGAGCTGTACCAGAATATCGACGTAACCTTCTCCAAGGAAGTGATCAAGGCGACTGGCCTGATCCCGCAACAGGTATACGTTAAGGCGCTCGGCGGCCAATGGCCCTGCGTGCTCAATTCCGCGTCCCTATCGGGCGCCAAGATCATCGCGGGGATAAAAAGCGGGTTTTACGAGAAGATCCAGCAGGGCAACACCTCGGTAAGCCTCAGGCTCTCGTTCCAGGACCCGGAAAAAAGCGAGCCCATGTCCTTTTTCGTCACCTCGAAGATAACCGGCTTTACCCAATACGCGGGATCCCCCGACCTCATCATCATCAACATCGCCTATACCCAGCGCCCACCCGACGACCTGATCGAGAAGCTCGGCGCCCTCCTCGAGGCGAACATCAACTCGACCAAGCGGCGCGAGGAACGCATCGTCATGACCCCGGACGCGATGCGAAAGCTCGGCATCCTCCAGAAGGAAACGGTGATCTTCATCCAGGGTATCCCCCGCCGCTGCATCATCCGCGACCTTTCCTTCTCCGGATCGAAGGTCATCATGGTCGGCATCGCGCCGTTCCTGATCAATAAGGAAGTGGTGCTCCGAATCGACATCGCCGAGCCGCGCCTGGCGCTCGGGGTCAAGGGGACGATCGTCCGCACCGAGGACGTCGAGGGACGCAAGGATCTCGTCGCACTCGCGATTAAGTATCACGAGGCGGAAATCCCGATGGGCTACAAGATGCAGATCAACGCCTACCTATCGCAGATGCGAAAAACCGCGCTCCACGACGCGGAGGAGGCCGATGGCGCAAACGCGCCGAAGCACGCCCACGAAGGCCACGCGAGCAAGGACGAAAAGACAAATTCGACCGCCGGATCGCCCGATGCCGCGACGAACGCGGCAGTAGCAGCGAACACGACAGCAGCGCCGACCGCGGGGGCGACCCCGGATCCGAAGGCCGCAGAGGCCGCTCCTGCCGCAGGGACCGGTGACGCGGCTTCCGCGAAGAAATAAGGCGAAGCCGCCTAAAGTCCTTTCCGTACGCGGAAAGGGCCTCACACGGCGCATTCGAGAATCCCCTAGACAGCTATGGAGAGTTTTATGGCAAACCCGCTCGATTCCCTCGTATTCATTACCATTCCCGTGGAACATCACCTTTCAGGCGCATTTCCGGGCTTTGACCCGTCGATACCCCTTCCCGTCCAGCTCGCCGCCCCGGACGCCGAGTTTAAGGTCACCGAGCTCACCCGGGAGATGATCCTCGCGGGGATCCTGACCGTCTTCGCGTGGGACGGGGAAAACGCGCAGATCGAGTACTATCGCTCGATCATCAAGGCCGTGCACCCGACGATCCGCGAGGAGATGACCGAGGCCGCCATCCTCAAGATCAAGAACGGAGACTTCGAGCTCGCCGAGGAGATTTTCCGCTCGCTCCACGGGCTCGACCCCGCGGACAAGATGACCGTGCTCAACCTCGCGCTCCTCATGGACGAGCGCGCCGACAACATGCGCCAGGCGGGGCTCGACGAGGACGCCGAGGCGTTCGACGCGAGCGCCTTCGAGTACTACCGCGAGGCGATGGCGGCCGAGCCGCCGATCCCCGAGGCATTCTTCAACGCGGGATTTTTCTACCTCAAGCAGCGGAACTACAAAAAGGCGCGCGACTCGCTCGAGACCTACCTCAAGACCGAGACCGCCGAAACCGACACCGCGAAAAACCGCAAGGAAAAGGCCAAGGAGATCGTCGACGGGATTTCCGCCCGCGACCTCGACGACGACCTTTTCAAGTCGGCATACGACTTTATCACGATGGGGGACGAGGAGCGCGCGCTCGAGCAGATCCGGCTCTTCATGGAACATCACCCGCAAGTCTGGAACGCCTGGTTCCTCCTCGGGTGGGCGCTCCGCCGCCTCGAGCGCTGGGAAGACGCGCGCGCGGCCTTTCTGCAGGCGCTCGAGCTCGGCAAGAAACCCAACTCCGGGATCGAGGCCGGCTATACCGACATCTGCAACGAGCTCTCCATCTGCCTGATGGAGCTTGGGGATTACGCCGAAGGCAAGCGCTGGCTCGCCTCGGCCCTCGAGGCAGACGGCGAGAACACCAAGATCATATCGAACCTCGGGATGCTCGCGCTCCGGGAAGGCAATAAAACAGAGGCCTCGGGTTTCTTCCGAACCGTGCTCGAGATCGACCCCAAGGATCGCCTCGCGCTCGAGATGCTCGCGCAAATCGAAAACGAGGGCTGATCGAG
>DAOPYF010000099.1:0-5632 GCA_035352735.1 Treponemataceae bacterium | reverse complement strand
GAGAAGCTACCGATCGCCGGACGTGGGCGCTGAAGCGGGAGTCGACGCGATCGCGAGACTTTCGGCCGAAAGCCGGTCGCCGACCGCGATGCCAACGCGGGAGAACCAGCCCAGGGGAACCTCGAGGGCATACCGAAGGCTCCGCTCGCTCGCGACGGTCTCGAGGCTCAAGGGCGTCATGTCGTAGATCTCCCGGATTATGCCCTCGGAATCGATATAGGCGATCGAGAGGGGATGCGGGGTGTTTTTCATCCAAAAAAGCATTTGCTGGTCGACGGTGAACGCAAATAGCATGCCGGTACCGTCCGGTATCGTCTTTCGTCCCATGTAGCCCTTTTCCTGCTCTTGTTCGGTGCGCGCGATCTCGCACTCAAGCGCGATCGATTTGCCGTCCGCGCGGACGATCGAAAGGGTCTCCTTCGGAAGCGCGGGGGCGCACGAGAGCGGCAGAAAGGCCACGAGGACCAGACCGATATACCGAGAAAAATCCTTAAGGTTAGAAATCACCGATGAAGCTCTCCCGCTGCAGGTCGCTCGCCGCCTTTTCCGTGCCCGCGGCAGCGAGAAGGTCATTGAAGGCCTTTTCGTCGACGTAGCGGACGGTCAGGGGTCGCTCGAGGCTCAAGATTATCTTCCCGTCGTCCCAAACCGCCTTGCGGGGATCGAGGGTCACCGGCTCGCCGTATTTCGAGACGAGGGTGGAATACATCGAATAGTAGTCGACGCGGCTCGAGTCGAGGTTAAAGGTCATGACGTAGAGCTTATCCTCGTGGAACTGAAACCACGAGCGCTTGATGAATGAAGGCCCGACGGTCTCGATGAGGCTGCGGTTCATCGTTGGGAGAAGCGACACGTCGCGCTCGCCGCGATAGCCGAAGAGCCCGTCGGCGAGGAGCTGTTCCTTAACCGCGTCCATCGCCATGCCGAGGCTGATGCCCCGATAGGCGTCGGGAAGCGAGCCGTCGCCCGATGCCTTCGAGTCCTTGGCGCCCTTGGCATCCTTCACGTTCCCGGCAGAGGCATTTTTCGCGACGCCGGATTGCGCAGATGCTGACTTGTCGGCACTCGGCTGCGCGGCGCCGGTTTGCGCGACGCCGGATTGCACGGCGTTTTTCGGCGCGGCAGGATCGCTTTCAGCGCAAAGCGGAAAGATCCCTGATGAGAAAAGCAAAGCCACCGCGTAAGCGGTGAGTAAACGGGCTTTCATACCAAGATTCTCGGCACAAAACGGGCGAAACTCAAGAATCGGTCAGCGCTCGTCGTAGCAGTTGGCGACGACGAAACTGAGGATCTGCCTGAACACGTCGATATCCTTGAGCTTCGCCTCATTGTACTTCGTGTAGAAATCGCCGAACTTGTCGAAGTAGATATCGCTATTGATCGTCTTCCATACCGGATGCTCGTTATATACCCGGATGCCCGAGCTTGAGGTCTGATACTTGAGCCGCTTCATGAGCATGAGCTCGACAAGCCATCCCGATTTCGTCTCGGTTTTATAGATAATATCCTTGAACTCGATCGAGAAGTCGCACCGATGAAAGCGGAAATTGATCGAAAGCGGATTCGCGGCATCCTTGGCGGGCACGATCCCGACCTCCGTAAGCCATTGGTGAAACAGGCGGAGCTTCGCGTCGATCACCCCAAGGAGCTCGTCCTGGACGTCGGAAAAGAGCTTCAGCGATTCCTTAAAATTGCCTTCGTCAAACTCATATTTAAAACAATCCATGGGTTTCTCCTTATGCTTCCATCATAAACCCCATTTCGGATTTTTACCAATTGATACCGACCGGATAATTCCCCCAAGGAAACGCTATCGCACCCGCGCGGAGCATTCCGCCTCCGGCGCAACGTCATTCGCTGTGGAGTATCCTGCCATAGGCAGGATACTCCAAGCCCAAAATGAAAAAAGCCGCGAAAGCGGCTTATTTCATTTTGGGCCCTACCACAGAACCGTGCTGTTCGTCGTCGACCGGTTCTCGCTCCGGGCGCGCTCGAGGTCCATGAGCTTTTTCCGGTACGCGCCCTGCTTGCTGAGCTCGAGCATGTCGGTGACCGAGATGCGGTCGTCGATGAGCCGGATGATCGGTTCGCGGCAAAAGTCCGAGATGAAGCGGTTGGCGTTATCCTTCGGGATTCCGCACATGTTCGCGAGCTCGGTCGGCCCAAAGTCGAAGGTAAAGGGCTTGGCCGCCTGCACGGGAATTCGCTGCTTTTCGAGCTGGATCACGAGCATATCGTACATCCGGCCGATGGGGTCGTTGATCAGGGTATTCGCGAGCTGCTTGTACATGAGCCAGATTCGGTCCGCGAGGGTCGTGGTCAGCCGGGCGACCAGCTGCGGTTGGGTCGCGACCATCTGGTTAAAGTTCTGCCGATTGACCGCGAGGAGCTGCGAGCCTTCCTGCGCGATCGCGCTCGCCGAGCGCGGCTTATTCTCGAGGAGGGCCATCTCGCCGAACATGTCGCCCGCCTTGAGGACGGCGAGGAGCACCTCGTTCTTGTCGACGATCTTGGTGATCTTCACCTGCCCCTTCTGGATGATATAGAGCTCGGCGCCGGGCTGGCACTCGCAAAAGACCATCGACTCGACGGGGTACACGCGGCTCATCTCGCCCTGCTTGGGCTCGAGGAGGCTCGGGGTGACGCTCACGCCCATGGACTTTAAGGCCATGAAGCGCTCGCGCGCGAGCGCGGCATAGGGGCCGTTCGGGGCGTTCTTGAGGTAGTGATAGTACGCGTAGAGCGCGAGGTTATACTGGGAAAGTTTGGCGTAGTACTCGCCGATCGAGAAAAGGTGGGTGATGTCGCTTTCGACGTTCTTTTTCAGGGTGATCCGGGTGAGGGCCTCGTCGAGATAGCGCATCTTCTTGGTGAACGAATAGATGATCTTCATCGCGACGGGGGTGTTTTTCTCGATGAGCTCGGAGAATTGGTCTCGCCTGACGGAGATGAGGGTGACGTCGGTCATGGCGATGGCGGTCTCGATCTGGCTGTGGCCGGACATGCTCGAAACGACGCCGATGAAGTCTCCGGGACCGAGCACGTTGCCGCCTTCTTCCGCGACGACCTCGGTTTCCTTGGTAATCTGTACTTTGCCGCCCTGGATGATGTAAAAGCGGTCGGATTCGGCCTTTCCCTCGACGAGAATATAGGAGCCTTTTCTAAAATTGACGAACGCTAGCTGTAACAATCAGGTACCACCCTTAAAACTCAGTATAGATTTGACTCTCCCCGCTTGTCAATTAAAAGTCCAGGAAGGGCGAAAGCCCGTCGTTCCGGAGCATGTACTGCTTTTCCGCGGCGGAAAAGAGCGCGACCGAGGAGGCCATGGAGGCTGACCCGCGGTTAAACCGGGCGATGAAGGCCTTGACGGTCTCGCCCGTCGCGAGCGTTCGGTTCATCGCCGACTGGGGAACGAGGGGGATAAGCTCCTGGAGCCGATACCAGCTGATCATGGCGACCGTCATATCGGGCCTGACGGCGAGGAGATCCTTCATGACCGAGGGCTTTTCGCGCGCCCAATCGGCAAGATTCCCCGAGACCTTCCCTGCCTTCGCGTCGGCGAGCCATTTTTTAAGGTTCGGGTTCGCGCGAAGGGTCGCCGAGAGCGACTCGACCTTCGCCGAATGGTCATTCCAATTGACGATAAACTGATTCATGAAGTTTACCGGATCGGCCGCGAAAAGATCGACGTTGTAGGTTTGCCACTTATCGCGCATAGCCTTCCAGTTATCCTCGAAATTCCCTTCGGGGAAGGAACCGGTATTGACGGCGCCCGACTCGAGGATCTCGACCATCGTGCCCGGCACCGCGGAGGCGCCCCCGTCGGTCGACAGGGTTTCGCTGATCGCGGAATACGAGGCGCACGACACCTCGCCTTCCTTGCACGCGGTGATGACCGAGCCGTTAAAGGTCGCGACCGAGAATTCGGTGCCCCGGACGCCGAGCACGGCCGTCGGGGTCTTTACCTGGATGGCGGACTTCATCCCCGCAAGCCGCTTAACCTTGAGATTGACCGAGCCGGCCATGAGCTGGGCCTCGTTCGAAGGCGATCCCGAGACGAGATCCTGCCGGATGAGCGCGGTCGAGTTTGGGACGATCTGGATCGAGCCCGTGAGCCCCGAGTCCTTTTCAAAGGCGATGGAAACGAGGCCGTTCGCCGAGGTTTTAACGAGATCGAGATTCTCGATCGGGGTACCGATGGCGATGGCGCGGAGTTTTTCGCCGTTACGGGTTATCTCCGCCGAACCTTCAATATAGTCAACCTTTCCGAGAACCTGCGCCTGTAGCCCGATGGCGCAAACGATGCCGCAAACGATTCCCAGTGCCGTTCTTTTCTTCATTACTGCCTCTCCTACCAAGAAGGATTATTCCCAATCGCCGGCCATGATTACCTCCGGCTCCAACTCGAATCCGGTCAAGGCGCGAACCCGAGCGCGAACCTCGTCGACGAGGGCCTTAACCTCCGCCGCGGTCGCGTTCCCCGCGTTGATGACGATATTCCCGTGCCAGGGCGCGACCTGCGCGTCGCCGACCCGAAAACCGCGAAGGCCTGAGTCGTCGATGATCTTTCCCGAGGGCTTGCCGAAGGCGTGGTTGTTCTTGAACATGCTTCCGGCGGACGGAAAGCGAAAATGCCCTTTGCATTCGCGATCCTTCACGTAGGCGGCCATCTGGCTGCGGATCGACTCGACATCGCCTAATGAAAGGCGAAAGCTCACGGAAAGGAGGATATCCGCGGTCTCATCGATCCGAGCCTGATCGACCCCGTTCCGTTTCTGGAACGGTGACTTCTTGTAGTCCCAATCGGCCTGAATATAGGCCTTTTCCTCAATTCTATACCTTCCGTCGCGGAAACACAGGACTTCGGCGAGAAAAAAAACATCGGAAACGGAGCGCTCATAGCAGCGCGCGTTCATGTACGCCGCGCCGCCGACTGAGCCGGGAAGCCCGGCGAACCGCTCAAGCCCGGCGATGCCCCGATCGGCGCACCAGGCAACGAGCGCTTCCATCGATGCCCCCGCTCCCGAGCGGACGATTACCGATTGCTCGTTCAGGGACGGCAGTGGCTTACCGGAGACGCTGACGGAATCGCCGGATTCGACGCGTTCGACGCCGCACAGGCGGGCAAGCGAGACGACGAGCCCGCGAATGCCGCGATCGGCGACGAGGAGGTTCGAGCCGCCGCCGATGACCGAAACCGGTACGCCCGCCTCGCGCGCGAAGTCAAGAAGCGCGACGAGCTCGCTCGAGTTTTCCGGCTCGGCGAAACAGTCGGCGGGGCCGCCGATCTTAAAGGTCGTATGGAGCCGCATCGGCTCGTCGAAGCGCAAGCGCGCGGCGAGACCCGGCCACGCGGCCGTTATATTGCTATTTTCGAGTAATTTCCGTACATTTACCATGTTCCGCACACTATATAGTAAATTTCGGGAAAAATCGATATCGGAGGAAACCACATGGCGCTCGCGTTATACAACACTATGGGAAGGGAGCTCGAGGAATTTAAGCCGATCACCCCGGGTAAGGCGGGGTTCTACGGCTGCGGCCCGACCGTCTACAACTACGCGCATATCGGAAACCTCCGCGCATACGTGTTCCAGGACACCCTCAAGCGCTCGCTCCGCTTTCTCGG
>DAOPYF010000098.1:0-9693 GCA_035352735.1 Treponemataceae bacterium | reverse complement strand
TGCCGCTTTCCCTCATCGTGACCCCGAACCTTTTCGAGGCGGGCCAGCTCGCCGGGACGGCGACGCCGAAAACGATCGAGGAGATGAAAGCGTGCGCGAAAAAGATCCACGCGCGCGGCGCGAAGAACGTGTTCATCAAGGGCGGATCGAAGCTTGAGGGAGCTGCGTCGGCCATCGACGTCTTCTTCGACGGCAAGGCGTTTAACCAGGTCGAGAGCGCGATGATCGGCACGAAGTGGACCCATGGCGCCGGCTGCACCACCGCCGCGGCGATCGCCGCGGGCCTCGCGCTCGGGCTCGAGCCGTACGAGGCGGTGAGCCGCGCGAAGAAGTTCATCACCTTGAGCCTCCGCGGGAGCTTCGCGCTCAATCGCTGGGTGGGCCCGGGCAATCCCTCCAATTGGCGAAAGAGCTTCAATTGACCGCATACCCGCCCGGCGAATCGCCGGTACGCGCCCCTCTGCGCGGTCCTCGCGCGCGGGGGTAGCCCATGCTCCTTACGGTTTCGGGACTCTCCTACACCTACCCGGGCGGCTCGCGCCCGGCCCTTGATTCCGTTTCCCTCGCGGTCGCGCGGGGTGAGTACCTCGCGGTTCTCGGCGCGAACGGCTCGGGGAAGAGCACCCTCGCGCGCCTCATCGCGCGCCTCATCGCCCCCGACGCGGGCACCGTCCTCGTTGACTCGGCCCATCGCGTCCCCACGGCGCTCGTGTTTCAGACCCCCGGCGACCAGATCGTCGCGGAGACCGTCGAGCTCGACGTCGCCTTCGGCCCCGAGAATCTCGGGGTCCCCCGGGCCGAGATGCTCGCCGCCGTTCCCGCCTCGCTCGCCTCATTCGGCCTCTCCGAGGCTGCGCGCGACGCGACGCATGGCCTTACCTCCGGCGCCAAGCAGCGCCTCGCGCTCGCGGGCTCGACCGCGCTCGATCCCGCCATACTCGTGCTCGACGAGCCCACCTCGATGCTGAGCCCCGCCGCGCGCGATTCCCTTCTCGCGTACCTCGATCGCCTCCATGGCTCGGGCGGGACCATCCTCCACATCACGCACGACCTCGCGGAGGTATCGCGCGCCGATCGGGTGATCGTCATGGACGACGGCCATGTCGTCTTCGACGGCCAGGCCGCGGTCTTCGCGCGCCTTCCCGTCGCGGACCTCGCGTGCTGGGGCCTGAGCGATCGCGAGCTTCCCCTCGCGCCAATCGTGACGGACACGCCACCCGCGTCCGCGACACCCGCCGTGCCTATCGGGCTCGCGCTCGAGTGCCTCAAGGTGTCGCTTTTTTCCCTCCGCGATCTTTCGCTTGCCATAAAGCCGGGAACGGTCACCGCGGTAATGGGCGAGTCGGGCTCGGGAAAGACCCTCCTTTTGGAGCTGCTCGCCGGCCTCCGCGCGCCCGAGTCGGGGACGCTCTCGCGCGGGGAAGGGCTCACGGCCGCGCTCGCGGTCCAGGAAAGCGAGTCGAGTCTTTTTGCCGAGTTCGTCGCCGACGACGTCGCCTATGGCCCGAGAAACCAGGGGCTTTCGGGCGGCGCCCTCGTCGCGCGCGTATCATCCGCGATGGATATGGTCGGCTTGCCCTTCGATCGATTCGCGGAGCGAAGGACCTTTTCCCTCTCCGGCGGCGAGCGGCGCAAGGCCGCGCTCGCCGGAATCATTGCGATGGATACCGGTATCATCCTCCTCGACGAGCCCTCATCGGCGCTCGACGCGCGGAGTCGGGGCCAGCTCATGCGGCTCATACGGAATCTCAAGGAATCCGGGAAGACCGTCGTGTTCACGACCAATCGCGCCGAGGAATGCGCGGTCGCCGACGAGGTCGTGAACCTCCCGCCCCCCGTGCCGCGCGCATCGGGTCCGGAAGGTATAGTAGACGCGATGGGCGGCGCTTCCGCTGCGCGACAAAAAAGAACGGCCCGCGCGAAAGCGGTTCGCCCCACGCGCGAGCAGGCCGCGCTCGAGCGGCTCAGGAGCGGGGCTGAGTCCTACGACGAGCGGTGCACGAGCCCGTTTCATCGCCTTCCCCCGGCGCTCAAGTACATAGTCTGCATCGCCATGATCGCCGCGGCACTCGCCGTCTCGGGCTGGACCTGGATCCTCGCGCTCATCGCGCTCGAGACGATCCCGGTGCTCGTTGCCCGCTATCCGATTAAGCGCCTTTCTCTCGGCCTTTTGAAAATCCTTCCTTGGATCATTTTTTTCGGGATCATCCAGTATCTCATGACCCCCGACCTTCTGTATCCGCTCCTCTTTATCCTGCGGTTCATCGCCCTCTATATACCGCTTTGCGTGTTTACCTTCGTGACCTCGCATACTGAGATCATGTACGGCATGGAGGATATCCTGTTCCCGCTCAAGGCGCTCGGCTTCCCGGTCAGGGACGTGTCGCTCGTGACGGGCATCGTGTTTCGGTTTATCCCGCTTCTCTACGACGAGGCCTCGCGGATCACGACCGCGCGCATCATCCGGGGCGCGGGGAAGGGCGCGCGGCGGGGGCTTTTCGCGACCATTCAGTCGATGGCGTCCCTTTTCGTCCCGCTGATCCTCCGGACGCTCACCCGTGCCGAACGGCTCGCCCAGGCGATAACCGCCCGGTATTACGGATCGGGGAAGAATTCGCGGTATCTCCACTGGAAAACCGAAATACGCCACCTTATACTGGGAATAGCGGTTACGGCCCTTGCCGCCCTGCTGATTCTCGCATCGCGTTTTTTCGGGAAGTGATACCATGAAGCCTGTTTCGCTGAAATTTTGTCCGCAGTGCGGCTCGATAGGATACCAATATCGGGAACGCAAGTATTGGTATTGTCCGGTATGCCTTTTTACCTATTTCCACAACGTCGCCACGTCCTCAAGCGTCATTATCGAGCTGAACGGCTCGATACTCATGCTCGTGCGGAACCGCGACCCGGCACGGGGAATGCTCTCCCTCCCCGGCGGGTTCGTCGACCCGGACGAGCGGGCCGAGGACGCGGCCATCCGCGAGTGCCGGGAGGAAACGGGGCTCGAGGCCTCGTCCCTCTCGTTCGTCGGCACGTGGCCGAACGAATACGCCTATAAGAACGTGCTCTATAAAACCTGCGACCTTTTCTTCGCCGCCCGGGTCCCGGGGACGCTCGACACGCTGAGGCTCGACAAGAACGAGGCCTCGTCGTTTCAGCTCGTTAAGCCCCAGGAGATCGATACGGCTCCCATCGCGTTCGAGTCATCGCGCCGCGCGATCGCGGCCTGGCTCGAGCAACGGAAGCCGTAAGGGTCGATTCCCTTCATCAAGAATAGCGTTACGCCCCCATCGAGAAGAACGCGATCCCCTCGGTCGGGAACCGTTTCTGGATCCGACCGACGGCGGCCTCGATCTCATCGGCGCCCGTTTCGGACGGGCAATAGATGATGATGAGTTCGTTAAACTCGGGCCACACCGAGTCCCCCATCTTGGGGGTCGAGTAGCCCCGTCCCTTCACGCCCGGGACGAGCGTGAAGAACTGTGCCTCGGGGATTTTCTTGAGCGCGGCGAGGACGTCCTCCTCGAGCGCCTGGCTGAATATAATCTCTATCCGTTTCATCGCGCGCCTCCCTCGGTGTCGTTCTTCTCGGCCGCCGCGAGCGCGAGGTCAAGCTCCTCTTCCTTTTCGAGCCTTGCCCGGCGCTTCGCGTCGAGCTTGTCGCGCCGCTGGTTGAAGAGGTAATACAGGGTCGGGATGAGGAAGAGGGTCATGAGCGTGCCGAACGAAAGCCCGCCGAGGATCGTCTGCCCGATCGGCTGCACCATCTCCGAGCCCTCGCCGGGGAAGAACGCCATCGGGACGAGTCCGAGCACGGTCGTGAGGGTCGTCATGAGAATCGGCCTCAGGCGGCTCTTGCCCGCCTCGGCGCACGCGTCCGTGAGCGAAAGCCCGCGCCTACGCAAAAGGTTCGTGTAGTCGACGAGGACGATTCCGTTATTGACGATGACGCCAACGAGGATGAGCACGCCGACCGCCGTCATGACGTTGAGCTTTTGACCGCAGATCGCGTAGACGATCACGATGCCGACGAAGTTGAGCGGCAGAGTAAAGAGGATGATGAACGGGTCGAGGAGCGACTCGAACTGGCTCGCCATGACGCCGAAGACGAGGATGATGGCCATGAGGATGATGACGATGAACTGCTTGACCGCCTTTTGCATGTCCTCATAGTCGCCCTTGTACTCGATTCGGACGGCGGAGTCGGCGGGGATCTCGGTCTTGACGAGGGTCTCAATGCGCTTTTGCACGTCGTTCAGGTTCGCCTCTGGTTTCTTGCCCGCCGTCACGTGCACGATTCGGCTTTGGTCCTCGCGCATGATGCTGATCGGCGAGGTTCCTTCCGCGTAGTGCGCGAAGCTCGACACGGGTATGCGCTGGCCCGAGGAGTTGGTGACGAATATCTGCTCGAGGTCGGTGAGCCGCGTCTTGTCGCGCTCGGCGAGCATTACGTCGATGTCGATTTCTTCGCCTTCCTCGCGGTACTTGGTCGCGGTCGTTCCCTCGATGTTCGCCTTGATCTCCTCGCCGACGTCGTAGACGTTGAGCCCGAGATTATAGAGCCGCGCGCGGTCGATCACGATATTCGCCCTCGGGAGCCCTTCCTTCATATCGATCGCGGGCTCGGTGAGCACGTCGGGCATCTTCGCGGCCAAGAGGTCCCTGATCGCCGCCGCCGTGTTGCGCGCCTTGGCGAGATCGTCCGACTTGACGCTGATGTTGATCGCGCTCGAGCCGCCGCCGACGCCTTGGTTGTCGCCGTTCGTGACCTCGAAGGTGACGCCGGGGAACTCGCCGAAATGCTTTCGGAGCTTGTCCTTGATCGTCTCCTCGGAATCCTTGCGCTCGGAGAGTTTCGGGAGCGCGATGGTGAGCGAGCCCTTATACGAGCTCGTGCCGCCCATTCCCCAGTTCTCGCTGAGACCCGCGAGCACGGTGAGGTTCTTGTATCCGCGAACTTCCTTTTTGACGATCTCCTCGAGCTGCTTCATGACGGCCTCGGTCGTCTCGACCTTCGTCCCGACGGGAAGGGTCGCGTTGACGACGATCGAGTCTGAGGCTTGGTTCGGCATGTAGACGAAGCCGAGGAGCGGCATCGAGGCGAGGCTCAAGACGAAGAGACCGGCGATCGTCCCGATGGTCGCCTTCTTGTGCCTGAGCACCCACCGGATCGCGCGCGAGTATTTCTCGTCGACGGAGTCGAAGAACCGCGCCATCCGCGCGTCGATTCGCGCCCAAAGGCCGGCGTTTCGCCGTCTCTTCTTGATCTCGATCTTGAAGTACTTGCTCGAGAGGACCGGGACGAGCACGAGCGCGACGATGAGCGAGCAGACGAGGGAGATGACGACGGTGAACGCGAGCCCCTGGAATATCTCGCCGATGATGCCGAGTTCCTTCTTGTACATGATGAGCGGGAGGAAGACGCAGATCGTCGTGAGCGTCGACGCCGTGATGGCGAGCATCATCTCCTGCGAGCCAAGTATCGCCGCGGGGACGGGCTTGGCGCCCTTTTCGCGGTACGTGAAGATGTTCTCGAGGATGACGATCGAGTTGTCGACGAGCATGCCGACGCCGAGCGAGAGGCCGGCGAGGGTCATGAGGTTCAGCGACATGCCGGTGAAGTACATGATGCCGAGGGTTACGACGAGCGAGATCGGAATCGTGAGCCCGATGATGACCGTGCTTTGGAGGCTCCTGAGAAACACGAAGAGCACGATGATCGCGAGGAGGGCTCCCTGGATCGCCGTGGACGCGACGTCGCTGACCGAGCGCTTGATGATGTCGGTCGAGTCTTGGGTGAGGGTTATCGAGATGTCGGACGGCGCGTCCTTTATGATCTGCGCCATGCGCTTGTCGACGGCCTTCGCGGTCTTTACCGAGTTCGTGCCGCTTTGCTTGAGCACGCTGACCTCGACGCACGGCACCCCGTTAAAGTAGTAGAGGGACGACTGCCGCTTGTAGCCGTCGAAGACGTCCGCGATGTCGCGGAGCCTGATGTTCGCGACGACGGGAATGCCCGATTGCCCGCCGCCGACCTTGTAGGATATTACCGTGTTCCGGATGTCGTCGAGCGAGGAATACTCGCCGACGGTGCTGATCGTGTAGTTGAGGTCGTCCTGGGTGATCGTGCCGCCGGCGGTCTCGATGTTCTGCGCGGCGAGGATCTTCGCGACCTGCGTGATCGTCAGGTTGTAGGCCTCGAGCCGGTCGCGCGGGATCTCGATGTTGATCGCGCGGTCGCGGCCTCCCGAGACGTAGGCGCTCGCGACGCCGTCGATCTGCTCGAGCTTCGGCGTCAGGTCGTCCGCGTACTTGCGGAGTTCCTCCGGCGTGCGGTTGCCGCTGATCGCGTAGTGCATGATCGGGAACATGGACGGGTCCATCTTGTAGATCATCGGCGTCTTGGCCTCGTCGGGGAGGAACTCCTTGGCGTAGTCCATCTTCGCGCGGATGTCGTTCATCGACTCGTCGAGGTTGCTGCCGTACGTGAGCTGGATGTACACGAGGCTCGATCCGCTCGACGAGTTCGAGCCGAGGTACTCGATTCCCGAGACGCCCGAGATGACGCTCTCGATCGGCCGGGTCACGCGTTTCTCCACTTCCTCGGGCCCCGCGCCCGGATAGCTCGTGCTGATCGCGACGTACGGGAGCTCGATGTCGGGAAAGAGGTCGAGCGGAAGGTCGAAGGTCGCGTAGATGCCGAGCGCGGTGAGGATCGCGAATATGATCATCACCGTCGTTGGCCGCAGAACGGCCGTCTTTGAAAGGCTCATTTTACGCTCTCCTGTGCCGGAAGCGGCTCGACGGTCGACACGACGTTAACCAGGGAGCCGTTCTCGAGGAGCGTCTGCCCGCGGACGACGATCTCCTCGTCGGGCGTGAGCCCCTTGAGGATCTCCGCCTTGTCGTCGACCCTAATGCCCATCGTCACCGGCTGCTTGCGAACCGTAGCCTGTTCGCCCTTCTCGACGACGAACACGAACGTCTCGCCGAAGCGGGTTACGACCGCGGCCTCGGGGATCTTGACGATGCCCGATTTCGTGTCGGTGATGAGCTTGACGCGGGCGAACATGCCCGCCTTGATCCGCGCGTCCGGCCGCACGAGCGCGAGCTTAACCGACATCGTTCTCGTCGTCTGGTCGAGGACCGGGCTGATCTCGGTGATGCGCGCGGCGAACACCTCGCCCGGGTACGCGTCGAGCCTCAGGTACGCGCTCTGGTCTCCGCGGATCTTCGAGACGTAGCGCTCGGGCACGTTCATGAGTATCTCGAGCGACTCGACCTTGCTGACGCGCGCGATAGCGAGCTGCGGAGAGACCATGCTTCCCGCGACGACGTTTACCGCGGTGATGGTTCCGCTGATCGGCGACTTGACCGGCCCGAGCGCGTAGTTCATCCCCGGCCTCGAGGGGTCGACGAGGGCGACGATCTCGTTCTTCTGCACGGCGTCGCCGGCCTTCACGCGGATCTCCGCGATCTTGCCCGAGACGTCCGGGAGGATCTCGACGTTGGTCTTCGCGGCGATGTCGCCGCCGAACTCGAGGTAATCCTTGAGCTCGCCCTTCGTCGCCTTCGTCGTGGTGACGGCGAAGACGGTCTTCGGGGGCTCCTCCGCTTTCTTTTTATCCTTCCCCCCGCATGAGGCGAGGGCGCCGGCGGCGAGCGTCAGGGTCGCCGCGGCGATAATCGTTTTCAGTGCTGTCGTTTTATTCATGGTTCGCTCCTTGGGTTTCCCGGGTCATTCGAGTTGCGCGTTCACCGCGGTCTCGAGGTCAAGCAGGGTTGAGAGGTAGTTGTATTTTTCGGTGAGCACGCCGATCTGGGCCTGAAGGAGGGAGTTCTCGGCGTCCTTGAGGTCGAGGTACTCGACCGACCCGGCGCGGTACGCCTGTTCCGTCAGGCGATACGCCTTTTGCGCGATCGATACGCTCAAGTCCATCGTGGCGATCGAGGCGCGGGCCTTGTCGAGCTTTTTCGCGAGGTCGCGGATCTCGAGCTCCGCGTTGTACACGGCCTGACCCTTCGTGAGCTTGAGCTTTTCGGCGCCGTCCTCGGCCTCCGCGAGCGAGATCGCCGCCTTCGAGAACGGGACGAGCCCGATGAGGTCGAACGCCACGGTCACGCCGAAGGCTCCTGAGCTGTCGGTCCACTCGCCTGAGTCGATCGGCGCCTTCATCGGCTGCCAGCTCTGGCTCAGGGACACGGTGGGCGTGAAGAGCTGAAGGCGCGTCGCGCGGACCTGGGTGTTCAGGAGCTCGAGGTTTTTCTCGAGGATGGCGATGTCGAGCCGGTTTGCGAGGTACTTCGAGACGAGCTCGTCCTCATCGAAGGTTTTGATCGCGGGATCTATCGTGCCCGCGAGGGTTACTTCCGTATTGACCGGGAGGCCGATGATGAACGCGAAGAGCCTTTTCTGCTGATCGAGCGCGATCTCCGCCTCGCGCAGGGCGGGCTTTTGCGTCTCGACGGAAAGCTGCGTCTGGAGCACGGTGAGCTCCGGGACGACGCCGTTTCGGTAATTGATCTGCGCCTGTTTGAGGCGGTCCTCGCTCGCGGCGAGCTTCTCCCTGAGGAGCTTGAGGCTTTCCTGCTGGACGAGTATCCCGTAAAACGCCTTGCGGACGTTCCGCTCGGTGTCTTGCCTCGCCTGCTCAAGGGTGAGCTTTCCCGCCTCGTAGCTTTGCCTCGTGGCCGCGAGTCCCTCGACGAGGGCCGCGTTGAGGTTGAGCCCGATCGAGAGTCCGCCCATCATTGACCAATGGTCCTTCTCTGTTGTCTTTTCGGCCGGCGCTCCCATCGACTCGAGGATCGCCGCATACGGGTTCGATACCTTGTTGCTCCGCGCGAGAGACCCGCTCACCGTCGCCGACGGGATAAAGACGTTCCACGCGTATTCGCTCGAGCGCTTCTTGATGCGGAGATCGATCGCGTCGGAGGCGAGCTGGATATTGTTCGCGAGCGCGAGCGAGACCGCCTCGTCGAGGGTTACGGTTCGGGTCGCGCCGGTTTCGGCGACTGCCTTCGCCTCGTCGTTCGCCTCGTTAGTCGTTTGCGCGCTTGCCTCTTGCGCCCCGCCTGTCCGCGGTTCGGCGTTCTCCTCGGCGAAGGAAACGCCGCCGAGGGCGAAGGCGATGAGGATCATCGGCAGTATCCGTGGCATTTTTTCTGATAGTCTCAAATTTGAACTCCTTAGAAACTTTTTGCGCGGCGCTTGGTTTTGCGTCTCGTGCGCGGCGAAGCCCTTTGGTATAAGGCCCCGCGTGAAGCGAAGAGGATGTGCTGTTATATTCGTGAAAGGGCAGCCGTTTGCGTCGTTCGCGACGCAATTGCTCCGAGCCTCCCCGTTAAGGCCCCTCCATTAGGTCGGGGACGCAGGCCGCAAGGCTTCGAGAGCGCGTCTGGTTACTTTTTTCTTCCGGTCTTGCGGCATAGATTCATCCCTAACTGGAACGCCCATGGCCCGGCAGTTTGCTACCGGTTTCTTACCGTCGTATACCGAATCTTCGGTATGTAAAAGCCTAGAGAATTCCATAAATAGAGTCAAGCGTATATACTTTGGGGCCAAGGAGCACTCCATGAAGAACAAGCAATTCCGGGAACTGGCGGTTTGCGGCCTCGCGGCGGTCCGCGCCCTCGCGGAGCGAAACCCGGATCGTATCCAGCGCCTTTTTTTCACCCAGGATCGCGCGCGCT
>DAOPYF010000097.1:0-9922 GCA_035352735.1 Treponemataceae bacterium | reverse complement strand
AGCTTCAGTTCATCGACCTCATCAGGCACATCGAGAAGATCGGCGACAACGCCTACGCCGTCGCGGTCGCGCTCCGCGAGATGAAGTGAGCGAGACTCGGTTAGGGAAGCGGGTTCGCCCCCGGGCACGGCAGGGCGCCACACGGCTCGCGCGTTTGGATCTCGCCTCGGGCGCGGCGGGCACATCGCTCGCATCGGCGCCACAGGGCGCCGAGCCCCCTTGCCCTCCCTCCGTTCCGGTCCCGCTCGAGGCGATGGAGCATGAACTGATACCAACGTATCACCCGCATTTTCGCGAGGAACAAGAGTAATGCAATCGTTATCATGGCATTACTCTACGCGAAAGCGCGGGATCCCTGGTGAGAAACGCGTCAATAATCCGTCAATTGTCCATCAGCGTGGCGGCGTTCCGAAACGTCCCCTGCGCGCTTGAAATAAAAAAGGGCCCAGCCTTCCGGCCGGACCCTCGCGTCAAAGGACTAGCGCCCTTACTTTTTTTCGAAGATGTTCTTCACGTACTTGAGTTCCTTAACCTCTGCGTACGTCGGGCTCATGCTATCGAGAGAGGTCTTCTCCACGACGAAGTCCGCATACCCGAGAGATCCCATTTCCGGGATATCGAGCCCGTCGAGCTCGACCGATGCGGGAACGCGGAGTCCCCATACCTTGTCGAGAAGCTTGAACCACACGAACGACAGGCCGAATCCCCAGACGATGAGGACGGCGACCACGATGAGCTGAGCGACCAGCTGTCCCGGGTTTCCGTAGAAAAGGCCGGTAACCGGGGTGGCGACGCCGCCCCATCCCGCGCCGTAGGAACCGTCCGCGAAAAGGCCGGTGGCGATGACGCCCCACACGCCGTTGACGCAGTGAACGGAGATCGCGCCTACCGGGTCGTCGATCTTGAGCTTGCGGTCGACAAACGGAACGGCGAGGCACACGAGCACGCCGGCGATGGCGCCGATGACGAACGCGGCCCAGGCGGGAACGAACGCGCACGGCGCGGTGATCGCGACGAGTCCGGCGAGCGAACCGTTGATCGTCATCGACGGATCGGGCTTACCGTACCGGGCCCAGACGAAGAACAGGGCGACGAGGCCGCCGATCGCGCCGGCGATCATCGTGTTGGTCGCGACGACCGCAAGGCGGAAGTCGCAGCCGTTCAGGGTCGATCCGGCGTTGAACGAGAACCAGCAGAAGAACAGGATGATCGTACCGATGACGGCCATCGGGATATGGTGGGCGGGGAACGCGTTGACGGACCCGTCCTTCTTGTACTTGCCGATGCGCGGCCCGATGACGATCGCCCCGGCGAGTGCCATCATGCCGCCCATGGAGTGAACGACCGCGGAACCCGCGAAGTCGACCGCGCCGTTTCCGAGACCGAAGTTCTTTCCCATCTGGGCGAGCCAGCCGCCGGCCCACATCCAGTTGCCAAACAGCGGATAGTAGAACATCGAGACGAAGAACGACGAGATGATGACCGCGGAGTACTTAACGCGCTCGGCCATCGATCCGGTCGGGATGGTTACCGTGGTATCCATGAACACCATCTGGAAGAAGAAGAGCGCGTAGATGCCGACGTCGTAGACGCCGCCCGAGCTCAGGAAGAAGCCCTTCGTCCCGATGATGCTTCCGAAGCCAGGGATCGAGATCCCGCCGTTAAGCGCGTTCGCGACGCCGGTGCCGAGGCTCGTCGGCGCGAGGCCGGATGAGCTGTAGCTGCCGTACTGAAACGCGAAGCCGCAGATAAAGTAGCCGATGCAGCCGACGAGGAAGACCATGAAGTTCATGGTGATCGTGTGCGAGGCGTTTTTCGTCCGGCACAGGCCGGTCTCGACCATCGCGAAACCGCACTGGAAGAAAAACACCATGAACCCGGTGATCATGACCCATACGAAGTTAACACCGTAGGTCGCCGACGCGACGGCCGTCGCCACCGACTGCACGGTCGCGTCGGGCGAGACCGCCGAGGCGGCGTAACCCGCGCCCGTTGCGTCGGCGCCGCCGACGGCCTGCGCGAAAAGACTACATCCCACGGCGACCATCGCCGCCATGCTGATGTATTTCATATACAGAAAGAACTTCTTCATTCTCAATACCTCCGGTCAATGAGACAAAAAAAAGGGACGGCGACCGATGATCCGCTCCCGGATCACGCACCATCCCCCTTGAAGGTGTAACCGCTTTTTTTTCGGTTTACAGCGCCACGTTTCCGCTCTCGCCGGTCCTTATGCGGACGGCGTTCTCGACGTCGGACACGAATATCTTTCCGTCCCCGTGGGTTCCCGTCGCGACCTGCTTGCACAGCTCCGCGACGATCGCCTTTTCCTTTTCGTCAGCCACCACTGTCTCGACCTTGAGTTTTGGTAGAAGATTGACGGTATACTCGGTACCGCGATAGATGTGCGTCGCACCCTTCTGGTTACCGAATCCCATGATGTTCGTTACCATCATGCCGGACGCGCCCGCGTCGTTGAGAATGTTCTTCACAACCTCGAGCTTCTCCGGCCGGATGATAATTTCCAGTTTTTTCATGGACACCTCCATATGATAAACATGTCGTTTAAAACCCATGTCTATTACCAATAATACGCGTATACCCCGAATACGGGATCATCCATCGGCGGTCATTCCGTTGAGCGTAGGCTCAAAAAACGGGAAACCGCGAGATAATCCGCAGCGCGCGCTGCAAAGGGTACTAACGTCTTTGTTGGGATACTTACGATACTATCGACTGGATCTGCGTTCGTCAAGCATATTTATGCATTTTATGCGATTTTCCGTGCATATTTATTCTCGCGCAGCGCTGTTCCGCGCGTTCGCGCTTACTCCCGCTTCCGATAGCTCAATACAGCCCAGCCATTGAAGAAGGCGGCGAAGGCCAAAAGGGCGAGGAAACGCCACCTGAGCTCCCAAAAACCGCTTCCCTTCAGGAAGATCGCGCGGAGCGACTCGATCATGTACCGAAGCGGGCTCAAGGCGCTCAGCGCGCGCGCCCACGAGGGCATCCCGTTTATCGGGGTATACAGGCCGCTGATGAGCACGAAGGTGATGATGAAGAAGAACATCATGAACATCGCCTGTTGGAGCGTCTTCGCGTAGTTCGAGAGCACGAGGCCGAAGCCCGACATCGCAAGGACGAACACCGACGCGAAAAGGTACACGAGCGCGTAGCCGCCGAGCGAGACGAGCGAGTACGCGAGCCAGGCCACGACGAAGGTGATCGTGAGCGCGACGAAACCCAAGACCCAATACGGGATGAGCTTCGAGAGGATGAAGGCTCCGCGCCGCACGGGCGTCACGTTCATCTGCTCGATCGTTCCCTTTTCTTTCTCGCCGACGATGTTGAGCGCGGGAAGGAACCCGGCAAGCATCGTGAGGATCATGCACATGATCGCCGGCACCATGTACACGGTGTACTTCATGAGCGGGTTGTACCGGAAAAGCGGGCTGAAGGCGACCGCCTCGTACCCCGAGGGGGCGATGACGCCGGTTCCGGTCGCCCGAACTCCCGCGAGCTTGCCCGACTCGCGGAGGGTTTCCGCGTTGAAGTCCGCGATGATCCCGGCGAGGTAGGAGCTTCCGAGACCGCCGCGCATCCCGTTGACGGTGTTCGCGCTGATCATCACGCGCGCGGTCCCGCCCCGCTCGAGGTCGCGCCCGAATCCCGCGGGTATCTCGAGCACGATGTCGGCCTTACCGCCCTCGACGAGGGCCATTGCCTCGCCGTAGGAGCGCGCGTCGCCCGTTAGGGTAAAGTATCCCGACGAGAGGGCCTTTTCCGCGAGCCTCCGGGAAGGTTCGCTTCGGTCGTTGTCGACGATCGAGATGCCGATGTTCTTGATCTCGAAGTTCGCCGCGAGCGGGAACACGACGATCGCGACGATCGGGAACATGAGTGCGAAGCGCGGAAGGAACGAGTTCCGGAAGAATTGCTTGAACTCTTTCTCCAAAAGGTACAACAGCATAATTTCACTCCAACCTAATCTTAAACTTGCCCAGGCTCAGCGCGCCCAAGGCGACCGCCATCGATACGAGCACGGCTAGCTCCCGCGCGACCGCGGCGGGCCCGAGGCCCATGATCATGATCTTCCTGACGGCGGCGATGTACCATCGCGCGGGTATCACGTTCGAAAGGACGCGGAGGACGGCGGGCATGTTCTCTATCGGGAAGATCATCCCTGAAAGGAGGATGACCGGCATCATGAGGCCCATGCCGGAGGCGAGAAGCGCGGCGAGCTGCGTCTCCGCGACCGAGGAGATCAAGAGCCCGATCGCGAGCGAGACGGCGATGAAGACAAGCGATACGAAAAGGAGCAGCGCGAGGCTACCGCGTATCGGAATGCCGATCACGAAGGCGGAAAACGCGAGGATCGTGGCGAGGTTCACGCACGAGAGCGCGAGATAGGGCACGGTCTTCGCGAGGATGATCGTGAGCGGACGCACCGGCGAGACGAGCAAAACCTCCATCGTCCCCTTCTCCTTCTCGCGCGCGATCGATATCGAGGTCATCATCGCGCAGATGAGCATGAGGATCATCCCCATCACGCCGGGAACGGTCGAATAGGCGCCCTTCATCTGCGGGTTGTAGAGGAGCTTGACCTCGGGCACGATCCTCGTCGGAAGCGGACCAGAGCCGAATCGCGCGAGGACGCTTTGCGCGTACGACACGAGCGTCACGGCGGTATTGGGGTCAGACCCGTCGGCGACGAGCTGCGCGCCGTCCGCGCCGAAGACCACTACCAGCTGCCCGCGGCCCTCGCGGAACACGCGATCGATATCGTCGGGCGAGGAAAGGTATCCCTTCATGACGAAGTACTCGCTCGAGGAAAGCTCGGTCACCATCGCGGCGTCGCGCGCGTTCGGGTTCGGGTTCGGGTCGAAGACGTACATGCCGATGTTGCGTACCTCGGTCGTGATCGCGTAGCCGAAGAGAACCATCATGACGATGGGAAGCACGAGCAGGATGATCATGGTCCACCGGTCGCGCACTATGTGCGAAAATTCTTTCTTAACGAATGCGCTAAATTCCTTCATCGCCGTCAGTCCCCTTTCCGCTTCGCCGAGCGCGCGATCGAGCGGAAGACGCCGTCCATCGTCGGCTCCCCGTACGCGGCCTTAAGCTCCGAGGGCCGGTCGAGCGCCGCGATACGCCCGTCGACCATGATCGAAACGCGATCGCAGTACTCGGCCTCGTCCATATAGTGCGTGGTCACGAACACGGTAATCCCCCGATCGACGACCTCGTAGATGAGCTCCCAGAATTGCCTGCGCGCCGCGGGGTCAACGCCGCCCGTAGGCTCGTCGAGGAAAACGACCTTGGGGTCGTGGAACACCGATACCGAGAACGCGAGCTTTTGCTTCCACCCGAGCGGGAGCGAGGAGACCCGCGCGTCGCCCTCGGCGAGAAACCCGAGCCGCGCGAGGAGCTCGTCGGTTCGCGGCCGGATAAGCGCGCGGGGAACGCCGTAGATCCCGGCGTAGAGCTTGATGTTCTCTCGCACCGTCAGGTCGTCGTAGAGGGCGAACTTCTGGCTCATGTAGCCGATCGTCTTCTTGATGCGCTCGCTGTCGCGTTTGACGTCGAGCCCCGCGACGAGGGCGTCGCCCTCGGTCGGCTTACTTAAGCCCGAGAGGATGCGCATCGCGGTCGTTTTCCCCGCGCCGTTCGCGCCGAGAAAGCCGAATATCTCCCCTTCCGCGACCGTAAAGGATATGTGGTCGACCGCCGTAAAGGAGCCGAAGCGCTTCGTTAAGCCCGTTGCCTTGATCGCGTCGCTCATGGCGCGTCCCTCCCCGCGAGGTTCATGAAACAATCCTCCATGCCCGGCTCGATCCGCTCGACGGCGACCGCCCGATGCCCGCTCCCCAAGAGCGCGGCGGCGAGGCTTTCGGCCGTATGCGAGCCCCGCGCGGCCGTCACGTGATTCGATTCGCCGAAGGCGTAGCACGAGACGACGCCCGGGACCGCGCGAAGCTCCCCGAGAAGGCGTGAGGTCGACGCGCCCCGGACCGAGAAAAGCTCGCCTTCAAAACGCGACGCGATCGTTCCGGGCGTCTCGAGCGCGAGGAAGCGGCCGTCCTTCATGAACGCGACCCGGTCGCACAGGGACGCCTCGTCCATGTACGGCGTCGAGACGAGGACGCAAAGCCCCGCAAGCCGGAGCCGGGCGAGCATGTCCCAGAACTCGCGCCGCGAAACCGGGTCGACGCCCGTGGTCGGCTCGTCGAGAAAGAGGACCTCGGGCTTATGGATGAGCGCGCAGCAAAGCGCGAGTTTTTGCTTCATGCCGCCCGAAAGCGCCCCGGCGCGCCGATTCTCGAAGGGCTCGATTTGCGCGTAGATGTCCTCGACGAGCGCGCGGTTACTCTCGACGGTCGTGCCGAAGACGCTCGCGAAGAAATCGAGGTTTTCCCTGACCGTGAGGTCCTGATAGAGGGAGAACCGCCCCGGCATGTAGCCGACCAGCGTGCGAATCTTCCGATACTCGCGCACCGTGTCGAGTCCCGCGACCGACGCGGAGCCCGAGTCCTGCACGAGCAACGTCGCGAGAATCCTGAAGAGCGTCGTCTTTCCCGCGCCGTCTGGCCCAATGATCCCGAAGATCTCCCCGGGGCGAGCGGCGAACGAGATTCCCTTTAGCGCCTTGACCGCGCCGTAGCTCCTGCAGAGCGCCTCGGCGACGACCGCGCCTTTTTCCGAGACGCGCGCGCTTTTGTCAGTTTCCACGGGGCTGCTTCCTTTCCGCGGCGCCGAAGCGCGCGCCGCCATACATCCCGATCCTGAGGAAGCCGTCGTTCTTGACGGCGATCTTCACCGCGTACACGAGATTCGCGCGCTCGTCCCTGGTCTGTATCGTCTTCGGCGTAAACTCGGCCTTGCCCGAAATCCAGACGATCGTCCCGTCGTATTCGCGCGACGCCTTCTCGCCCGATTCCGCGAAGACGCGCACGTGGTGCCCGACCGTCAGCCCGGAAAGGTCGGAGGCGACGACGTAGGCGCGAAGGTACATGCGGTCGAGGTCGGCGACCTTGAACAGGGCCTTGCCGGGAACGGCGAGCTCGCCGCGCTCCGCGTACTTCTCGAGCACCGTGCCCGCCAAGGGACTCACGATCCGGCACTTCGCGATCTGGTCGTCGAGCTGCGCGATCTGCCACTCGAGCGCGGCGCTCTCGCCCGACACGCCGCGCGAACTCGCCTCGAGCGTCGAGCGCTGGGCCGCGAGCTGCTTCTTCAGCGTGTCGATGAGCGCCTTCGCGTCGTCGAGCTGCTTTCGGCTCGCGGCGTCGGACTCAAGGAGCCGCTCGACGCGGCGCCGCTCGGTTTCCGCGGTCGCGATCTGCTGCTCGGTCGCCGCGATCTGGACGGCGATGTCCGGCCGCCTGCTCTCGACGCTCCCCACGTTCGCGAGAAGCTGCTTGCGCCTGAGCGTCAGCTGCATGTCGTCGATGTTGCCCACCGTCTCGCCCTCGGCGACGGCGCTCCCCTCGTCGGCGGCGAACGCGAGAATCTGTCCCGTCGCCTCCGACGATACGACGACCTCGGTCGCCTCGAACGTCCCCTGCGCGTCGTCCTTCATGCCGTTTCCCCCGCAGCCCGCGAGCGCGAGCGCGGCCGCGATGGCCCAGGCGGCGAGGAAACCCGCCGCGCGCGATCCGTTATTTCGTTTGTTCATTTTTCTCCCCTTCGATTGCCGAGCGCGGCGTCGAGCGAATACTCCGCGAGAAGCCACTGGACCTCATGGAGCGTTTTCGTCTGCATGGCCAGGTGTTCCGCCGTGATCTCCCTCAGGAGGTCGCTCACCGATATCGCGCCGTTTTCGTACTTACTTTCCGCGGAGCGCTTGATCTCGCCGCGAAGCGCGATGATCTGCCCGTCGTCCTCGACGAGCGCCGCGTACCGCCCGATGTCGCCCCGATACTTGAGCGCGTCGGCCTCGGCGCCGAGGGCGAAGGCGTCCCGCTGGACGCGAACCTGCTCGGCCGAGACGTCGGCCTTCCTGAGGTTTTCGCCGAGCGTATAGAAGGAATCGAGCGCCCAGTTGACCCGAACCCCCGCGACCCAAAAGGTGTCGGGATCGTTCGAGAGCATGTTGAGCGCGGGCTTACCGTACCCGAGCTGGGCGAAGGCCGATACCCTCGGCATCGACTGCGCGACGAAGGCTGCCTTCGCGCTCTCGCACGCGGCCTCCTGCGCGTCGAAAAGCGCGAGCTCGCTCCGCGCCGCGCCAGAGCCCGAAAGGTCCGCTATCGGCTCGGGCGAGGCGAAGCTCGCCACGGGATCGATCGCGCCGGTTAGGACGGCGAGGCAGCCCACGAGGGACGATCGGGTTGACTCGATCTCGGCCCGAGTCTGCTCCGCCTTAAGGATCTCGACCTCGACCGAGGCGAGATCGGACTTGCTCGCGACGCCCGCGTCGACCATCGCCTTCACGCGCGAGCGGTTAACCCCGAGGTCCTCGAGGAGCGACGCGTTCTGCGCGCGCTGGGCGTCCGCGAGGAGTATCCCGAAGAAAAGGCCGTCGACGCGCGAGCGAAGCGCGTCGAGGTCGACGTCGAGCTTGCGCGAGTCCGCGTTCGCCGCCGCGGCAGCCGCCTTTCGCCTGGCCCGAACCGCGCCGCCGTCATAGAGCACCTGCGAGATATCCGCGGCGATCTGATACTGCTCGGGGTCCGGCTTATCGATCGGCATGTTCGGGATCGAGATGGGAATGCTCGTCACGTCCGATTGGGTCGTCGCCTTCGCGGAGAGGCCCACGCGGGGAAAAAGGTCCCGGGTCGCCGAGGAAAGCGTGAGCGAAAGGGACTCGTCGATGAGACCCTGAGACCGCGCCAGCGGATGGCGGGCGGCCGCCGAGGCGCGGCACCATTCGAGCGTCACCGGCGTTGCCTGCCCGTCCGACGGGGTTTCCGCCATGGCGAACGAGGATAAAAGCGCGAGGGCAGCAAGGGCGATGCCGTATCGGGCGGTTATGGTATTCATCGTTTTCATAGCGGCCTCAGGCTATTGAGTATGGTCCGTACCGTTTCCTCGCGTCGGCGCGCGACGAGCGCGGCGAAACCCTTATCGTCGATCCCAAGCACCTCGCGGAGGATGGGATCCGCGACGAAAAGCGCGACGTTCAATGAAACGACGTTCATGACGAGATCCAAGGGTTCGATCGGCCTGATCACGCCTTGCGCGATCGCCTCGTCGAGTTCCCGCTTGAACTGGCCAAGCGCCTCGAAGAGAAGCGGCGCGACCTTTTCCTTGACGAGCTTTACCCGCTCGGGGTTGGTGATCAGCTCGTTAAAGACGAGGAAGGGCAACCGCGGGTTCGCCGCGAGGATGTCGAAATGCGCCTCGATCTTCCGCCTGAACTTTTCCTCGAACGGGAGGTCCTCCCCGCTACTCTTGATAAACGCGCTCACGAAGAGCTTAACCTTCGTCGCGAAGATCGCGCTGAAGAGCCGGTCCTTCGTCCGATAGTAGTAATGCACCAGGGCCTGATTGCACCCCGCTTCCTTCGCGATCTCGGTCGTCGAGGTCAGCGCGAATCCCCGCGCGAGGAAGAGTCGCTCGGCCGCGTCCAGGATGGCCTGTTCCATGTCCTGATTTTCGCTTCGTTCTGCCGTCATAAATCCCCCAGTTAGTAACCATGTTTAATAGCTCTATTAAACTTAGCTATTAACTGAACTAGTAATACTACCGACGAAAACGGCTGTCAAGGGGAAAAAGATGAAAAACGATGAAAAGGGATTACGGATACGCGGGGAAGGATTGCGGGAATGACGGAAAAGCCATCAAGTTCCCAGGCGGCGCACGGCTCGTGTTTCAGAGCTCGCGAGCCGCCTGAGGACTAAGGCATCGGGATAATCAGACGATTAAATCTTTACTATATCAGTAATTAGACTGTAAGCCGCCCTTTTTGACCTCGAAG
>DAOPYF010000096.1:0-9938 GCA_035352735.1 Treponemataceae bacterium | reverse complement strand
TGCGGCGTCATCGACCCCGAGGACATCAACGAGTACATCGCCCGCGACGGGTACAAGGCCGCCATGAAGGCGCTTTTCAAGATGACCCCGCAGGAAGTCTGCGACACGATGAAGGATTCCGGGCTCCGCGGCCGCGGCGGCGCGGGATTCCCGACCGGGAGAAAATGGGAACTCGCGCTCAAGCAGAAGGAAGCCGAGAAGTACATCATCTGCAACGGCGACGAGGGAGACCCCGGCGCGTTCATGGACCGGAGCGTCCTTGAGGGAAACCCCCACTCGGTCATCGAGGGGATGATCGTCGGCGCCAAGGCGACCGGCGCGAGCGTCGGGTACGTGTACGTACGCGCGGAGTATCCCCTCGCCGTACAGCGCATCCGCAAGGCCGTCGAGGACGCGCGCAAGGCAGGCCTCCTCGGTAAGGGGATTATGGGATCGACCTTCGATTTCGATATCCGGGTGATGGAAGGCGCGGGCGCGTTCGTCTGCGGCGAGGCGAGCGCGATGGTCTCGTCGATCATGGGTAACCGGGGCATGCCCCGTCCCAAGCCGCCGAGAACCGCCGAGAAGGGACTGTGGGACAAGCCCACCGTCGTCAACAACGTCGAGACGCTCGCGCAGGTCGCGGAGATCATCCTCCACGGCGCGGCCGAATACCGCAAGCTCGGGACCGAGAAGTCCCCGGGAACCAAGACCTACGCGCTCACCGGGCACATCGCCAACACCGGGCTCATCGAGGTTCCGTTCGGGACGACGCTCCGCCACATCGTGTTCGACATCGGCGGCGGTATCCTCGACCGCGAGGGGAAGCTCAACAACCACGCCTTCAAGGCCGTGCAGATCGGCGGACCGTCGGGCGGCTGCCTCACGAAGGAGCACCTCGACATCCCGATGGACTTCGACTCCCTCACGGAAGTCGGCGCGATGGTCGGCTCGGGCGGCCTCGTCGTGATGAACGACTCTACCTGCATCGTCCAGATGGCGCGCTTCTTCATGCAGTTCACCCAGCACGAGTCCTGCGGAAAGTGCGTCCCCTGCCGCGAGGGAACGAAGCAGCTCCTCGCGATGCTCGACGACATCATCGCCGGCAACGGCACGCTCGAGACCCTCGACCTCATGGAAGAGCTCTGCGAGAACGTCGTCGACTCGTCGCTGTGCGGCCTCGGCGCCTCTGCCCCGAACCCCGTGCTCTCGATGCTCCGCCAGTTCCGCGGCGAATGGGAGGCGCACGTCGTGAATAAGATGTGCGCGACGGGCCAGTGCTCGGCGCTCACCCCGATCACGATCAACCCGAAGTCGTGCATCGAGTGCGGGATGTGCGCGCGCAAATGCCCGGTCGGGGCGATCACCGCGCAGAAGGGAGAGCCCTTCTACATCGATCCCGCGAAATGCGTCAAGTGCGGCGTATGTATCAATTCATGCAAATTCCACGCAATCAGGAGAGGTGCGCTATGAGCGGTTACGTAACGATTGACGGTATTAAGGTCGCTATCGAAGGCGAGAAGAACATCCTCGCGCTGTGCAGGAAGGCGAAGATCGACATACCGACCTTTTGCTATCACAGCAAGCTGAGCACCTACGGCGCCTGCCGCCTGTGCCTGGTCGAGATAAACGGGAAGGACATCGACGCGAGCTGCGTCGTCCCGCCCAAGGACGGCATGGCCATCCGCACGAACACCGCGAAGATCCGCTCGATGCGGCGGATGAACCTCGAGCTCCTGCTCGCCAACCACAAGCAAGACTGCCCGAGCTGCGAGCGCTCGACTTCTTGCAAGCTCCGCGAGCTTTCCGCGAAGATGGGCATCCGCAACCCGCGCTTCAAGAACCTCCGCGTCGAGCGCGAGAAGGACGCGATGTCCGCCGCGCTCGTGCGCGACCCGAATAAGTGCATCCTCTGCGGCGACTGCGTGCGCTACTGCTCCGAGATCCAGGGGATCGGAGCGATCGACTTTACCCACCGCGGCTCCGACGTCGTCGTGAGCCCGGCGTTCGGCAAGTCCCTCGCCGAGGTCGACTGCGTCAGCTGCGGCCAGTGCGCCGCGGTCTGCCCGACCGCCGCCATCGTCCCGAAGTCCCACGTCAACCAGGTGTGGTCGTCCCTTGACCGGAAAGACGCGATCACCGTCGCGCAGATCGCGCCCGCCGTCCGCGTCGCCATCGGCGAGCGCTTCGGCATCGCGTCGGGCGAGAACGTCACGGGAAAGATCGTCACCGCGCTTCGCATGCTCGGCTTCGACAAGGTATACGACACCGCCTTCGGCGCGGACCTCACCGTCGTCGAGGAGGCGACCGAGTTCCTCGCGCGCTCCGCGAAGGGCGAGTCGCTCCCGCTTTTCACCTCGTGCTGCCCCGCGTGGGTTAAGTACGCCGAGCACTTCTTCCCCGAGCTCCTGCCCGCGATCTCGAGCTGCATGTCGCCGCAGACCATGATGGGTTCCGTCATCCGCGAGGCCGACGCTAAGTCCGACCGCACCGACGGAAAGAAACTCACAGTCGTATCGATCATGCCGTGCACGGCGAAGAAATACGAGATATCCCGCGCGGAACTCTCCCGCGACGGCAAGCCGCTCGTCGACTGGTCGCTCACGACGAGCGAACTCGCCGACATGATCGAGGAGGCGGGCATTCGCTTCGCCGAGCTTGAGCCGACCGCGATGGACATGCCCTTCGGCTTCGCCACCGGCGCCGGCGTCGTGTTCGGAAACTCAGGCGGCGTGAGCGAGGCCGTCGCGCGCTTCGTCGCGCGGAACCTTTCCGGCGGCAAGACATCGCTCCTCGACTTCACCGAGGAGCGCGAGGGGATCAGGACGGCGACCCTCAAGGTCGGAACCCGGGACATCTCGATCACGACCGTGCAGGGACTCGCGAACGCGAAGATCGTCGCGAAGGAAATCCTCGCGGGCACGAGGAAGACCGACCTCGTCGAGGTTATGGCCTGCCCCGGCGGCTGCATCGGCGGCGCGGGTCAGCCGATCGACCCCGAAGGGCTCAAGCGCAAGCCGCGGACCGACGGCATACGCGCCGCGGATTCCTCGCGCGAACTCCGCTCGACGGGCGAGAACCCCTTCATCGACCGATTCTACGCCGAATGCCTCGGCGCCGAGGCCGGCAGCCACGCCGCGCACAAGCTCCTGCACACGACCTACGTGAGCAAGAAGCGCATCCAGGACACCCAGATCCCGCTCGTTCGCGGCAGCGGTAAGTCGAAGATTTCGGTGAAGGTATGCGTCGGCACGAGCTGCTTCCTCCGCGGAAGCCAGGCTCTCCTCGGCGAGGTGCTCAAGCGCGTCGAGGACGAAGGACTCACCGAGCTCGTGGACGTCAGCGCGACCTTCTGCGCCGAACGGTGCAACAAGGGCCCGACGGTTCATATCGGCGACGTGACCCTCACGAAGACCACCGCCGACACGGTGATGGCCGAGCTTCGCTCGAAGTTGCCCCAGTAAGTTTTTGAAAAACGGTTGCCCTCCCCCAATGGGGCGGCCATTTTGCCCTGGCCTCAGGCCCTGCGCGCGAAAGCGCCATGGCGTGAGGCCGTTTTTTTTTGCGCGCTTGGCCTATCCGCTTCCCACGATAAAGTATAGTATGGGTAATCTTCCCTCCGTTAAAAGAGAAATCAGGAAACCAATTGACCCACACAGACTCAACAAACCCGGCGATACGCAACATCGCCATCATCGCGCACGTTGACCATGGCAAGACCACGCTCGTCGACGCGCTCTTTGCCCAATCGGGCGCATTCCGCGAAGGACAAGACGTTCCCGAGCGAATCATGGACAGCATGGAACTCGAACGCGAGCGGGGAATAACGATCGCGGCGAAAAACTGCTCGGTAGTATGGAAGGGAATAAAAATCAATATCCTTGACACCCCAGGACACGCCGACTTCGGCGGAGAGGTCGAGCGCGCGCTTTCCATGGTGGACGGCGTCGTACTGCTCGTCGACGCCTCCGAAGGCCCGCTTCCGCAAACGCGCTTCGTGCTTGGCAAGGCGCTCGCGCTCGGAAGGTCCGTCATCGTGGTAATCAACAAGATCGACCGCCCGGACGCGCGGGCGAGCGAGGTACTCTCGGAGGTTTATGACCTATTCATCGACCTTGGGGCCAACGACGATCAAATCGACTTCCCGCTGCTGTACGCGATCGGAAAATCGGGAATCGCGCGCGCGACCCTAGAAGGCGACAATGCGAAGGGCAACCTTTCGCCCCTCTTCGACGCGATACTGGCAAAGCTCCCCGCGCCCGCCTACGTCGCCGCAGAACCCTTTCAGATGCTCGTATCGGACCTTTCATATTCCGACTACTTCGGTCGCCAGGCGATCG
This sequence comes from Treponemataceae bacterium, assembly GCA_035352735.1. GTDB lineage: Bacteria > Spirochaetota > Spirochaetia > Treponematales > Treponemataceae > Teretinema. The sequence continues at coordinate 5,619 of DAOPYF010000096.1, read as the reverse complement.
GCAAGGTGGTAAACGGGCGCGCCCACGCTAAGGACGCGCTCGTGTGCATCGGCGAGGGCGGGTCGCGGACGAACCTCAGTATCTCTAAACTGCAAACCTACGAGGGCGTCAAGTTCGTCGAGACCGACGCCGTCGAGCCGGGCGACATCATCGTCCTTTCGGGGATCGAGAACGTGAAGATCGGCGACACGATCTGCACGCGCGACGAGCCGAAGGCCCTGCCCCGCATCGTCATCGACGAGCCGACCGTATCGATGCGCTTCTCGGTCAACACCTCACCGATCGCGGGAACCGAGGGAAAGAACCCTACGTCCACGCAGCTCCTCGAGCGACTCAAGCGCGAGACGCTCAAGAACGTGTCCATACAAGTTGACCAAGAAAACATCGGCGGAGGTTTCACGGTACGCGGTCGCGGAGAGTTCCAGCTTGTCATCTTGATCGAGACGCTTCGCCGCGAAGGATGGGAACTCGGCGTGACGCGACCCGAGGTCATCTTCATATTTAAGGAAGGGAAGAAGCTCGAGCCGATCGAGCACGTATATATAGATTGCGCCGAGGTCTACGCAGGGAACGTCACCATGCAACTATCCTCGCATAAGGGCCGCATGCTCACCTACGCGAGCCACGAAGGGGGACGCGTCCATCTCGAGTTCTCCGTGCCCTCGCGCGCGCTCATCGGCTACCGCGACCGGTTCCTCACCGACACGAAAGGAACCGGGATCATGAACACGAACATCTCGGGCTACGAGGAATACCGCGGCGACTTCGAGGAGTTCACGAACGGCTTTCTCGTGTCGGACCAGTCTGGCAAGGGCGTCACGTACGGGCTCTATCACCTCGAGCCGCACGGGCAGCTCTTCATAACACCGGGAGAACCGGTATACGAGGGGATGGTCGTCGGCCAGCACAACCTGGAGTACGACCTTATCGTCAACCCCGGAAAGGAAAAGAAACTCTCCAATATGCGCTCGACCGTAAAGGACGAGGCGCTCACCCTCACCCCGATTCAGCCGATGACCCTCGAACGCGCGATACTCCTCCTCCATGACGAGGAAATGGTCGAGGTGACGCCGTCCTCAGTGCGCATCCGAAAGATAATACTCAGCGAGCTTGAGCGAAAGAAGGCCGCGCGCGTCGGCTAACGCGGGAAGACAATCGTTGCTTAGCAAAATCACAGGTAGGTAATCGAAACTTCCTTGAGGTAGTGCTCGCACAGGAGCGCTTTTATCTTCTTCACGACGTTCCGGCGCATCTCGAGCTCGAGGGGCATATTCGGGTCCTGATGCGCCTCGTTTACCTTCGTGCCGACGACGAAGGTGATGCGGTCGCTGTCGAGCATCAGCTCGACGATCCGGCGGGCGCCGTTATCGCGCTCGTTCTCGAGGATATCCCCGCCGCCGCCGAGGAGCGCGCCGCGCTCGAGAATCTCCGACACCTTCCCGAGGGTGATGATCCCTTCCGTCACGAGGTCAGCGCCTTCCATTCGCGCCGTCGGGGGGACGACGGGATCGAGGTTCTTCAGGTCAAGGCTCACCGGAACCTTCAGCCCGCGCGCGATGATGGTCGCGGTCGTTCCGCCGCAGATGATCTTCCGTCCCGCGAACGCCTGGAACGCGCGGACCATCTCCGCGTCGCGCTCGGGGCTTACCGGGGGCCCTGACATCACGAGAAGGTCGCGCGGGTTCCTGAAATAGATCACGCCGCAGGTAATATCATCCTTCGCCTTGTAGCCGTCGTGTCCCTGCGCCTCGGTGACGATCGCGCGTGCGAGATCGCGCGCGCTGATGTCGGGCCGCGCCGCGACGGTCGAGAGAATGAACGACTGCACGTTCCCGATCCCCCAGCCGAATGGATAGGGCCGCGAGCCCATGCCCGACTGGGTAACGCCGTCGGAGAAAAACGCGAGCCGGTCCCCGGGACGCGCGCAATAAGAGGAATAGCGAAGGACCGACTCACGCTCTGGCGCGGCGCTCTTGCGCTTACGCTCGAAGGTAACGTACTGCGTGATCGGCTCGACGACCGTATTCTCGCGCACGAGAACGAACTGCGGATTGTCGTACTCGATGATCCGCACGGCGGAATCGGGCGCGACGTCGACGAGGGTCAGCGTCGCGTAGCTGATGCCCCGGACCTTGCACACCGGCAGCGTGTTCATGATGATGCTCGCCGCGCGCTTGATCGGGATATCCGCCGCGATGAACTTCATCGCCATCGTCGCCGTCAGTATCGAAAGCACCCCGGCCTTGATCCCGGACCCGAGACCGTCGGAGAGCACGGTGATCACGCGCCCGTCGTCCGCGCACTTCTGCGAAAGGAACGCGTCGCCCTCGGCGCCCTGTCCCGCCTTACAAACCTGATAATGCCCGACCTCGACGAAGGTCCCGCCGCCCGAAGGAAGATCGCCCATCACTCGCCCTCGTCCCGCGCGGAAAACGACTCGATGATCGAGTTGAGCGTCGCCTCGGTCTCCGCCGCGTTCTCCCCGAGGAGATACGCGATCTTCTGCACGACCGCGAGGTTCTTGTTGATGACGCGCTTCGTCTGCCTGATCACGCGGTCCTTCTGGATCTGCGGCTCGGTCACGTCCTGGATGACGCCGCAGGCGCTGTCGCCCTTCTCGATGGAGAACACCGTCGCGTGGAATATCTTCTTTCCCTCGCGGATCTCGTGCTCGACGACGTCGGGGCAATCGTCGCCCATCACCATGCGAAAGAGGCGCGAGAGCGCGGTGATCCGCTCGAGGTCAGCGCCCTCCATCCCGGGCTTCGCCTCGAACATCGAAAGGATCTCCTCGCCCATGAGGCGCGCGAAGTTCTCGTTGCACTCGATGATCCTCAGGGAAGAGTCGCAGATGACGACGCCCGAGGGGATCGAGCGGATGAGCCCGTTCGCCTTCTTCTGCGCGAGCTTGCGCATATAGGAAACGCACATCGTCTTTTCGGCGCGCGCCTCGAGCATCGCCGCGACGAAGCTCCGGCAGGTATCGTAGCCGCAGCTCCCGCAGTTGAGCTCGTCCTCGACGGAAAGCTTGCCAACCTGCCTGAGCGCCGCGCGGATCTCGTCGTCGCCGTGGGCGACGGCGCTCGCGCCTGAGAAGGGAAGCGTCCCCGACATCTCGGGGCGCCGCCCGTCGAGCGTGTCGCGGGCGTCCCTCGCGTACTCGAGCACGTCGATGCGCTTGATCGCCTGCGGCCCGCCCGAGGCGACCTGCGGCCCGTTCACGCAGCCGCCGGGGCACGAAAGAAGCTCGATAAAAAGCGGGCGCGAAAGCGACGCGGGGTCGAGACCGCGAAGCGTCGACTCGATCCCGTCGAGGCCGGTCACCGACATCATGTGGATGCCCTCGGTCCCCGGATATTTTTTTACCGCCGCGATCATCCCGCCGTCGACCGGATAGAGCGAGCCCTTCGCCGCGCGAAACGGGATGAACCCATCATCGTCGGACGACGCGCCCGGGGAAACCGCTGCATGCGGCGAACCGAACATACCCGGTGAACCCAGCCCAGGGCCCGTCGAACCAAACGCTCCCGCGAGCGAAATCCCCTCGTCGCCGAGCCAGCGCCTCAAGTCGCGAAACGTGATCGCGCAGTCGATAGTCGACCACACGTCGGCCTCGCGCTTCTTCGCGATGCACGGCCCGACGAACACGACCCCGATATCGGGGCCAAAGGATTCCCTGAGAAACCGCGCGTGCGCGAGAAGCGGGGAGGCGCGATCGATGATACACGGGGCGAGCTCGCCCATATAGCGCTTCACGTACTCGACCGCCGCGGGGCACGCCGAGGAAAGGAAGAGCCGCCGCGCGGGGTCCGCGCTAAAATCCTCTGCGACCTGGGCCGAAACGAGATCCGCGCCGATCGCCGTCTCCGAAACCCCGAAGAACCCGAGCCGCTTGATCGCGCGAACGAGACGCGCGGGCTCGACCCCGGCGAACTCCGACGCGAACGACGGCGCGAGCGAAACGATCACCCGATCCTTGAGCGTCAGAAGCTGCCGCGCCCGCGACAGGTCGTCCCGCACCCGCTTCGCGCCGGCAGGGCAAATCGTCACGCAATGACCGCAGAGCACGCACAGCTCCGGCACCACCATCGCGTGCCCGCTCTCCACCCGAATCGCCTTGACGGGACACTCGCGGATGCACTTATAGCAGTCCTGGCATTGCGTCTTCTCGGTATAAATCGGGTTGCGGAAATTCATGCGAGCCCCTTGAGTAATTTATGGGAAAGCAAATCGGGCATCATCCCCGGCTCGACGCCGCGAATGAGCTCGCCGTTGATCCTGATATTCGGCCCGTCCTTGCAGTGCCCGTCGCAGAGGCAGCCGTTGATCTCCACCCGCGCGGACAAATCATGCTCGCGCAAAAACCGCTCGACGATCTCGACGTTCAGGCTATTGCCATGGGAAAAGCACGAACTGCCCATGCACAGGGTAATGACGGTTTCCGGTGTGTCCATTGTATTGCTCCAAACCGTATTGTGTATTTATTTATCGATAAGGTCAATACAATTTAAGCGCCCAAGAAAATTTTACATATCGCCCGAAACAACCCTAAATATCATGTTTATATATAGAAGAAATTGGAGGGGAAACGGATCCCCGAAACCCCGGATCGCCGCCGCACCCTCAGGCACGAGCGCATCCCTCGCGGCTTCCCCTGGCTGCAAACTGAGTTACTGCGCGATCCTTCGGCTCGCGCCACAACTCACTTTTCCGCCACCCCTTCGCGCGGAAACCCACCGGCCCGCGCTTGTGGAGTAGCACCCCGGCGCAACGCATGAACACACCCCGGCAGCTACCCCAGCGACATCTCAACTGGTCGCGTGTTACCGCATCGGGCGGATACGCACCTCGGTCTTCTCGACCTTCCCCATCGCCGCCGCGAGCTTCGCCTGATCCGTATCGCCCGTATGATAGGGATACGCGATCCGCGGGGCAACCATCTCGATCGCGTGCGCGAGCTGCGTGACCGTCATCGTATACGGTAAGTTCACGGGCAAAAACGCCGCGTCGATATCCTTCAGCGCAGAAAGCTCCGGGATATCCTCGGTATCCCCCGCGACATATACCCGCTCGGAGCCGAACGCGATGACGTACCCGTTATCGCGTCCCTTCGGATGGAACTGCAGCTTCTCCTTCGAGGTATTGTACGCCGGCACCGCCTCGATCCCGACCCCGAGAACCGAGATCCGCTGCCCGTTCGCGAGCGCGTGCCCCCGCTTAAGCCGATCGACGCACCGCCCGTTCGCGACGACCTCGGTGCCGGGCTTCGAAAGCCGCGCGATAAGCGCCGGGTCAAAATGGTCGTCATGGTCATGCGTAATAAGAATGAGATCCGCCTTCTCAAGATTCCCGTCCCCCACGAACTCCGCCACTGGATCGACGTACACCGTCATCCCCTTATACGAAAAGCGAACCGACGCATGCCCATATAGCGTGACCGAAACCCCGTCCGTCCCCGACGAAATCACATCCGTCGGCGCGCGCCCTTCAGCCCCCGAAGCCGCCACCGAAAAGAGCACCCCGACGCACGCAATCCCAAACCTCATACCGCCCATACCCTACCTCCCCACCGTCACTACAGCACAGAAACGTTACCGAGTAACCCCACAGACGTCAAGG
>DAOPYF010000095.1:0-10039 GCA_035352735.1 Treponemataceae bacterium | reverse complement strand
TCGCGTTCATTTTTTACCACAAAGCTTTCTAGCCAAAACCTCAAACCGTATCTGAAAAGGCTGCCATCGAAAACACAGCGTTCATTCATGAGGTTTATCGTATGACAAGCATTGAACTGACGCGAGCAGGCGGCGAGTATCGCGCGCGGTCGCATCGCAGGTTGTCGCGTCGCATGCGTCATGTGCGAACGATCGCGCTTCTCTCCGCGCTCACCATCCTCCTTTCCTGCGCGCGTCACGGCATGACGGACGCCGAAACGCAAACCTATGCCAAGGCGAAGGCGTGCTACCTCCAAGGCGATTATGAAAAGGCGATCGCGGCCATCGATACGGGCCGCTTCAAGGTCGACTCATCCCACCAGGCATTTCTCCTCAAGGCGAAGTGTGAGTTCTTCCTCCTCCGTCCCGAGCGCGCCGAGCAAATCCTCCGCAAATTGCTCAGGCGCTATCCTCGCTATCCCGAGGCCGAGCTCTATCTCGCGCGGTCGCTCCTCGCCGAAGAACGGTTCGACGAGGCGCAAGCTGAGATCGAAGGCGCGCTCCGCTGGAACCCCGACGACCCGCGTCTCCTTGCCCTCATGGGAAGCCTTTACGAGGCGCGGAGGGAGTATCAAAAGGCCTTCGAGTACTATACCCGGTCAGGCGACTTCGCGGACTGCCTCGCGAAGGCGGAGATTTCGCTCGCCGAGCTCTACTGGCGCTTCGGCCAGGCAAGTCAAGCGCTTGGCCGCGTGCGGCTCGCCAAGGCGATGATCTCGCCCGAAAGCGCCCTCGCCCGACCGCTTGGCGAACTCGAGAGCCGCATGATTCAAGGGAGCGAAGAATGAAGGTAAGCCAGAACGCGCGCGCGCTTATTATTGCGCTTGCTTGCGGCATCCTTTCTGGCTGCGCGACGGAATCGGTTCGCGTCACCCCAGAGCATCCTGAACGCGCCCCCATTCGAGAGCTTCAACTCGGCGGGATCGAGCTTGAGTCCCTCTATAGCTACACGGAGTCCCTCGCCGAGATCGAGTCGGTCATCGTCTCATCCGCGAGCCGCGCGGGCATCGCCGTCGCGCCGCGTGGGATTGGGGTAGCGCAACGGGGCAACCAGAAGGAGCCCGATACCGGCATCTCGCGTGACGATTCGATCGGACGCGCGACGATATCATTTTTCATTAGGGAGCGAAGCTACACGAAGGGATTTCGCTCGACGCTTTCGCTCGCGATCATCGCCGATATCCGCGACGGCTCGGGGAACACCATCCTCCGCGCCGAGTACTTTCACGACGGGGACGAATCCTTCGACTCCATCGGCTTCCTTACCAAATCCTTGGACGCGACCTTCAAGGAAATCGCGCGGGCGATGCGGAATGCGATATGAGCGGAAGAGGCGCGGTACGGGCGATCTCGCTAGCTCTCGCACTTTGTTTGGTGTTTTCGTCCGCCTCGTTCGCGGCGGACGTCTTTTCAATCACCCTTGAAGGCGCGTACGCGATGGCGATCAAGAACTCGTCGGAGCTGAGGATCGCGCGGCTCAAGCATCGGGCGGAGGAAGAGCGGCTCCGCCTCAGCGCGTGGACGCGGATGCCGAGCCTCGACTTCAGCCTCTCGGATTCCCGCACGACGCGCTACGAGGCGCAGGACGCCGCGGCGATCAGCGCGTCGTCGACGCTCAGCGTGCCGATCGCGCAAGGGGGAAGGAAGCGGATGCAAAACCAAATCGACGCGCTCTCGGTTGACCTCGAGGGAATCTCGCTCTCGCGGGGAGAGGACGAGGTCAGGGACTCGTGTTTCTCGCTTTTCAACCAAACGCGCATCCTCAGGCTCAAGCTCGAGGCGCTCGATGGGCTTAAGGCGATCGTCGACCGTCAGCGCGAGATCGCGCAAAGGGAATACGAGCTTGGGAAGATCCGCGAGATCGACCTCGTCGAGACCGAGACCAGCGTCGCGAGCCTCGCGCAGGAAGCCTTTTCCGCGGAAACCGAGCTCATGTCGGCCGAGCATAGCCTTAAAAAGCTTCTCGGCGTCGACCAGTCCGTCGAGCTTCGCCTCGTGACCGACCTTGACTCGGGATACCGCGGGCATGCGCTCGGGCCCTCGCGCGAGAAGCTTCAGGCGATCGCGCTCGCGCGAAATCAGTCCGTCATGGAAAGCCGCTTTAAGGTCGAGGAGGCCCGGCTCACGAACCGGATCGCCGACTCTAAGTGGATGCCGAACGTGAGCCTCCAGGGAAGCTTCCAGCTCTCAGGAGACCGCTATCCCCTCCAGAAACCAAATTACGGGCTTCGCGCCACGGTTGAGTTTCCGCTCGAGCTCTTGCCGATGAGCTTTTCCGTCGGCTTCACGACCTCTCCCGACGTCGAGTATGGAAGGTCGCTTTCCTCGAGCGCGCGCACCCCCGACTCGCTCGACGCGATCGTGGACCGGCGCCTCGCGCGAATCTCGCTCGCCGAGGCGGTCGACGCGCGGGAAACGGCCGAGCGCGACGCGGCATTTCAGCTTGAGGAGTACGCGCTCGAGTACGAGCGCCTCCGCGCCAAGCAACGGCTCATCGGGGAGACGCTTTCCCTTCAGGCGCGGAAGGTCGAGATCATGCGGCTTCAGATAGAGCTTGGCCAGATTAAGCGGGTCGATTACCTCGAGGGGGAAAACGATCTCCTCAACGACCGGCTCGATCTCCTTTCCGGTGTTTTAAGCCTCAAGGAGGCGGAACGCGAAATCGAGCGGCTCGTCGGCTTAAGCCCCGGCGAGCTTGCGAAATATGAGGATGGCCCCGATGAACCGTAACCGAAGAATTTTATACACCCCTCTGTCATGGATTACGTTCGCGATTTTCGCGACATTCGCGTGCGCGGCGCTCACCGCATGCTCGAATCGCCAGGGGCGCGCTACGACCAAGGCGATCAAGCCCGAGCTTCGCGTGATCACGATAGCGCCGCGCGATTTTTCCGCGGACATCGCCTCATTCGGGAGCGTCGTCTACACGAAGAAGAACGACGTGACGGCTGCCGTCGAGGGAACCGTCGACGCGATCCCCGTCCGCGAGGGCGACGCCGTGGGAAAGGGCTTGAGGATCGCTACTCTCAAGAACGTGCAGCTATGCATCAGGCGCGACCAAGCGGCCGCCGCGCTCAAGAGCGCCGTATCCGCGACCGCGCTCGCCGAGGCCGAGTACGAGGACGCCCGCAGGGGCATCGAGTCGCGTTTTATCGCCCTTGACCGAACGGCGCTCGAGCTCGGCGTGAGCGGGCGAAAGCTCGATACGCTCAACGCAAGCGTTCGGGATAATGAGCGGCTCCTCGAGATCGGCGGGATCACCGAGGAGGCGATGCGTTCGGCGAGGGACGAGCTCGCGAACGCCGAGGACTCGTACGCGATGCTCAAGAAGGAAGACGCGATCGCGCGAATCGGACTCAGGGACTCCGATCTCGCCGATTCGGGCTATCAAGTACCGCCAGATCCAGAACAAAGACGCGCGCTCCTCGTCGACCTTAATACCCGAACCAAACGGGCTGAGCTCGAGGTAGCGCGCTCGAACGAGGCGACCGCGGAAACGGAGCTTTCCTCCGCGGAGGCGCTCGTCCGCGAACTCTCAATCGAATCGCCCATCGAGGGGATAGTCGGCGCGCTCTACAAGGAACCGGGCGAGCGGGTCGAGGCGGGTGAAAAAATCATGACGGTCTTTAGCTCCGAGGACGCTTGGGTCGTCTTCCCCGTCAACGAGGGAGAAATCGCTCGCGTGAAGAAGGGTATGCCCGTTTCGGTTACGGTCGAGTCGCTTCAGCGCGAGCCGATCGCGGGCACGGTCGACATCGTCTCACCGACGGTCGATCCCCAGTCGGGTAACGTCACCGTCAAGGCCCTCGTGCGGCGCATGGCAAGTCGCGCGAAACCGGGGATGTTCGCAAACGTTACCGTCGCGACGGGTAAGCCCGTCAAGAAGACTCTCATCCCGCTTTCCGCGCTCTCGCTCAGGGAAGGCGCGAAAGGCGCCGTCATAACCGTTCGCGGGGGTCGCGCCTTTACCCGCGCGGTCGAGCTTGGGATGGAATACAAGGGCGAGATCGAGGTAACCGGAGGCCTTGCCCCCGGAGAGCGCGTCGCGCTTGAGCCCTCGCCGGTCATCAAGGAAGGCGATGAGGTGCTGCCTTATGAGAAATAGACTGATTGCCGCGATCGCGCTCACGATCATCCCGCTCACAGCCTCATGCAAGCTGATGGACCTTTCCGATCTCGGCGTCTCGCTCTACCCTCCCGAGAACGCGCGCGTTATCGCGGCAACCGATCCCGTATGGATCGAGTTCTCCGAGCCCGTCAGGCGCGAGGACGCGGAGAGCGCCGCATCGCTTAAGGCATTCTCGGGATCGGTCGCCTACGACGTCTCGTGGGAAGGGAATCGCATGACCCTCACGCCGACCGAGGGCTGGAAGGCCGGGACATCGTACATCCTTTCATGCCAGGGCGTGGTCAAATCCCCCGACGGGCGTTCATTCTCGGTGAGTGAATCCGTCGCGTTCTACGCCATCGCGCGTTCCGCGCCGCCCGAGCTCATCGCGCGGGATCCTGCCGACGACGCCGTCGTCTCCCGAGTGGCGAAACTCGCCCTTACCTTCTCGAAACCGCTTAACGCCAAAGACGTTGGGCGATACATCGCCCTCTCGCCATCCGCGCCCTTTACCGCGACGGTATCCTCATCGGGTACGATTCTGACGATCGAGCCGAAGCCGACATGGGAGGGACTCACGCGCTATCAATGGACGGTCCGGAAGGATCTTATCGATACGGAAGGCATCCCGCTCAAGGAAGAATGCAGGGGATTCTTCCGCGTTCAGGACGATACCGCGCCGCCCGAGCGGCCCGAGGCTTACTCGGTAGATCCCGCAGACGCGTCGGCAACGTTTCCCCTTTCATCCATGCAAAGGAAATCAGGGATTCTATTTCGCTTTGCCGAAGCGATCAATCCCGAATCCTTCGATCGACAGCTCTCGATCGAGCCTGAGACCTCGCTCACCGTGCGAGTTATCGACGGCGCGACCTTCCTCGCGTATCCTGAGGCAACCGAATGGGCGTCCGGCGTTTCGTATCGGGTCACGCTCAAGAAGGGACTCGCCGACGTAAGCGGAAACCTCACGACGGACGACCTTCTCTGGGACTTCACGCCATCCTTCGCCGCGCTCTCGCTTCTTTCCATAACGAATAGCCCCGACGGGCCGAACCCCGTCTTTGAGGGAACCGAGCTAATCGCGCGCGATCCGCTTCCGATCGGCGTGAGCGAGGGACTCTATCTCCATGATTTCATTTTCCGCTTTTCGGAACCGCTGTCGGCGACGGAGACCGAGCGGCTCATCGATGCGACGAGTCTCGAGACGGTTTTCCCGCTCTCGGTTCGAAGCCCTTCGCTCGTGAGCGCGCGCCGCAATCCCGACGGCACCGTCTTCCTTCGATACTACGACCTCACCCTGCCCGATGCCGCAGTGACGGGAGAACGGGTTATCTATAGGCTTTCTATCGAAGGCGGGCCCTCGGGTTTTTGTCTCGATAGCGGGAGCCGCCTCGCGGACGATATAGGCCTGTATCTCGAGTCGGTGGCGCCATGAGAAAAAAACATTCCTCGCACGGGTACGCGATTGTCTTCATCGCCTTCGCCCTCCTTTACGTCCTTACCGGATGCAAGTTTCTCTCGATGGATCCGCTCCGCGTCACCCGCGTGAGTCCGGAAGCGGGCATCGTCGACACGGATAGCCTTTCGAAAGTCGATGTCTTTTTCTCGGCGGACGCGGACAAGCCTCTTACCGAGGGCGCGTTCAGCCTCCTCGCGGACGGCATCGCGATGGAAGGCACGCTTGCGTGGCCCTCGGGCGATCATCTCGAGTTTACGCCCTACGCAGCCTTTTCGCGGACGCAAACGTATCGCGTCAAGGTAACGACCGAGGCAGAGGACACGGACGGAAACTCGCTCAAGGAAGACTTTACCCGCGAATTCCGCGCCTCGTCTGATTCGACGCGGCCCATTCTCGTCTCGGTTACGCCACTTCCAGAATCCGCGGTCCCCACCTTACGTCCGATAGTCGAGCTTACCTTCTCGGAACCGATGGACGTCACATCCGTCATTAACGCCTTGAGCCTTTCGCCTGACGCCGCGGGATACGTCGTCGACTCAGGCGACGCGACGAGCTTTCGCTACGAGCTTACCGAGGATCTCAAATGGCAAACCCGTTACGAGATTGAAATCTCCGAGGCGGCGCGCGACCAGGCGGGAAACGCCCTCGGCAAGACCGAGAAGCGCGCTTTCTTTACGGGAACCGAATCGATCTCGCCCAGCGTCCTTTCCGTGACGGATGTCGACTCCTCGCTCGCGATACCGGCAGACCCGCTCACCGACGGAATCGAGACGGTCACGGGCGGGATCAACCGAAAGGATCGCCTTCGCGCCCAATTCAGCGAACCCATGGACCGCGAGTCGGTCGAGCGGGCTATCGCGCTCACGCCAACGGTACGTTACGCGACCGAATGGAACTCGGCGGGGGACGCGATCACGATCATCCCCGATCAAGGATACGACTATGACGCGCTCATCACGCTCACCGTCGCGAAATCGGCGCGCGATCGCTCCGGAAACGCGCTCATCGCCGAATCGCTCTATAAGTTCAAGGTAACGGGTGCGGGCTCACGGCCGCCTGCGGTCGTCACGGCGTATTTCCTGAACGGCTTCAACGGAAGCGGCGAGCCGATCGCCTCGGGGCTCATGAGGCTCGAGCCGATGGGGGCATTCACCTTCGCCGAAAAATACTCGACGAGGCCTTCGGGCTCCGGCACCGTCGCCGGGTTCTTCGACGTGTACGTCGACCTCGCCGACGGGGCAAGGCTCGACCTCACCGATTTTCTCGAGTGCTTCTCCGTGACGGTCAAGAACGCGTCGATCACCCCGTACGCCTGCCAGATAGACGGCGGCATCTCCTTCATGAACGATCGAGTACCGGTCAACGGCGGGGCCCCGCTTCCCCCGAACCGCCACGTCGTGCGGTATATCGCATACGTCAACAACTGGGACGCAAGCGCGGCGTATATCCCCGGCTTCATAACGCTGTCCCTCGACGCGAAATTCGAGGACTCGCTCGGCAACAAACTCGGGTCCGCATGGACGCTTACCGCGTACACGACGGATTGATCAACCGGCCCGACCTGAAGGAAGGCTTATCGATATGCTTACGTGGCTCATACGAAACGCGATCGGGCGACCGGTCACCGTAATCATGGCGACGCTGGTCGCGCTCGCGCTCGGCGCCGTCTCGCTCTCCTCGCTTTCGGTAAACTTCTATCCCCCCATCGCGACCCCGCGGCTCACCGTCGCGACCTCGTATCCCGGGCTCCCGGCAAAGGAGGTCCTTGAGCTCCTTACGATCCCAATAGAGGATTCGCTATCGTCGCTCCAAGGGCTCAGGCACATCAAGTCCTCCTCGCTTGACGGGATATCGCTCATCGAGTGCCAGTTTTCCTGGGGCACCGACATGAAGGAAGCCGGCGTCCAGGCGCGAGAGACGGTCGACATCGCCGCGCTTGCGCTGCCCGAGGGAGCTGCGCGCCCGATGGTGCTTCCGGTTAACCCTTCCGAGCGCGCGGTGCTGACGATCGGCGCGTTTCCAAAGGAAGGAATGGACGTCATGTCGCTCAAGCGCCTGTGCGACCGCGAGATCAAGGCCGTCGCGCAGCAGGCCGAGGGCGTCGGCTCCATCCAGATACTCGGCGGGCTTGACGAGGAGCTCCTTGTCGAGCCCGATCCCGTAAAAAGCGTCTCCTATGGGCTGACCGCGCAGGGCATCTCGAACGTCATCCAGGCGACAAACGTCGAGGTTCCCGCGGGCTCGATCGAGCGGGGTTCGCTTGAGTACGTGATAAAGACGGAATCGACCGCGCACGACGCGGCCGATGTCGAGAATATGTACGCCGTCGGCTCAGGAGGCTCAGGCTCGAGGATCAGGCTCGGGGATATCGCGCGCGTGTCGCGCCATCCAAACGACCGATACTCATTCCTCTCGAAGGACGGCCGCGAGGGCGTCGCCCTCCTCGTGCGCGCGCAGGGCGGGTACAGCCCCGTGACGCTTTCGAAAAACGTGCGCGCAAAACTGGGCGAAATATCCCGCGCGTACGGGTCATCCGTCGAACTCTCTGTGCTGACCGACGCCTCGGCCGCGATTAGCGACTCGATCCGCGATCTCGCGCTCTCGGCGGCTGCAGGGTTTCTCGTCGCCTTCGCGGTCATCGTGTTCTTTATCAGGGACGCACGAACCTCGCTCATCATGGTCGCCTCAATCCCGCTCTCCCTCATCTGCGCCGTCGCGGCGTTTCCCCTCGTCGGGGTCGGGATTAACACGGTTTCCCTCGGCGGGCTCGCGATCGGCATCGGCATGCTCGTCGACGACTCGGTCGTCGTCCTCGAGAACATCCAGCGCAAGAGTTCCCCGGACAACCGCGAACGGGTAATCGCCGCCGCGCTCGAGATCGCGGGCTCGACCGTCGGCTCGACCCTCGCGAGCCTCATCGTCTTCCTGCCGCTTTTTTTCCTTCCGGGGATCGTCGGCGCGGTATTCAAGGACCTCGCGTGGGCCGTATCCCTTTCGATCTTCTTTTCCTTTATCGTGTCGGTAACCGTAATCCCCGTGCTCTATCGTGCCTTCGGCCCCAAGTCCAGCCGTCCCGTCACCGGCGGCGGCATGTACCGGAAACCCCTGAAGTTCTTCCTCAGGCGCCCTGTCCTCCTCGCGCTTGTCTCCGCGCTTCTCCTCGCTTCGGGATTCATCAGCCTTGCGCGGCTCGATCGGGACTGGCTCAATACGCCGAGAAGTGACGACTACTCGGTCGAGATCCCCTTTCCCTCGGGTACCACGCAGGATTACCTCCTCGACGTCGGCGCGCGACTTGAGCGCTCGCTTGCCGCCGCATCATTCGTTAATTCGGCATATTGCTTCTCGGGCGGAAGGCTTGACGATCCGTATTACGTCGCGAATAAGTCACCCGAAAGCGAAATGCTCACCTGCACGCTCTCCCTCCGACACGATCAAAGGATAAAAGAGGATGACCTCAAGGCATGGTTCTCCCGCGCCCTCGCGCGCGAGCGAATCGGCGCCATCGCGATACGAAGCGCTTCGCTTTCCTTCAATGAGGTACTTGGCCTCGGGGACGGGAAGACGGCGACCTTCGTCGCGACGGGCGAAAGCTACGAGGCCGCGCTTCGCAAGGCAGAAAACGCCCTTGGTTCGGCGAAAGGCGCGTCGCTTTATCCAAAAGTGTCGAAACCGCGAATACTCGTCACGCCTGAACGAGACGCCCTCGTCAGGCTCAGCCTTTCCGCGTCCGACCTTGCCGACGCGCTCGGAGGCTCGGTCTATGGGATTTACGCGGGATCAATCGAGGCAACATCGGGCCGGATCCCGATACGGGTAAGGCTCCCAAAGGATACGAGAAGGACCGTCGACGACGTACGCCGCCTTTTTATCCCGAACCAAAACGGAAGCTCGACCGCAATCGGGGAAGCGGCCTCATTCTCCGAGGCGCTCTCGCCGCCCGTTTTTTACCGCGATGACCGCAGGCACGCGGTGTACGTCGCGGTCCCCTCGCAAGAAAAAGCCTCGACCGCGCGCATCGCCGCGAACCTCGACGATCCCGGCGCCGCGGAATGGAACGATCAGCTCAAGGGCATCGCCGCGCTTTTCGCGCTCTCGATCTTCCTCATGTACGTCGTCCTCGGCATTCAGTTCGACTCTTTTCTTCTCCCGCTCCTCATGCTCGCGATCATCCCCTTCGGGTTCTCGGGCGTGTTCATCGCGCTCTTCGTCACCGGAAGCGCGATCAACCTCAACGCGATCCTCGGATCGCTCGTCGTCATCGGATTTATCGTGAGGAACGGGATCATCTTCTACGATCACTACTCCGCCTTGATCCGAACGAGGGCGCTCCTCGTCGCCAGAATCTATCGGGGCGCGACCGACCGCATCCGCGCGATCTCCATCAGCTTTCTCGCGACGCTCTTCGCGCTCATGCCGGTCGCCGCGGACCTTTC
>DAOPYF010000094.1:0-10132 GCA_035352735.1 Treponemataceae bacterium | reverse complement strand
ACCTTCTCGACCCGAACCGATTCTGGGTTGAGCTGGGAAGGCGTGAGGATTATCCTCCGGTCAATCCGAGAGCGAAGCGCGTCCGCGACGTCGGGCTCGAATCCGAGCGTATCGAGCTCCTCGTAGAGCGAGGTCCGAAGCCGCGCCGAGGCCTCCGAAGACGCCCCCCCCGCGGAGCCCGCGGCCCGTGCCGTTCCCGCGGCGGCGCCCTGGGCTTCCGCGTCGGGCGCGAGGCTCAAGGGTGGAAGCTGCATCGGCTCGCGATTGGGGGCGATGTTGCTGACCGCGGGCGGCGGCTCGAGCCCCGCCGCGGCGAACGCCTCCTGGATGATCGCCGGTGTTCCCGCGTCAAGGAGATACACCCCGGGCGCGAGCGTCTTCAGGATAAGGGCGGATAGGTGCTCGTTATTCTCGAACAGAACCCTGCGGCCCTCGTCGACGCGAAGCACGAACCCGTGGTAGAGCGAAACCGAGGAATAGCTTCGGTACCAATCATCGATGGAAAAAAGAACGTTCTGCGGAAGCGCCTGGGCGGAACGCGATTTTAAAAGCGCGACGATCGCGTCGGCGCTCTGGCCCTGCTCGAACGCGGAGGCGCAGGAGCGGCGGGTAATCTCGAAGCGCGCGACGATCTGCACGTCGCGGGCTTCCATGCACGTCGCGAGCGGGAGAAGTTCCGCGAGCGAATAGCCCGGCATCAGGGTAACCCCGAAGGACGGGGAAACGACGATCGAGGGCGACGAGCCCGCGGCCCCCGCGCGGGACGCGAGCGAGTTCTTCGCCCAGAGGCCATCCGACTCGACGAGGAGACCGAACGCGATCGCGACGTCGGCGATCCCCGTGGCGGAGGCCGGCGCGCGCGACTCGGCAGCGCTCGATGCGCCACTCGAGGGCTCGTCCGCGTCGCGGGAAACCTCGGCGCCAAGGCGCGCCTCGCTCGCGCGCTCGCGGAGCATCGAGGCGAATCGGCCGTATTGCCTGAGGCCGGAGGAGCGGCCAGCTCGTTCCGCGAGAAGGAACGCGAGCCGGGAGACGGTCTCGCGCCGGTATCGGGCGCCGGGCTCGAGCGCGGCGAAGAAGTCGAGAAACACCTGCGCCCGTCCCTGGAGCGCGTCGCGCGGAAGCCGACCCGCCGCGGCCGCGACGAGCCAGGCCGTGCGCTCGAACGGCGCGATGCGCGCGAAGGCCTGCCAGCGCGCGGGCTCCGGCATCAGGTTCCCCTCGAAAACGACGAGAAGGCCGAGGTTCTGGAACGCCGCGAGCAAAGACTGGGTACACGCGGGCGACTCGGCGAAATGGGGGAACGCCGACTCGAGCGCCTCGCGCGTTTTCTTTTTCAGTGAGCCGTCGTTCTTCACCGACTCCCCCGCGTGCAGGAAGAAGCTATAGAGCGACGCGAGCGCGAGGTCGTCTATGGGAACGGCGCCCGAGACCGGCTCGCCGCGCGACTCGGGGGCGGCGAGCACCGAGAAGCCCAAGAGCGGCAGGAGCTCGTCCTTGAGAAGAGGGTTAAGCGCGTACTCGCGCGACTCGGTATCGTTCTTCCTGAACACGACGAGCCGTTCCTCGAGGTTGAGGATGCGGTCGTAGATCTCGGGGAAGCTCTTCGTCCCCGAGAACAGCGACACGATCTTCTGCTGCGTCGGGGACGGAAGCTCGGCGACCGCCGAAAGGATCATTCGGTCGAACTGGTCGAGCGAATGGAGTATCGCGGCCCGGTTGTCTTTCTTCCGGAGAAACGCGGAGAGATCCTCGACGATGCGCTGCTTGTTGAACGGGGTCTTCACCGCGCCGAGGTACATCCGGATAAGGTCGAAGAAATACTGATCGGTAAGCCGGACGAGCGCCTCGCGCCAGGCGAGCACCTCATTGGGGTTCATACGCACCTCCCCGCGCCGCCGGAGAAGTCGGTGATGGCACCGGAATCCTCTTCCCACCGGACGATCGAGTACTCGTAGCCCTGCTCCGCGAGGAACTTCTGCCGGTTCGCGGCGAATTCCTCCTCGACGGTCTGGCCCGTGACGATCGTGTAGAAATGCGAGTCCTTATCCTTGGGCCTGAGGATGCGGCCGAGCCGCTGGGCTTCCTCCTGCCTGCTCCCGAAGGTTCCCGATATCTGAATGGCGACCGACGCGTCCGGAAGGTCGATCGCGAAATTCGCGACCTTCGACACGACGATGGTCTTGAGCTCGCCCGACCGGAACGCGCCGTAGATGCGGTCGCGCTCGGCGTTTGGGGTCTTTCCCGTGATGAGGGGGACGTTCAATTGCTTCGCGATTGTCTCGAGCTGCTCGATGTACTGGCCGATCACGAGCACCGCGTCGTCCGCGTGGCGCGCGAGGAGCGCGTTGACCACCGGGGTCTTCGCGGGGTTCTCGCTCGCGATGCGGTATTTCTCGCGCTGGTTCGCGACGGCGTACTCGATCTCGCGGTCGGGCGAGATCTCGACGCGGATCTCGACGCACCGTGCGGTCGCGATCCACCCCTGGCCCTCGAGGTCCTTCCACGGCACGTCGTAGCGCTTGGGGCCCACGAGGCTGAACACGGCGCCCTCGTTCCCGTCCTCGCGCACGAGGGTCGCGGTGAGCCCGAGCCGCCTGACGGCCTGAAGCTCGGCGGTGACGCGAAACACCGGCGCGGGGAGGAGATGCACCTCGTCGTAGATGATGAGGCCCCAGCCGCGCGAGCGGAAAAGGCTGAAATGGGGGAAGCTCCCGTCCTTCGACGCGCGCCAGGTGAGGATCTGGTAGGTCGCGATCGTGACGGGCTTTATCTCCTTTGAGTCGCCCGAGTACTCGCCGATGTCGTCCGGCGAAAGGTCGGTCTTGTCGAGGAGCTCGTCGATCCATTGGTGGACGGCCGCGACGTTCGTCGTGAGGATGAGGGTGTTCGTCTTGAGAAGCGACATGACCGTCATGCCGACGACGGTCTTTCCCGCGCCGCACGGGAGCACGATCGTCCCGAATCCGGTTCCCGGGCCTCGGTCGCCGACGAGGGCATCGGCCGCCTCCCGCTGGTAGTCCCTGATGACGAGCGGCTTCCCCGACGAGCAGGTTTGCCTCAGGCCGATCTCAAGCGGGTCGCCGTCCCTGAGGGGCGCCTCGTCCTTGACGGGCCAGCCGAGCGTAAGAAGTTCCTGCTTGACCGTTCCCCGATCGAGGAGCGCGAGCCTGAAGGTCATTTCCGCGCCGGGCTCCGGGGTCAGGTACTTCGCCATGGCGCGCGAGGCGGCGAGCTCCCGGAAGATCATCGGGGTCGAGACGATGAGAAGAAGCTGTTCGTCCATGGCGTCGGGGACTTCGGACGCCCCCGAATCGCCGGCACCTGGCGAGGCAGGGGCCTGCGCTGCGGTGACTGTCGGAACCGGCGGCGTGGATGCCACGGCCGCGGATACCGGCGGCGCGGCCACGAGCCTGATCTTGCCGAATCGGCTCATCGTCTCGATGATCCATTTCCCGACGGCCTGGGGAACGGGATAGCGCGCGAAATCCTCGAGCGTCGCCGCGATTCCCTCGGGGGAAAAACCCGCGCTCGCGGCGTTCCAGAGCGAAAGCGGGGTAATGCGATAGGTGTGGAGATGCTCAGGCGATTTCTCGAGCTCGGCGAAGGGGATGAGCGCGGCGCGCGCCTCTGCCGCTCGAGGCGCGTGGGCGTCGAGCAGGATCGAGCGGTCTCCCTGGATAATCAACGGGTTTTCGGGTGCATTCGGCATAACAGACCATTTTACCCGTCGGCAATCTTCTGGGCAAGGGCTTTATTGGTACATGATGAGATAAGGGCGCGGATTGAGCTTAAAAACCTCGTCGGGGGTCATGATCGGCTCGTCCCATCCCGCGTTCGGGATGGTCGGCTTGAGGAAAAGCTTAAACGACTTAAGCGGGATATTCGTCGCCGCGGCGTTCTGCGCGTAGGTGCTTTTCTTGAGCGTGGGCGACCCGAAGCCGTCCGCGCAATGGATAAGCTGCACGAGCTCGAAGTCGCTCCGCACCGCAGCGCGGTTCGAGATCATCTTCGGCTTGAATTGGTGGATGACGAGCATCCTTCTGCCGGGGATGCCGTGCGCGACCATGTAGTCCTGGATCATCCGCTGGGCCATGTTGACCTCGTCGGCGGTCACGTACCCGATTTCCTGCATCGGCTTCGTCGTCCGCCATTCGGGATCGAGCGCGAGCTGCACGTTCGGGTACTCGAGCCAGGGAAGGAGGCATTTCACCGCGCTTTCGACGGAGTACTTGCCGATCTGGTGGTCGATGAACACGTACCACCCGCGCGCGCGCGCGAACTCGATGTACTGCCTCACGGTCGAGTCGGGCAGGATGCCGATGTCGCCGCCCGGCCAGCAGGTTCCATAGATGATGTAAAACGCGGGGATGATGCCGCGATCGCCGTTCGCCAGGTCATACTTCGTCACGAACTGGTTCATCACCGGCTCGATGTCGGTAAGCGAGTATTGGCCGAGGATACCCATGGTCTTCGACCCAGGCTTTCCATACAGCGCGAATACATCGTTATTGAGGAGGACGGACTGAAGGCGGGGCGGGCAGCGATTCCACTCGCGGGCCTCTTCCTCCGTCGGGACGGCCGCGAGGCTTCCTGCCTTGAGCTCCGCGCTCTCGGTGGCGCCGACCCAGCTAAGGGCCCGGGGAAAAAGGGGATTGAACCGGGAGGCGAGCTCGCCCTTTCCCGATCCATCGACGTACGCGGCGCTGCTCTCTGCGGTGAGCGCTGAAGCGGATAGCAAAAACGCCGCGACTAAGAAGCAAAGCGGCGTTCGAGAGGTATTCATACTGGCTCCTGTCTTTATGTTATCGGACCGTTTTTCCGCCGACTGAAGCGGAGAAAACGCGTATCGCGAGGTCGAGCCGCCAGTCCCGCGCGCTCGACTCGAAGGTGATGAGGTCTCCCTCGAGCCGCCCCTCGATCGGGGTCATTCGCGCGAGCCGGTAAAGGAAGGAGTTCGCGTTCGGCACGGGCTGGGAAAGGTCGGCATAGAGCGCGTAGGTACCCGGGCCCGTCTTCCTGCAAAGAAGATAGAAGGTTTCGGTCAGCCATCGGTCGCCGCCCGGATAGGTCCGGTCGCCCGTCAGGAGGAACGAGCCGTCGCGCGCGAGCGCCGACGAGACGAGCTCGGTAACGCTCTTCGCCACATCGTTCCCGTTTACCGTAAAGCGCGCGATCTCCCCGCCCGAAACGACCCGCTCCGGTATCGTCACCGTATGCGCGCCGGCGTTACCCGGCGATGCGGCCCCCTGCGTGGGAGTATTCCCCGCCGAGCTCTCACGAGCCGCCTTCTCGCGTGCCATGAGCGCGATCGCCTTCTGGAGGGCGGCGCTTCCCGACGTCCCCAGGGCGCCTGAGCCGCTTGAGCCCGTATCGTCAGAATCCCCCGAAAGGAGTTTCGTCAGGGCTTCGATGCCACCCGACTCCGCGCTCGAGCCCGTGAGCGCCCCGAAGAGCGGGTTATCCCCCGCGAGATCGAGAAGCGAAAGCGCCGAGACGGAGGAGAGGTCTTTCGGGAGGGCCTTTTTGCCATTCTTCCCGGAATCGTTCGATTTCGCCGCAGTGCCCGCCGCGCCCGCCGCGCCGGCGACTCCCGCAGCCCCAGGCGAACTCGTCGCAGTCGTCGTAGTGGTCGTAGTCCCGTTATTGGGCGAGGCACCAGCCGCGCCCGCGGAGCGCGCGGCACCGTTCCCGCTTTCGCGCGAGACCGAAACCCCGGAGACCTCGGGACCGCTTACCGTCGGCGGCGCGACGGGTGAGACGGCTGAATCAGGCGCGTATGCCGGCGGCGTGACGACCGGCGGGGTGATCGGGTTGGGCGGGAGGTAACTACCGGCTTGGGCAAAAAGCGAAAGGCGCGCGGTAGCCGCGAGAAGCGCGCAGAGCGGGATAACGCGAAACGCGAACGCCGACCAAGGGGTTTTCACGGTCCGCGCCCTAGAGGTTCGAAAGGCTCTGCTCGACCTGGTCGAGCCGGCTCTTAAGCATGGCGATGGTTTTCTCGAGCCGGCGCTTTTCCTTCTCGAGCCGATCCTTGGGATCCTCGTCCTCTGCCTTGCGGGCGAGGTTCACCTTCACCGAGTCGGGGCTCCGATGCGCGGTGAATTGCCGCTCGGCCTCCGCGCGTTTCTCGGGCGTCGGCTGCGAGGCGACGACCTTCATCGTCTCCCAGCCTAGCGAGGGATTGACGCCGAGCGAGCTGACCCTGACGGCGGTTTTCGCCGCCGTGCGCGGCAGGCAGAGCACGCGGTCGATGTAATCCTCGTACCGTATGCCCGCGTCGCCGCAGAGCGCGTGGGCCTTCATGAGGAGCCGTCCGAGCTCGTTCATGAGCTTCCCGTTCTCCGCGAGGTACTTCGTCCGAATCTCCTCGGTCAGCTTCGCGAGCTCGCCCGACTTCTCGATCCCTATGGAATAGAGCCCGGCCTTCTCCGCCTTCTCGAGGAGCTCGTGGAAGCACGCCCAGAACGCGGTCGTGTGCGACTTCGCCGACTGCAGGACGCCGTCGCGCACGCAGATCAGGTGATGCGCGTACTCGTGGATCGCCGTGTAGATGAGCTGGTTGTCGTCGGTGAAGTTCTTGTTGTGGAGAAGGATCTCGCGGCTATCGGGCTTGTAGAGCCCGTTCACCTTCTTGCTTTTCTTCCCCGTCATCGTGACGGAGAAATCGATCTCCGTGTCCTCGAGCCCGAGGAGAAGCGTCTTGATCTGGTCTTGGTTCATTCGTTTCCGTCCATAAAGCCCGCGCCGGAAAGGGCGATCGCGATCGCGGCGGCGCAGGCGGTTTCCGTCCTGAGGATGCGGGTCCCCAGCGAGCACACGGACGCGCCGGCCTCGCGGAAAAGCGCGCGCTCCCGAGCGGTCCAGCCGCGCTCGCTCCCGATAAAAAGCGCGAGCGGCGTTTCGTCGCTCGCGCGCGCGAGCTCAGGGGAGCGATAGAGCGGGCAGTCCGGGCGCTCGGTGTCGAGGAGGATGACGCGGGCGCGCCCGAGCGCGCGGAAGGAGTCGAGCGCCGCGTCGATGGAGGCCGCCATCTCGAGGCGGGGAACGCCCGTCGCGCCGGCCTGCGAGCACCCTTCGAGAAGACCAGAGCGCGCGGCCCCGCGGTCGACGAGAGTCGAGTCGCGATAGCTTTTCTCGCCGAGGTCGGTTCCCGCGAGGGTCACCGAGGCGACCCCGAGGCTCGCGACGTCGCGGAGAAGCCGCTTGAGCTGTATGGGGCGGGGAAAGCCGACGACGAGATGGACGGGGTACAGCCCGCGCGGAGCGTGCGTCGGCGCGAAGCTGAAGGAAAGCCCCGAATCGTCGAGCGCGGTTATCGTCGCCTCGCCCTCGGGACCGTCGACGATCCCGGCGAAGAAGCGGTCGCCCACGCCCTTTCTCAGGATTTTTCGGATATGCTGGCAGCGGTCGTCGTTCCGGGGAAAGAACGGTTCGCCCTCGAAAAGCACGATGTTCATAACACGGGTGAGTATACCAAACCGGTTTGACTTTTCATACGGGCGGGGATACATTTTACCCATGAACACCACCCGATCGGTCGCAGAGACCGCGCTCATCGTCGTCGACAAGGTACTCGCCGTCAAGCCCAGCGAGCAGTTCCTGATCATCACTAATCCGTCGGGAGACGTCTATGAGATAAGCCTCGCGCTCTACCACGCGGCGCTCGCCGTCGGCGCGGAGGCGACGATCGTCGTCCAGCCGGAAAAAACGCAGCTCGACTTCGCGAACCGCGCGGCCCTCGCCGCCTTCGGCTCCGAGCCCGACGTGTGCGCCTCGATATCGGCCAACAAAATGGGAAAGGACCGGGACGGCCTCGCGCATCCCCAAATCGCCTCCGACGGCCATAAGATCGACCACGTCTTCCACTGGCAGATGGACGAGAAGCGGACCCTCCGCTCGATATGGACGCCCGGCATCACCGTCGACATGTTCCGCCGCACGGCGGGGATCGATTATGCCCTTTTGAAAAGGCGCTGCGACGCGCTCTCTCGCGCGCTCACGGGCGCCGAGTCGGTTCGCGTGACGAGCCCCTGCGGCACCGACATCCTCGTCCCCGTCGCGGGCCGTAAGCCCATGAGCGACGACGGCGACTTCGCCTCAGGCGGCGCGGGCGGCAACATCCCCGCGGGCGAGGTTTTCATCAGCCCGCTTCCCGGGAGAAGCGAGGGCACGATCGTCTTCGACGGATCGGTTAGCCTCACCGGCGGCGACATGATCGCCTCGACCCCGGTGCGCGTCGTTTTAAAGGCGGGCTACGTCACGGAGATTACCGGCGGCAAGGAAGCAGAGCTCCTCCGCGCCTCCATCGAGGAAGGCGAGCGAAAGGCCCGTGATTTCGCGCGCGAAGGGAAGCTCACCGCCGAGGAGGGCGTTTCGTACGCGAGGAACGCGCGGGGATTGGGCGAGCTCGGCATCGGGCTCAATCCCGCCGCGGAGATCCGCGGAAACATGCTCGAGGACGAAAAGGCCTTCCATACCTGCCACTTCGCGATCGGCAGCAACTACGACAACGACGCTGACGCGATGATCCATCTCGACTGCCTCGTCCGGAACCCGACCATCACCGTCGCCTATCCCGACGGACGCACGCTCGTCATAGAGCGGGACGGCGTCCTCACCAAGGAATCGGGGGCTGCGGAATGAGCGGGGAAAAAACCATGGCGAGCGCCGACTCAGGCGCCCGGACGGCGAGCCTCGTCGACAGGCAGCGCGCGTTCTTCAACTCAGGCGCGACGCGCTCGGTCGCTTTCAGGAAAGCCCAGCTTGTTAAGCTTCGCGACGCGATCCTCTCCCGCGAGGGGGACATCCTCGAGGCCGTACGCGAGGACCTCGGGAAATCCGACTTCGAGGCATTCACGACCGAGATCGTCCTCGTGCTCGGCGAGATCAAACTGATGCTCAAGCGCGTCTCGCGCTGGGCGCGGACCGAGCGCAAGGGCGCGGGGATCTTCAATTTTCCCGGCAGCGCGCGCGCGATCCACGATCCGCACGGGGTATGCCTCGTCATGTCGCCCTGGAACTATCCCTTCCAGCTCTCGGTGATGCCGCTCGTCGGCGCGATCGCCGCGGGGAACACGGCGATACTCAAACCCTCCGCGTACTCGGCCGCGACCTCCGCGCTCGTCGCGCGGATGATCCGCGAAACCTTTCCCGAGGAATACCTCGCGTGCGTCGAGGGCGGTCGCGACGTGAACCAGGATCTCCTCTCGCAGCGCTTCGACTTCATCTTCTTCACCGGAAGCGTCGAGGTCGGGAAACTCGTCATGGAGCGCGCCGCGAGAAACCTGACGCCGGTGACCCTCGAGCTCGGCGGGAAAAGCCCGTGCATCGTCGATAAAAGCGCGAACATAGACCTCTCCGCGCGGCGCGCCGTGTGGGGGAAATGCATCAACGCGGGCCAGACCTGCGTCGCGCCCGACTACTTCCTCGTCCACGAAAGCGTCAAAGAGGAGTTCATCGCGCGCGCCCGCTTCTACGTGGAAAAATTCTACGGAGCCGAGGCGCACCGCAACCCCGAGTTCCCGCGCATCGTCAACCGCCGGCACTTCGACCGGATCGGCGCGCTCATCACGGGAGCCTCGCATGCGAACCCACGCGCGAAGCTCGTCTCGGGCGGTAGGTCCGACCCCGAGTCGCTCCGCATCGAGCCCGCGATCGTCGACGGCGTCGGCTGGAACGACCCGCTCATGGGCGAGGAGCTCTTCGGCCCGATAATCCCGATCATCGCGTGGAAGGACGAAGCCGAGATCATCGGGAATATCCTCTCAAGGCCGCGGCCTCTCGCGCTCTATATCTTCACCCGGGACCGCGCGCAGGCGAAGCGGATCACGGGAAGCGTCCCCTTCGGCGGCGGCTGCGTCAACGACGCTGTCATGCACGTCGCGACGCACGCGGTTCCCTTCGGCGGAACCGGCGCGAGCGGCATGGGCTCGTACCACGGCAAGGCGAGCTTCGACACCTTCTCGCGCGTAAAGTCCGTTATCGATAAGCCGCTCTTCGCCGACGTGCCGCTCCGGTACCCACCCTTCGCGGGGAAATACCGCGCGCTGAGAAAGTTCCTTTAAAATGAAAACGCCCTCGCGGGTCTTTCCTCCCGCGAGGGCGTTTCGCATAAACGCTCGGCACACAC
>DAOPYF010000093.1:0-10411 GCA_035352735.1 Treponemataceae bacterium | reverse complement strand
CGTTCTGGAGTACCTGTTCCTGGACAGGCATGCAGGTAATGTAGCCTGCTTCGGCGAGGCCTTCCTGGAGGCCTCCGTCGAGGTTAAAATCGGTAAATTTCATTTGTAAGAACTATAACACAAATGAAATTGCGTGAATAGCTTGGGTTCCGTGACCCGCCGGCCCTTGGCGGCCGCCCCGAGAGCCCTTGGCGCACCAGGCGCCCTTGCGCTCCTCGGGGCCTCAAACCGCTCAGTTACTCGGCGCGAACGAGAAAACCCGAGTACCCGGCGCCCAAGAGCCGATCCTTGGTCGCGCCGAGGGCCGATTCGGGGATTCCCGCGAGGACGACGCGGATCATGGAGCCGTTTCGCTCGAAAGCGGGATTAAAACCTTCCTCGCGGAGGCGGACGATGAGTCGGTTGGCGTTCTCTTCCTTTGAAAAGCTGCCAAGCTGGATGCGCCAGGAGTTTCCTTGCCCGGACGCGGCCACGCCGGGCGCGGCGACCGCCGCAGGGGTTGCCTGCGCCGCCTTCGCGCCTTCGGTCTTCGGGACTACCGTCGTCACCGTCACGGTCGCGGTTCCCGCCGAAGTGCCTGCCGCCGGCGCCGTACCGGCCGATGCCCCGGGCGCCGCCGTGCCCGTCGCGTTGTCCGCAACCGCCTGATTACTCGCCGCGTCGCCCGTCGCACCCGTATCCATCCCGATTCTTCGGATCGAGACGCGCGCGGTGCCGGTCGCGACCATGCCGAGGTCGTAGGCCGCGGCCTTCGAGACATCGAGCTCTCTGCCGGCGACGAAGGGCCCGCGGTCGTTCACGCGGACCACCGACTTCCTGCCGTTCTCGAGGTTCGTGATCTCAAGAAGCGTCCCAAACGGAAGGGTTTTATGCGCGCAGGTATGCGCGTTCATGTCGAAGAGCTCCCCCGACGAGGTCGGGCGGCCCTGAAATTCGTCGCCATAGTACGAGGCGATCGCCTCGATCTTGATGAGCTCGCTGTCTGCGGCGAGCGGCGCCGCGGACAGCGCGAACGTCGCGAAAAAGGCGAGCGCGCATCGCGCCGCCGAAGCTGAAACCTTAGCCGTATGCATAAAAATCCTCCGGTCCTTTGGCATACTATCGGCGGAAAACTGCCTCGTCTTAAGGTCGGTCTCGCGCGCAAAAACTGACCCAATGATGACGAAATACCGTATTTTGTCGCTTTGCCTGTGATACACTGAGGGGCATGAAAAAGATCAGTGGAACCGTAGCCCTCGTCACCGGCGGGGCAAGCGGCATCGGAAAAATCGTCGGATTCTCGCTCGCGGAACGAGGCGCGCACGTCGTACTGTGGGATCGTAACGCGGAAGCGCTCAAAGCGGCGGAGGCGGAAGCCGCGGCGCGGGGACTCTCTGTCGTCGGCATGGCGTGCGACGTCACGGACCGCGCTGAGGTATATCGCCTCGCCGGAGAGGTCTCCTCGCGCGTCGGACCGGTCGACATCCTCATCAACAACGCGGGCGTCGTCTCGGGCAAAACCCTCCTCGAAACCCCCGACGACGACATCGTCCGAACGATGGAGGTAAACGTCCTCGCGAATTTCTGGACGGTAAAGGCCTTCCTCCCCGGCATGCTCGAGCGCGACCGCGGGCACATCGTCACGGTCTCCTCGGCGGCCGGGCTCATCGGCATCACCGGACTCGCCGACTACTCCGCGAGCAAGTTCGCGGCCTTCGGTTTCCACGAGGCGGTCCGCATGGAAATCGGCCGACTACGGAAAAAAGTCTCGACCACCGTCGTGTGCCCGTTCTTCATCGATACCGGCATGTTCGCGGGCGTTCGCACGCGCTTCCCCCTCCTCCTCCCGATCCTCAAGCCCGAGTACGTCGCGCGCCGCATCGTCGGCGCCATCCTCCGGGGAAAGAAACGCCTCATCATGCCGCGCTTCGTCTACGCGACCTTCCTCCTCCGCCTCCTCCCCGTCGCCTTCATGGACGCGGTCGCGGGCTTCTTCGGCATGACGCGCGCGATGGACGGCTTCACCGGCCGTAAGTAAATCTTTATTGGACTATGGGCGCCTTGAGCCCGATCGCCTGACGCGTTCGCGCCCCGCGCTCGTGCCCAACCGGGCTTTTCGGGGTTATCAGTCTCGCGTCCGCGCCGCCTCGGGCGCCGCTCCCGCGAGACCCCGTCCCTTCGGTCCGGGCCCCTACAATCCCTGGCGCTAAGACAAATACGCGCCAGGGTGCTGAGAAGAAATGGATTAGCGTGCGTTTTCTCACTTCGTTACGAAAACGCTGGTTAATCCCTGGCGCTTTGCGCCAGGGTGCGAATAGGAAGTTTATTGACGTGAAGTTTCTCGCTTCGCTGCGAAACTTCTAAAGAATCCCTGGCGCTAAGACAAATACGCGCCAGGGTGCTGAGAAGAAATGGATTAGCGTGCGTTTTCTCACTTCGTTACGAAAACGCTGGTTAATCCCTGGCGCTTTGCGCCAGGGTGCGAATAGGAAGTTTATTGACGTGAAGTTTCTCGCTTCGCTGCGAAACTTCTAAAGAATGCGTCCCTGTGGGCCGCTTGCCGAGCGGAATGGATTAACCGCCCGTTCTCATTGCATTTCGAACGGACGGACGGCATCCCTGGCGCGAAGACTAATACGTACCAGGGTGCTGAGTGGGCTTACGCGTTCTTGAGAAAATGCGAGTAGAGCGCGAACTCCTCGCGCTGGATGCGATCGGAAAGGGCTCGGCGGAAGCTTGAGAAGTCCGCCGCGAAGGTATTAGGGTTTCCGCCGACCGCATACTCGTCGAGAAAGCGCAGGGCCGCGGCGGCGATCGATTCCATCTCCTGGTTCATGACCTTGAGCTTGGCATCGATGCTCGGGCTCGATGCCGCGAGCGCGCGCATCGCGGGATAAAACTCGCGTTCCTCCTTGCCGAGATGGGCCATGAGCCGTTCCTTTGTCTCCTTGAGAAGCCCCCGCGTTTCGGCCGTGAGCGCCCCGATCGCCGCGATTCGGTTGACCGTTCCCAAGATCGCCCGGTGATCCCCATTCAGTTCCTTTACCAACGCTATGCTCATGCCGTGCCTCCGTTATCGTTTCGCTAGGGAAATAATACCGAGAACGCATACATAGTAGTCGTTGCATATGCAACAAAGCAAACTGATTTCAGCCAGAGCTTGGGTTTATCAAAACAAAAAAAGTTTCTATCGTGTCACAAACCGGCGCCGCGTCCGTCTAATATAGTGATGCCTATGTAAGGAGCTTGTATGCGCAACTTTTTGATTTCGCTCGGGATCGGGATCGCGGCCGCCGCGATCGACGTGGGTCCCATGATCGCCCGGAGGATGGACCCGGCGTTCGTCGCGTCTGCCGCCGTGACTTGGATCGCGCTTGGGATCGTCATTCCCGCGGCGCGCCTCATGCCGATATCCTGGCTGAACGGTCTCTGCGTCGCGCTTCTTTTCGTGGCGCCCATCGTGTGCCTTGTCACGAAGCTCGACCCCCGGGCAATACCGATTATGCTCGGCATGTCCGCCGCGCTCGGGGCCGGGGTCGGCTTCGCCTCGGGGCTTCTCGCAAAATAGCTAGGTCGCGACGCGTTCCATGAGCGCGACCGCGCGGCGGATGTCGTCCGCGTGCAACCTTGAGCGTTCGATGAAGGGATTGTCCCGGAATGCCTCGGCAACCGCGTCGAGGTCGTTCATGCCGGCAAGATAGTCCCTGATCCGCCTCGGCGGGTCGCGCCGTTCGAGTATATCCGCGCGGATGCGGCCTCGGTCGAGCGCGATCCTGATGCGCTTGCGGCAGTGGCACGTCGCGCTCTCGTTGACGAGGCCGCAGTTATGGCGCATGAAGTTCTCGACCTTTCGCGACGCGCGAGAGAGGCGCTGGCGGAAGGCTTCTTCGCCCATGCCCGAGATCTCGGCGCATTCCCTTCCGGGAAGGGCGAAGAGCTTTCCGAGGATGTACGCGAACCGGTCCTCTGCGTCGAGGCATTGGAGCATTGCCTTCGTGCAGCCGACCTTGATCTCCTCGACGTAAAGCGCGGTCTCGGCCTCTGTGAGCCCGAGCTCGTTCTCGTACGGGACGAAGTCGCTCACGTCGCGCTCGAAGATATCGAACGAGATCGGTTCGGCGAACGCGGCGCGGCGCGCGTCCACGAGATGGTTGTGCGCGATGCGGTAGATCCACGTGCCGAGCGCGGACTCGCCGCGGAACGACGCGAAGGCCTCGCTCGCTTTCACGAATACCTCTTGCGTCGCTTCCTCGGCAGCGCTTTCGTCATGGAGGAAATTGATCGCGAGGTTGAAGACCATGTCCCATATCCTCGCGAGTTCGGCTTCGCTTACGCCGCGCACTTTACTGCCTCTCCTTGATGCAGTATTCCATAATCGCGTTCTGCGCGTGGAGGAGAAACTCCTTCGCCGCGTAATCGCAATACTGATCGGCGGTCAATGAGTCGGCGGATATCTCCTCGCCCCGGGTGACGGGCGGACAAGGCATAAAGAAGCCCTGCGGGTTCATTCTGTCGACGAGGGACTTCGTGATCTGATAAGGCAAGAAGAGCTCTCTGGTACGCGATTTGTCGTCCGTGCGCGGCCAGCAGTCGGTGTAGACGACGTCGACGTCCTTCGCGATCGCGCCCTCGAGCGTCGGGGATACTTCAATCGAACCCTTCGCGCCGTCGCTCATGCGCCGCACGAGGCCTTCGTCCGCGAGATACTCGCGCGGACCGATCTGCCTAACGCGGATCGGCAGAACGCGCGCGGCCTCGAACCAACTCATGCAGAGGTTGGTTACCTCGCCGACGAATACGACGTTGAGCCCGTCGAGGCTTCCGCGCTCGCGAGAGATATACTGCAAGTCGCCGACGATCTCGCACGGATGGTTGAACGCGGTCCGCGCGTTAATGACGGGCGCGCGAGAGTCCGCGGCGACCTTTTCGAGGTACGCGTGGTTTTGGCAGCGAATGACGAGCATCGAGAACCAGTTATTGAGATACGAGGCGATGTCCTCGATCGGCTCGTGTATGCCGAGGTCTCCGGGGATGAAGCTCACGTCGGCCCCGAGCGCGCGCGCGCCGAGCTCGAACGCGACGCGGTTCCGGAATCCCTGCCCGAAGAACCAGAGCGCGATCTTTTTGTCGGCGAGGGTCTTCGGCATTTTGTTTGCGTGCCAGAGGTCGTGCAGCTTGTTCGCGCGCTTGATGATCGCGAGAATCTCGTCTCCCGAAAAATCGTCGAGCTTCAGAAAACTTTTCATCGCGTGTCTCCTTATTTGCGCGAGGAATGCCGTCCGTCCGTTCGCAGCGAAGCGAGAACGGGCAGTCAATCCATTCCTCTCGGCAAGCGGCCCGCAGGGACGCATGACGTGATTGCTTCTTCTCTTTGCACGTTGATAAATTACCTCTCCGCACCCTCGCGCGAAAAGCAAGCCTACGGCTTTCTTTTCGCGCGAGGGATTGTAGGGGCCGGCCCGAAGGGCCGGTAGGACGGGCGCGGGAAATGATGATGCCGCGCGGCGGGCTATGCGTACTCGATGGCGGGTTGAAGTCACGTAAGCGCGTGAGCCTTACGCGCGGCCGGACTATGGCAACCCCGAAAAGCCCGTCGGCGAATGCAGGCCTTGCGCGCATGCGCATGGCTCGCTTTCGCCGCGTGCCCAAAAAAAGAATTACTTGAGGGTGCCGTCTTTCTGGCGGTAGAATACGCGCTTTGCCTTGCCTTCCTGGCGGGGGAGGGTGCCGGGCGCGAAGACGTCGCCCTTCGGGGAGAAACCGAGCGTTTCCTTGAGGACCTTCTCGACCGTGAAGCCGGTCACGCCGCCTTCGGCCTCGACGTTCACGCGGACGTCCATCATGTCGTGGACTTCCTCGAGGATGATCTGGTAGTTGTTGAGGACGCCGGGGATCGACATGAGCGCCTGCTCGATCTGGCTCGGGAAGAAGTTGACGCCCTTGACGATGAGCATGTCGTCGACGCGGCCCATGATCTGCGCGATGCGAA
This sequence comes from Treponemataceae bacterium, assembly GCA_035352735.1. GTDB lineage: Bacteria > Spirochaetota > Spirochaetia > Treponematales > Treponemataceae > Teretinema. The sequence goes on along the minus strand of DAOPYF010000093.1, from coordinate 4,443 downwards.
GATGGGTTCTGCCGCATTGGCATTTCTCGCGCGAGACGATCTTCGAGAGGTCGCCGGTCCTGAAGCGGATGACGGGGAGCGCCTCGCGGGTGATCGCGGTGATCGCGAGCTCGCCGATCTCGCCGTCGGGTACGGGCTTGTGCGTGTCGCGGTCGAGGATCTCGACGATGTAGTGGTCTTCCCACACGTGGATCCCCGCGTGCGCGTGGCAGTCCTGGCCGAGGGTGCCGACGCCGCCGGTTTCGGTCATGCCGTAGATGTCGAAGACCTCGATGCCGAGTCCCTCGGTGAGTTTTTTCTTCATGGCGTCGGAGAAGGACTCCGCGCCGAATATGCCGATGCGGAGGTTGGGGAGGGTTACCTTCGCCGCCTCGAGTTCTTCCATCAGTCGGATGCCGTAAGAGACGACGCCGGTGAAGACGTTCGTGCCGAAGTCGGCGGCGAGCTTGATCTGGCGCGCGGTGTTTCCCGCGCCGGTGGGGACGACGAAGAGCCCGTACTTGTGCGCGCCGTGGTACATGCCGAAGCCGCCGTTGAAGAGCCCGAAGGACGGGGTGATCTGGACGACGTCGGTCGGCTTCGCTCCTGCCATCGCGTAGCAGCGCGACATGCAGGACGCCCACTGGTCGAGGTCGCCTTGGGTGTACGGCATGACGACGGGGGTTCCGGTCGAGCCCGAGGACATGTGCATCTCGACGATTTTCTTTTTGTCCACGCACATGAGCCCCATCGGGTAGGTGTCGCGGAAGACGGTCTTGTTGATCGTGGGGAATTTCGCGAGGTCGGCGAGGGTTTTGAGGTCTCCGGGCTTCACGCCCGCCTCGTCGAAGGCCTTGCGGTATACCGCGTTGTTCGCGTAGACGCGCGCGAGCGTTTTCTTCAGGCGCGAGAGCTGGAGCGACTCGAGCTTTCCTCTGGCCATCGTTTCGTACTTCTTTTCGTAAAATAGCGTGTCCATCCTATATTTTTCCTCCGGCCGCGAAGGCCCGTGCATTGAGATCGCGATGCTTCTCGGGGACGCAGGCTTCGAGCGCGGCGGCCCACTGGGCGGCGAGCTCGGGCATGCCGCGCGCGGCGGCGCCGAGGGTCACGACGTTCGCGGCCTTCGCGTTTCCTTCCCCATGCGCGACGCCGAGTGCGTCGACGAGGACGAGGCGCGGGAACGCGCGCGCGAGGCGCTCCTCGACGTCAGCCGGGTATTTCGCCTTCCCCGACGATACGGTGACCGGGATGATCCGCTGCGTCGAGACGACGGCGAGCCCTCCCTCTTTCAGGAAGTGCGCGTGGCGGAGCGCCTCGGCTTCCTCGAGCGCGATGATCACGTCGGCGGTGCCTTCCCACACGAGCGGGCTATGCACCTTCTCCCCGTAGCGGACCTGCGCGAGCACCGAGCCCCCGCGCTGCGCCATGCCGTGCACCTCGTTCGTGCGCACGTCGAGCCCGGCGCGTATGGCGGCCTCGGCGATGATCGTGCTCACGAGGAGCGCTCCCTGCCCGCCGACGCCGACTATCAGTATGTTCTTCATTTCGCGGCCTCCTTGACGGCGCCGAAGGGGCACGTCTGCTCGCAGAGGTTGCAGCCAGCGCAGAGCTCCGCGTTGATCGAGGGTTTCTTTCCCTTCTCGGTCACCTCGATCGCGGGGCAGCCGAGCTTGACGCACGCGAGGCAGGATTTGCACGCCGCTTGGTCGATCGCGCGCAGGGCGCCGACCGGCTTTCTCGTGCGCAGCGGGCACGGCGCGCGGGAGACGATGAGCGAGGTCTCCTCCGAGGCGAGCGCCTCGGCGACGGCCTTCCCGGTTTCCTTGAGGTCGTAGGGATTGACCGTCGCGATCTTCTTCATGCCGCAGGCGCGGCCGACTTCCTCGATCGAGACGGCGGTCGTCGCCTCGCCCATGAGGGTGACGCCCGTTCCCGGGTGGTCCTGGTGGCCGGTCATCGCCGTCGTGCGGTTATCGAGGACGACGAGCACGCTTTTGCCCTTGTTGTAGACGACGTCGAGCATCCCGGTGATTCCCGAGTGGAAGAAGGTCGAGTCGCCGACGACGCCGACGACGCGCCGCTTCTCGCCGGCTTTGTCGATCCCCTGGGCGACGGAGAACCCGCCTCCCATGCAGAGGACGGTGTCCGTCCGCGAAAGGGGCGGGAACACGGCGAGGCTGTAGCAGCCGATGTCGCCGGTGACGAGGACGTCGTGCTTCGTGAGCGCGAAGAAAAGCCCGCGGTGCGGGCAGCCGGGGCAGAGGACCGGCGGGCGGGCGGGTAGGTCCGCCGCGTCCGCGATCGGCTTGGGCGGCGCGTACGCTTTCTCTGGCGAGATCCCGGCGAGCCGGTCGCGGAGGTTGAGGAGCTTCGGGACGGAAAGTTCGCCGACGCCTGAGAGCATGTCGCGCCCGACGCACGTGATTCCCATCGCGCGCACGTGTTCCTCGAGGATGTCCTCGTTTTCCTCGACGATGACGAGGCTGTCGACCGAGGACGCGAACTCGCGGATGAGCGCGTCGGGATAGGGCCACGCGAAGCCGAGCTTGAGGACCGACGCCTCGGGGAATGCCTCGCGCACGTAGCCGTAGGCGAGTCCCTCAGCGATGATGCCGAGCTTCTTGTCGCCCGGCTCAATTTTATTCAGCGGGCTTTTCTCCGCCTCGGCGCGGAGGTCGTCGAGTCTCGCCTCGACCTTTTTCCGCATCTCGCGGCCCCACACGGGGAGCGGGCAAAAGCGCGCGGGGTTTCGCTCGAAATGGGCCGCTTTGGGCGGGGTCCGCTCGCCGGTCTCGACGAGGCTCCGCGAGTGGCTCACGCGCGTCGTGAGGCGGAGCATGACGGGAACCTTGTTCCTCTCAGAGAGCTCGAATCCGTAGCGCATGGCCGCGAGGGCCTCGCCCGAGTCGGCGGGCTCGAGCACCGGGATCTTCGCGAAGCGCGCGAAGTGGCGGGAATCCTGCTCGTTCTGCGAGGAATGCTGTCCCGGGTCGTCGGCCACGCAGATGATCATGCCGCCCTCGCTTCCCACGTAGGAAAGCGTCATGAGGGGGTCGGCGGCGACGTTGAGGCCGACGTGCTTCATCGTGACGATCGCGCGCGCGCCCGCGTAGGAGGCGCCCGTGGCGGCCTCGAAGGCGACCTTTTCGTTGGGCGCCCATTCGAGGTACACGTCGTCCTTTCGTTTCGCGAGATTCTCGAGGATCTCGGTCGAGGGGGTTCCGGGATAGCCGAACGCCGCGGTGACGCCCGCTTCCCAGGCGCCGCGCGCGACGGCTTCGTTACCGGTCAGAAGAGTTTTCATTGCTTGTTACCAAAACCTTTTCTAGTAAGTACGGTATTGCGCGCCGCGGTCGCCGAGTGTTGTCTAAACCGTTTTTGGCAGGGGTCCCTGGCGCGTTTCGGCTCATAAGATCATCCATCTTCTATCTTCCTGGGCCTAACAGAGACGATCATAGACGGTTCTGGTGTTTCTGACAATAGAAACGTTACGCCCGCGCAGAAATAATCCAAATAGAGATTTTTCTGTCTTTTCCGCGCGGAATGGAGTATCATTTGAGTACCAGGCTAACAAAAACTGGTTTTTCTAGGTTCCTTCTCTGAATCGTCGAATTTGGCATGTCATCGACGCCAGAACATGACGTCGGTGACCAGCACTGCATCGTGTCCAGGAGGGGTTCTATGAATAACATGTCAGAGGTCGTTGAGTGGACCGAGGAATACATGGCGCTCGTCAATGCCGAGTTCCAGGGGTTATTGCCCGTCCAAAAGCAGATTCTCGAGAAGTCGCGCGAGCTGATCATGAATAACGCCGCCGGCCATCTCGCCGAGATCGCGCCGCTCGATTTCATAAACATGCTGCCGCAGAGCGAGCGGTACTTTTATTCACGGATCGAGCCCTGGTGGGCGAAGTACGTGTGAGGCGCGCGGAAGGCTTCGATCTGATTGACAGTCGGGGCTTTTTCCGCGTATGGTAAGGCCGAAATCAGGGATTTCAGCGCAAGCCGATTCCCCTGATCGAGTAACGAAGTCGACGGATTTTGCCGCGAGGCGAAATCGCGAAGGGAATCGGAAAGGGCCCTGATACAAGGTTTTTTCCGAATCTCGGGGGTGCACCGGTTTCGACTGATGCGCTGGGTCCTGGGTTGCAGGTGAGGTTGCCTGTCCTCCGAACGGGCAAAACTTATAACTGCCGAAAACAACGACAGTTTTGCTCTCGCTGCGTAAGTAGCGGAGCACGGAAACCGGCCGCTGCTGCTCCGAAGCGACCGGATCTTCTGACGCCAACCGGAGCTTACCGACCGCTGGGCCTGAACGGCGTTAGGGAAATTAACCAGGATACGGAACCGACGCTTGCGGCGCTGCCACCGGGTCCCGACAACCACCTCGCGCCGCTAAACCTGTAGACGCTCTTGATTTACGCGTTAGGACGGGGGTTCGACTCCCCCCATCTCCAGAAAA
>DAOPYF010000092.1:0-10480 GCA_035352735.1 Treponemataceae bacterium | reverse complement strand
GGGCGAGCGACTCTGACACGCGCGCGATCGATCCCATAAGTTTTCCCGGAAATATGCCGATACCTTAAAATGGTATGCAGTATTCTTTCAGGTCTATCGCCGCGCTCGCGGCCGTCGCGCTCGCGTGCGCCTTTCCCCCAACCCTTTTCGCGCTCGACGCATCGCCGTCCGAGGGACTCATCGAGTCCGACGCCGTCCGGAGGAAGATCACCGACGAGTGGCTCGACGACGAAATCAACCATGTCCTTGCCCTTAAAAAGGCCGAATATACCGATCGCTACCTCTATCGCTTTTCCGTCAGCCAGAAAAAGGACGCCTCGGGCGGTTTTCTCGCCGTCACGGTGAAGCCCGAGGATTCCCCCGGCATCCGGGGCACCTGGGTACTGTTTAGGAACTTAGCCGATGGCCAGGCCGATAGCATCCGAATCTATCCCACCGACGATCCTTCGGTTTACGTCAGGCTCAGGCCTTCGGGCGATCCCCTGAAAGGCCGCTCCTTTCTTGACCTCGTCATCCTTGAAACCGAGGCCCTCCACGGCGTGCCGATCGGCATCACCTTTTTCCAGCTTTATGGCGCCTCCTTTTCCTCGGTCGTGGGCATGACCCGGACGACCGTGCCCTGGCAGCTCGTGGCGAACGCCCATAACCGCTCCCCCGAGACGGAAGCCGCCGTCCAGGCGATTCGCGACGGGATCAAGAACCTCGTCTACCTCGACGACGGGGCGTTCAACGAGCGGGGCGAGCCCGTCCTCATCGAGACGGGAAAGCCGCAGGACCCAAAGGCGATTCTCGCCGCGCGGGGCAAAAACCACCCCGTCGGCGACGTGTACGGCGGGGTGAACTGCTCGGGCTTCGCCAAGTGGATCGTCGACGGGATCGTCCGCCCCCGCGCGGGCGCCGGACTCTTGATCGAGCCCCTGAAGGGTCTGACCCCGGTCCCCGATAACCTCTTTACCGACCCGTTCATGAGCGAGCGCGATATCTTCTTCGGGCTCAACTGGACCCGAAACCTCGCCGCCGCCGTCGTGTCGCTCGATACCGGGCGGACGGTAAAGCCCGAAAACGCCGGGGTCGACGTGACCGTCGAGCCGATGAGCGCCCTACCGCCGTACCAACAGAGCGTCGGGTACCGCGCGGGCTCCCTCGCGCCGCTTCTGTATTACCTCGCGGTGAGCGAGCCCGGCCATTTCTACCTTGGTGCCGTCAGCCGCGAGCGGGGAAATCCGCCCCTGCGGGAGTTCCACCATATCGCCGCGTTCTTCCCCTATTTCGACGAAACGGGAAAGTTCACGATCGCCGTGTTCGAAAGCGCCGCGGAAACGACGATCGAGTCGTTTTCCTCACGGAATGCGGATGCCTTCGTCAACCTCGTCCGCATTAAGATTCCCGAAAACGGGCATTTCGAGCCCTAATCCGACTGTTACCATTTCCCCTAATCGGTTATTTAACTCTTTGTAAGGAAGGTATTTAGTGTTAAAAAGACGCTGTATCCTACCAGTGTTCCTTATTATTCTCGTCCTCGCGCGCGCCGCCGCGGCGGATGCCGATCCCCGCGCACCTCGGGATATCCTTGCCTCCTCGCGGGATCTCTCCTATACCGACGCCGCGCGGCTTCTTGAGCAAAGCCTCCCGCGGGCCGGCGAGCTGACGCCTTGGTTCCTCCTCGAGCTCGCCGATCGCGCCGCGACCGCGAGCGATTTCGCGAAGGCGCGCAGCTGGAGCGAGCGGCAATCCCTTTCGAAACTCCCGGAGCCGATCGCGGACCGGGTATACTATCGCCTCGCCGAATCCCTGATCGCGACCGGGGACCGAGACCGGGGCGTCGCCCTCGTCGGCGAGCGGATCAAGGGCGGCTCGGCGAAAAACCCCCTTCTTTGGCTCCTGTGGTTCCGAGAGGCGGGCGCATCGACCAGCGAGCGCGGCGCCGTCGAGGCGATGTGCGCAAAGCTCGACGCGGCAAACCCAAACCTGAAAACGGCCGATCCCGACGCATTCGCCCTCTCGCGCTACCTTTCTGGCCTCGCCGCCGTCCGATCGGGCGAGTGGGATTTCGCCGCCCGCTCGCTCGCGCGCTTCTCGCCGTCATACGACGCGAAGTTCCCCGCGTACGCGCCGTGGGCCGCGTTCTACCTCGGCTGGAGCCACTACCGACTCGGCCGGGCCGCGGACGCCATTCGCGAGCTTTCCCGCTATCTCGATGCCTTTAAGGGCCATGAACGCGGATGGCAGGCCGCGACCGCCTGCGCGCTCGCCGCGACGCAGTCGGGGGCCGATCCCCTCCCGTTCGCCGAGCGCGCGGTCGCCCTTGCCCCGAGCAAACCCGAGCTCGCAGAATCCCTCATCCTTAAGGCATCGGTCCTGACCGACCGCTCTCTTTTTGACCGCGCGGAAGCCGCGCTCGCGGGCGTCGCCGACGGCACGGCGACCGCCGGGCTCACGCCCTCCGCCGCGCGCGCCGCGTACCTCCTCGGCGACCTTGCCTTCAGGCAGGGAAAGCGGGACCTCGCGGAGTCGCGCTGGCTCTCGCTTTCCGACCGCTTCCCGAAGGACCCGCTCGCGGGCGACGCGCTCTTCCGCGCGGGCGAGCAGCGCTTCATCGCGTCCGAATGGCCGCGCGCCGCCGAGCTTTTCGCGCGCTATCGGCAGGAATGGCCCACGGGTCAGTTCCTCGATTCGGCGCTCTCGCTCGGCGGCGAGTCGTACGCGCGCGCGGGAAAGACGAACCTCGCGATCCTATGGTGGGAGGATTACCTCAAAAAATACCCGACGGGTTCCGCGGCCCCGCGCGCGTGGGGAAATCTCGTCGAGGCTTACCGGGCCGAAGGGGACTTCGCCGCGGCGTCGCGCGCGGCCGAATCCTACCTCAAGGCCTTTCCCGAGGAAGCGCGCCTTGACGGCGTTCCCGACTCGCTCGAGACCCTCAGGCGCCTCAAATCGGGCGAGAGCCCGGACGTCGCGTCCCTCGTTTCCGCGTGGGAGCGCGAGGGAAAGGCTTCGACGGCGACGGGTCGGGCGGCGGGCCTCGCGCTCGCGCGCCGTTATCTCGCCGATTACGGCTCGCGGGGAAACGCCAAGTCGGTTCTTTCCCTGATCGCCGCGCGCGCCCCCGATTCCCCCGACGGGCTTTCGGCCGAGGACCGGAGAACCTACGCGGCGAGCCTCGCGCTCCTTGGGAACGCGCTTCGGGATGATGGATCGCCGCGGGACGCCGCGCGAACCCTTCTCAAGGCGGGCTCGTATTACGCCGCTCTCGACGGCGAGCGGGCCGCGGAGTCGCTCTACGGCGCCGCCGACTCGTTCACGCAAGCTCGGCTCGACGGGGACGCCAAGAAAACCGTCGAGACCCTCGAAAAGGCCTGGCCGCTTTCCGCGTGGACGCGCCGCGCGGAACTCCTGCTCCAGTCGGCCCGGCCGGAATAATCCTAGAGAAAAGGGAGTTCCATTCATGATTATTGATATGGCTTCATCGCGCTTCGTATTATCTCGCGCACGCGCCGCAAGACGCCGCTTTTCGGCGGCACTCGCCGCGCTCGCGTGCTTCGCGTTTTGCGCGCCCGCCCTTCGGGCGGACGAGGTCGCCGTGCCGAATCTCGAGTCGCGCATCAAGGACTCGGGGAGTTCGGTTCCCGCGCAGGCCCTTCCGCCGATCGCGAACCCCGCCCCGGTCGAGATTCCCGACATTGGGCCCAAGGCACCCCCGGCGCCCGCTCCGACCCCAGCGCCCGTTCCTGCGCCTGTGGCTCCCGTGCCCGAAAGCGTTCCCGCGAAATCGGGATCGGACGACTCGCGCGATGACGGACTTCACGGAAGCGCGTCTCTCGGCGCCGGAAGCCCCGCGCTCCTTCAAGGCTCGATCGACATCGCCCGCGCCGCGGGGCGGTATCCCGGCTTCTCCTTCGGGTTTCGCCATGACGCCGCGGACGGGTATGGGAGAAAGGACCCTGGCGACGGCTTCTTCGACCGCGAAACCTCGGCCGACGCGCGCGTGTTCGGCTCAGGGGCATCGGGGAATGCGAGCCTCGCGGTTTCTGTTTCCGACCGGAGCGACGGCTTTCAGGATCGGAACGCCGACTACTACGCGATGACCCATCGCGCGCTTTCCTGGGACTCGTCGATGGGCCGCGTTACCCGCGATTCTCCCGTCGGGACCGTAACCTTCGGCGCGGGTTTCGCGGGCTCGGTTCACGACGCCTTCGCCGAGCGGCCGGGAAGCGAGATCGCGCCGACCGCCGAGATCGCCGATTACTCAGGGTTCGCCCTCGCGCCCCGCGCGTCGCTTGAAGTCGCTCGAGGCGCGTTTACCGCGGCCTTGAGCGCGGCGGCGGGCTACGACTCGGTCGCCGATCAGGACCCCGCCGACGCAAAGAGCGCCGAGGCCGCGCTCTCGCTCGGCTTCGCGTCGGGACCGGTGAGCGCTCGGGCCCGCGTCGGCGCGCTCGTCGAATCTCACGCCGATCCGCTCGTCCCCTTCGACCTCTCCGCCCGCTACGCGGCGGACAACGGGCTTCTCCGCTCGGCCGAGGTTTCGGGCGGCCTGTCGGCCGACCGGCAGGACCCGCGCGCGCTCGCGAATGCCGAGCCCTTCGCGCTCCTTTCGGGCGTCCCCTTCCACTCGGCGGACTGGAACGTCAGGGGCGAGGCGACGCTCGCGGTGACGGACCCCGTCGTCCTCGTCATCGGCGCCTCGTATCGCGCGACCGCCTTCGATCGCGGCATCCTGATACTCGCGGATGAGGCCGATCCGGCGACGGCGCTCATCCCGCTTGAGCTCGCCTCCCGTGACAGCCTCGCGACGAAGGCGCATCTTGAGTGGCGCGCTCCGGGCTTGATCGCGACGGGCGGGGTCACCGACGAATGGCTCGACCGCCTGAACCGAGAGACGCTCCATACCCTCGACGGCTCGCTGACGGTTTTCGACCGCGCGGGGAATGCGCTTCCGGGGAACGCGCAGCCGGGGAACGTGCAGGGGCGAAGTGACGCCGCGGGACTTCAACCCGTCGGCGTCGTACGCGCTCGCTGGGAGGCGACCGCGCGCGCGTCTGTACCGCTCGACTCGGGCGAGTATCCCTTCCTCGGGGTCTCGGGGACCGTGCGGCCGGCACAGGCGTTCGCGCTTACCCTTTCAGTCGACGACGCGCTCCCGCTCGCGACGGGCCATCTGCGCGAGCGAGAGGGGATCTACGCGGAGCGAAGCGGGACCGTGACCCTTTCGGGACGCGTCGATTTTTAGCGGATTTGCGGGCCTCGCGCCCATCCGATAGTTTGTGTCCTACGTTATGATTACTTGTGGAGGTTGAACCATGTTGGCGATTTTGATTTCGGGCGGACCGGTGATGATACCGATCGGCCTTTGCGCGGTGATCGCGACGGTGATCATCATAGAGCGGCTCCTCTTTTTCGGCGCGGTCAAGAAAGGCGAGCGCGACCTTTTGCCGCGGGTGCGGGCGAGCATCGACAAGCAGCACTACGACGAGGCCGCCGCGATTTGCGACACCGTCGAGAGCCCCGTGTCCCGCCTCATGAAGACGGGCATCGCGTACCGCGAGTACTCCGATAGCGCGATCAAGGAAGCGGTCATGAACCAGGCGAACCGCGAGGTTCCCCGGCTCGAACGCTACCTTTCGACGCTCGGCACGATCGCGAACATCTCGACCCTGCTCGGCCTTCTCGGGACCGTCACCGGAAACATCCGCGCCTTCGGCGTCATCGGCGCGATGGGCTCGATGGGAGACCCGGCGATCCTCGCCGGCGCGATCGCGGAGGCGCTCATCACGACCGCGGCGGGACTCATCGTCTCGATACCGGCCGTCGTGTTTTACAACTACTTTATCGCGGAGGTAAACCGGATGGTGACCGAGATGGAATCCTCGGTCAGCGATCTCGTGCTCCTCCTCGCGGCGGAGAGAAAGAAGCATGAAGTTCAAGCGTAAGCTCGAGGCGCGCGCCGTCGTCGACCTCGTGCCGATGATCGACGTCGTCTTCCAGTTGATCCTATTCTTCCTCGTGTCGACGACCTTCGCGGTCCTGCCCGGCATCAGCCTCGCGCTCCCGAAGTCGACGACGGCGGAGTCGAACCGGACGAACGGCATCACGATCGCGGTGAGCGCCGACGGTTCGCTGTATCTCAATCAGAAGGCCGTTTCCGTCGACGCTCTCGACCAAGCGCTCGGGCAGCTTTCGACCGCGGGTCCCCGCGCGAGCGTTCCCGTGAGCCTCGAGGCCGACGAGACGGTGCCGAACGGCACGATCGTGCGGATCCTCGACTCGCTCAGGCGAACGGGCTATACCGGCGTGAACCTTAGGACGCGCACGCCATGAGCGCGTCTGGGGGCTTCACCAATTCCATTTTATCCTCCTCCCTTTCGGCGGACCCCGATCGAAACGACCGGCGGCGGCTCTCGCGGAGCCTCGTCATCTCGGCGGTCTTTTGGGCCCTCGTGTGCGTGCTTTCGGTATTCGTCCCGCTCGCCCAGCGGCACGAGCCGAAGCGAGCCTTTCAGTCGGTGACGATAACCCTCGCACCCGACCCGCGGGAGGGAAAGGCGGTTAAGGCAGGGAAGGAAACTCAAGCGCCCGCGGTGAGCGAAAGCGCCGCGAGCCCACGCGCGAAGGCTGCAAGCCCCAAAGCGGGAAAGTCCGCGCGGGCGACTGCGGCTTCCGCAACCTCGGGCTCGGAAACGCAGCGCGCGGCGCCGAGCCCGTCTACCGGCCTCGGCATCCCGGACTTCGCGCCCGAAACGCGACCGACGAAACGAACGGACACCTCCGGCGATTTCCTCGAGTTTGGCACTGCGGGGACCGAAGCGGGCGCGACCCAGGCGCGAAGCGCCTCTGAGACGGCGACCGCCACCACGCCCGAACTTGAAGGCTCAGTCGCCGCGGTGCAGCATCCCCAAGCGAAGCCCGTTCGCGCTTCCTCTGGCGGAAAGAAAGCCGCCGGGACTCAAGGCGCGGCAAGCGCCGAAACCTCGCGCGCCCTCGGCGATATCGCCGGAGCGGCGGGGAAGGGTGCCCTAGCGACGGGGAGCTCAGGCGGCGCGTCAGGCGAAGCGAGCGCAAACGTCGTCGCGGGGCAAACGGGTTCCGCGCGCGCGGGGAGCGCCACCGCGACCTCATCCGGCAGCCAAGGCTCAGGCGCGGTTTCGACCGTGTCGTCGCTCGCGTTCGAGGGCTCCCCAAGGAGGCTCCTCTATCCCGCGTCCCCGGCGATCACCCTTCCCGAAAGCCTCGCGCGCACCGTCGATTCCAATCGGTCGGTCACCGTCAGCTTCACCGTCCTCGCGGACGGATCGGTCCCCTCGGCCCTCGTGCGCTTTACCCCGCAGGCTGCCCTCTCCCCCGAGATACGGGATTATCTCACCAAGGAGTTCTCCCGCTGGCGCTTCGAGAAAAGCGCTCAGGATGGACAAGCCCGGTTTCTCTATAGTATAAAAATGCAATGAGAGCCGGGATTGACGCCATCGCCTTTGATATCGACGGGACCCTGTATTCCAATTGGTCCTTCTACCGCCGCCTCGGGCCCTTTCTCCTCGGGCACGCGCGCTTTCTCGCCGGGTTCGGCCATGCCCGCGACGCGGTGCGCGCCTGGCAGCGCGCGAACCCCGGCGTCCCGCACGCCGATTTCCTCGGCTGGCAGGCGGGGCTCTTGGGCGAGCGCCTCGGGATTCCCGGTGACGAGGCCCGCATCATACTCGACCGGCTCGTCTACGAGGGATGGAAGCCCCTTTTCGCGCGGGTGAGGCCCTATCCCCACGCCGACGAATGCTTTCGCCGGTGCCGCGAGTCGGGCCTCAAGATCGGGATTCTCTCCGATTTCCTTCCGTCGCAAAAGGGCGATATCTGGGGTCTCGCGGCCCTGGCCGACGTCGTCCTCGGTTCCGAGGAAACGGGCGCGCTCAAGCCCTCGCCCGTGCCGTTCATGGCCCTCGCCGGGCGGCTCGGGGTCAAGCCCGAGCGCATCCTCTACGTCGGGAACTCCGTCCGCTCGGACGTCGAGGGAGCCTCCGCCTGCGGGATGAAAACCGCGTGCATCATCAACCCCGTCGCGCGCGCTTTCGGGCTCACCGCCCCCGGCGCCGACATTTCCTTCTCGTCCTATCGCCAATTGACCCGGATTGTGCTAGAATAAACCATTACATATTCAGTACGAAAGGGTGGGACCCGTAATGGATTTCTTTTCTCCCGGCAATATCGTGACCCTCTGCATATCCGTCGCGCTTATCGTCATTTTCCGCCAGATGGACCGGAACAACCGCTCCCTCGAGAAGGCGAAAAAGTTCGGCGACCGGCTGAAGGACGAGCTTGAGGCGTTCATCAGGGATCGGACGGGCAAGCTCGACGAGTCCTCGCTCGCCCTCGACGTCCAGCAGGCGAAGGCGGTCGCCGCCGTCAAGCGGCTTGAGCAGATCCGGGACGACCTCGAGAAAAAAGAAGCGGGCCTCCTTGAGCGCACGAAGGCGGTCGAGGGATTCGGCCGCCAGATCGAGGCTTACGACGCGACGATCAAGCAGCTCCTCGAGATGACTTCGACGGCCGAGACGAACCTCTCGCGCATCACGAGCGAGTCCGATTTCGCCGACTCCCTCGGCAAGAAGCTCATGGCCTCCCAGCGCCAGCTCGCCGACATCGAGGCGGGCATTCCCGCGCTCAGGGAACAGTTCGCGCGCGACAACGAGGCATCCCTTTCGGCCATCCACACCGACACCCTCGCAAAGCTCTCGGTCACCATCGCCGACCTCGAGCGGAGGGTCGAGACCGCCCACAAGAGCGGCTCCGAGCTCGCCTCGAGCGCGGGCGAGAAGATGAAGGAAATCTACCAGAAGGCGCTCGACGCCGCGGCCAAGCGCGCCGATACCCTCGAGGATACGGCGTTCCAGAAGCTCAAGGAACAAGCCGGCGAGCGCCTCGCGAAATACAAGGACGCCATCGAGGAAAAGACCCAAACCCTCCAGGAACAGACGAAGGAAAAGCTCGCCGAGACGCAGCAGCTCATCAAGGGCTTCAAGGCCGATTGGCAGGCAGAGGCGGGCGCCTTCCTCGAGACGACCCGGGCCGAGATCGCGCAGCTCGACAGCGATACCCGCGACGCCTTCGCGTTCTCGGAAAAGCGCGTCGCCGAGATCGAGAAGAACATGGAAGCCTACCGGCGCGACGTCGAATATCGCCTCTCCGGCTTCGACGGCCTCATCGGCGACGTCGACCGGCTCGACGGTCAGCTCCGCGCGGTCATGGGCGACACCGAATCGCGCGTCACGGAAGACTTCGAGCGCTACGCGCGGGAGCAGGGCGAGAAGCGCGACTCCTTCGAGAAGGCGCTTATCGGGCAAGGCGACGCGCTCCACGCGCGCATGGCCGGCCTCGAGGGCGAGCTCAACGAGCTCAAGTCCCGGGCCTACGACAACGTGTCCGAGAAACTCAAGGTTTTCGAGGACGACTTCTTCGCCGACCTCAAGAAGCGGAGCGACGCCATCAACGCGTCCCTCGAGCGCTGGAGAACGGACGTCGACGAGCGGCTCACGACCCTCGCCGGGGAAAGCGAGGGCCAGCGGAAGGACGTCGAGGCGGCCTATGCCCTGCAGCTCAAGGAGCGCGTCGCCGCGATCGCGGAGCAGTCGCGCGCCCAGGCCGACCGCCTCACGGAACAGCTTGCCTCGGTCGAGACGAGCCTCAGGCAGAAGATCACGGCGAGCGACGAGTCGATCCGCGCGTTCGCCGAGCAATACAAGCGCGAGTTCGAGGAGGCCCGAAAGGCCGCCGAGACCGGCGCGCAGAACGAGTTCAACGCGCACGCCCTCGCCGTCCAGGAACTCCTCCGAAAGCAGGAACGCGAGATCGAGACCCGCACGAAGGAATACGCCGCCGCCGTCGAGGCCGCGCGCGCCGACGCGGAGTCGGTTCTCACCTCGGTCAAGAGCGACTTCGGCTCGTGGCAGGCGAAGAACGACCAGCAGCTCGCCGAGGCCCGCTCGCTTCTCGCCGAGAAGATCGCCTCGCTCGAGGCGGCGCACAAGACCGGCTACGCCGACTTCGTCGCGGAGACCGCGCTCGAGCGGAAGGCGCTCAAGGACTCGCTCGAGTCCCTCAAGGGCGGCATGGCCTCCGCCTCCGCCGAGTTCGACCGGAAGTCGAAGGAAGCGCTCGAGGAGTTCTCGAAGGCGTACGAGGGCATGAGCGCCGAGACCGCGCAGTCGGTGCGCGCCTCCCGCGCTACCTTGCAGGAAGTCCGCGACAGCGTCGAGGAAACCCGCGAGAAGCTCTTCCAGAAACTACAGTCGGATACCGCGAGCCTCTCGCAGACCCTCGAGGAAATCGACCGCAAGCAAAAGGCCTTCATCGCGCAGACGAAGGTGTTCGACCGCGCCGACGAGCTCAAGGGCACGCTCGAGGCCGACATCCAGGCGATCAAGGACGAGATATCGCGGCTCGACGTCTACCGCGACACGATGAACACGCTCGAGCAGCATTACGCCAAGATCCGAAA
>DAOPYF010000091.1:5901-10908 GCA_035352735.1 Treponemataceae bacterium | reverse complement strand
ATCTATCCGACCAGTGGTTCGTCAAGATGCGCCCGCTCGCCGACAAGGCGCTCGCCGCGTGGAAGAAGGGCGAGATCCGCTTCTACCCGCAAAAGTGGGAGAATACCTACTCGCACTGGATGGAGAACATCCGCGACTGGTGCATCTCCCGCCAGCTTTGGTGGGGCCACCGCATCCCGGTATGGTACTGCGCCGACTGCGGCGAGATGATCGTCGCGCGCGAGGACCCGACCGAGTGCCCGAAGTGCCATTCGAAAAAACTCAGGCAGGACTCAGACGTCCTCGATACCTGGTTCTCGAGCTGGCTCTGGCCGTTCTCCACGCTCGGCTGGCCCGAGAAGACGGCGGACCTCAAGGCCTTCTATCCGACGACCGCGCTCGTCACCGCGTACGACATCATATTCTTCTGGGTGTCGCGCATGATCATGGCGGGGCTCGAGTTCACCGGAGAGGTCCCGTTCAAGGATATCTACATACACGGGCTCGTCCGCGACAAGCAGGGCCGCAAGATGTCCAAGTCGCTCGGGAACGGGCTCGATCCCCTCGAGATCGTCGGCGAGTACGGCGCGGACGCGCTTAAGTTCACCCTCGCGTTCATGTGCGCCCAGGGGCAGGACATCCTCGTCGACAAGGAAAGCTTTAAGCTCGGCTCGCGCTTCGCGAACAAGATATGGAACGCCTCGCGCTACATCCTCGGGAACCTCGAGGGGCGCGAGATCGTCGCCGTACCCCGGAAGGACCTGACCGAGCTCGACCGCTGGATCTACCATCGCCTCGACGCGACCGCGACGACCTGCCGCGCCGCGCTCGAGAGCTATCGCTATAACGACGGCGCCCAGGCGCTCTACGAGTTCTTCTGGAACGACTTCTGCGACTGGTACGTCGAGGCCTCGAAGCTCTCGTTCCGGAACGGCGACGACGCGGAGAAAAACCGCGCCGTGTCCGTGCTCCTCGCCGTCCTCGAGGAATCGCTCCGCCTCCTCCATCCGTACCTCCCGTTCGTCACCGAGGAGATCTACGGCTTCCTTCCCGATTCGTGCGCGCCCCTGAGCGACGCGGTCGCGGGAACGGGGAAGCGGGCCGCGATGCTCATTAACGCGCCGTATCCCGCGCCCTCCGCCGCACGTAAGGACGAGCGCGCCGAGGCGCGCTTCGCATCCCTTCAGGACATCGTCCGCTCCGTCCGCGCGCTCCGCACCGAGTGCGGCATCGACCCCGCGCTCAAGATCCAGATCGCCCTGTTCGTCGAGAAGGGGAGCGACGCCGAGGCCGCGCGCGAGAAGCGCGACGTCATCCAGCTCCTCGCCGGGCTTTCAGGCGTCGAGTTCATCGCGACCCCGCAGGACCGCCCGAAAGGCGCGATCGGCACCGTCGGCAAGGGCTATGAGGCCTTCGTCATCGTCGGCGAGGGAGTCGATCCCGAGCAGCTCAAGGTCCGGTTTACCAAGGAAATCGAGAAGGAAAACCAGAACGTCGCCCGTCTTGAGGGAAAGCTCTCGAACGCCGCCTTCGTCGCGAACGCTCCCGCCGAGGTCGTCGCCGTCGAGCGGGAAAAGCTCGCCGAAATGCGCCGCCGCATTGCAAAACTCGCCGGTTACGTCGAAGATTTGAGATAAAGAGGTCGGTACGGAAAAAAGCATGAATACCCAGGACATGCTCGTTCTGAAAGGCATATACCTCGCGCCCTACATGCAGCTCGCGACTGCCCTCATCGGCAAGCAGCGGCACGCGGGCGGGAACATGTTTCGCCATCAGATCGACACGATGGGGATTCTCCTCGACTATGGCTATATCGACTCGGTGCTCCTCAAGGCGTCCGTGATCCATGACGTGATCGAGGATATACCCGACTTCAACCGGAACCAGATCCTCGAGATCGACTCCGAGTCGGGGCAGGTGTACGACCTCGTCATGGAGGTCACCAAGCAGGAAGGGCAGCTCAAGAGCGACTACCTCAAGCGCATCATCGAGAAGGGCTCCCACAAGGCGAAGGTCCTCAAGTGCGCTGACCGCATCAGCAACATGATCAGCCTCGGGTTCGTGACGAACCCGGAGTTCATCGAGCGCTATTGCGAGGAAACGGAGCTCTACATCTTCCCGATCGCGCTCGAGGTCAATTTCGACATGTACCAGGAGCTCATTCAGCTCGTCATCTCCCGCAGGCAGTATCTCGAGGATTCGGGGTTCCTGTGCCGCCGGATCGATAACCGGGAAAACTGAGCGTCCCGGCGCCTTTTTTTATGGCCTTTCGACCGGGTGTTTTTGCGGGAAAAGGCGTAAAAACACGGCGGATTTCCGCTAAACCGTAGGTTTTTCCGGGTGACCAATTGACGCAAAACCCCGGTATGACTATATTCTATTTAACGCTTTTTATCGATTAGGAGATCATCATGATCAAAGTAGGTATTAACGGTTTTGGCCGCATCGGCCGCATGGTTTTCCGCGCTGCTGTCGAAAACTTCAGCAAGGATATTCAGATCGTTGGAATCAACGACCTCCTCGACCCCGCTTATCTCGCGTACATGCTCAAGTACGACTCCGTGCACGGCGAGTTCAAGGGTGACGTGAAGATCGACGGAAACTTCATGATCGTCAACGGAAACAAGATCCGCCTCACCGCCGAGAAGGACCCCCTCAACCTCAAGTGGGACGAGGTCAAGGCCGACGTCGTCGTCGAGTCCACCGGTTTCTTCCTCGATGACGCCTCCGCGCGCAAGCACATCACCGCCGGTGCCAAGAAGGTCATCATGTCCGCTCCCTCCAAGGACGCGACCCCGATGTTCGTCTACGGCGTTAACCACAAGGACTACAAGGGCCAGGACATCATCTCCAACGCCTCTTGCACCACCAACTGCCTCGCCCCCCTCGCGAAGGTCCTCCAGGACAGCTTCGGGATCGAGAAGGGACTCATGACCACCGTTCATGCCGCCACCGCCACCCAGAAGACCGTCGACGGCCCGTCCATGAAGGATTGGCGCGGTGGACGCGGTATCCTCGAGAACATCATCCCGAGCTCGACCGGCGCCGCGAAGGCTGTAGGAAAGGTTCTCCCCGTTCTCAACGGCAAGCTCACCGGTATGTCCTTCCGCGTTCCGACCTCCGACGTCTCCGTCGTTGACCTCACCGCGGTTCTCGCCAAGCCCGCCACCATGGACCAGATCAAGGCCGCGATGAAGAAGGCTTCCGAGGGCGAGCTCAAGGGTATCCTTGGCTACACCGAGGACGCGGTCGTTTCGACCGATTTCCGCAACGACGCACGCACCTCGATCTTCGATGCCACCGCCGGTATCTCCCTTGACGCGAACTTCGTCAAGCTGATTTCCTGGTACGACAACGAGTGGGGTTATTCCAACAAGGTTTGCGAGATGGCTCGCGTGATCGCGAAGTAATTCGCCCTTACAGACAACTCTCGTAACGAAAGCCGCCCGGTTTAATTACCGGGCGGCTTTTTTTTGCGAACGCCGAAAGAGGCTCGCGCTCGCGCCTTCCGTGCACATCATTTGCCCGCACCTTTCGTGTATGTTTTCTGCCCGCGTTTTGTCAAGACATCCGCGTTCTGCGCCGACGTCCGCGTTGCGCGGCTTTCCTCCCGGCGGGAGTCGTGGTATAGTGAATAAAATCGCGTTTCAATCACTAAACGAAACACACCAGGAGTGGCTATGGCGGACATTATCATCGGCATGATCGGGTTCGGGACCGTCGGAACGGGCGTCGCGAAGATCCTTCTCAAAGACCGCGCGATGCTCGAGCAGCGCGCCGGGTGCGCGGTCGAGCTCAGGCGCATCGTCGACCTCGACGTGACCACCGATCGCGGGGTCGCGCTCCCGAGCGGGATGCTCACCGCGAACATCAACGACATTCTCGCCGACGCGTCCATCAACACCGTCATCGAGGTCATCGGCGGGGAGAACCCCGCGCGGAAGTTCATCGAGGCCGCGCTCGAAGCCGGGAAGAACGTCGTCACCTCGAACAAAGAGGTGATCGCCAAGCACGGAAGGCGCTTTACCGAGATCGCGAAGGCGAACGACTGCACGATCCTGTACGAGGCGGCCGTCGGTGGCGGCATACCGGTCCTCCAGGCGATCAGGAACTCGCTTTCCGCGAATACCGTCGAGCGTATCTACGGTATCGTCAACGGCACCACCAACTACATTCTCTCCAAGATGACCGCCTCGGGCGCGGACTTTTCGGAAACCCTCAAGGAAGCGCAGGCGCTCGGTTACGCGGAGGCGAACCCGAAGAACGACGTGGAGGGCTACGACGCGACCTATAAGCTCGCCATCCTCGCGAGCCTCGCGTTCCGCTGCCCGGTCGACTATAACGAGATCTACCGCGAGGGGATCACGAACATCACCTCGGCGGATATCGTCGCGGCGCGCCAGTTCGGCTACGCGATAAAGATACTCGCCATGGGCATCAACCACGGCGACTCGATAGAGCTCAGGGTCCACCCCGTCATGGTCGATGCCTCGCATCCCCTCGCGACGGTGAGCGACGTCTTTAACGCGATCTACATCCGCGGCTCGAGCCTCGGCGACTCGATGCTCTACGGGCGCGGCGCGGGCGAGCTCCCAACGGCCTCCGCGGTCGTCGGCGACGTCATGAACCTCGCCTTCCGGGGAAAGGCAGGATTCGAGCGCGACACGGACTTCGCGCTCAACGAACGCAAGGTCATGTCGATCAACGACTGCGTCACGAGCTTTTTCGTGCGAAGCGTCGTCGAGGACGCCCCTGGGGTGCTCGCGAACCTCGCGAACATATTCGCGAAGAACTCGGTGAGCATCGAGAGCCTCCAGCAGATGGACGCGAAGGAGGGGAGCGCGACGATCACCATCATCACGCACCCCGTCGCCGAGGCGAAGATGCGCTCGGCGCTCCACGAGATCGAGGGCCTTTCGTGCGTGCGGAAGGTCGCGTCGGTCATCCGCGTGGGCCTCGGGGAATGCGCGGAGGCTTGATAGGTCGCGCGGTAGCCTGATCGCGCCCAGCGAGATCGAACCGGGCGCT
>DAOPYF010000091.1:0-5801 GCA_035352735.1 Treponemataceae bacterium | reverse complement strand
GCTTGATAGGTCGCGCGGTAGCCTGATCGCGCCCAGCGAGATCGAACCGGGCGCTCGGGCGTTTGCCCGCGCGCCTGAGCTTTACTTTTTTTCGCGAAAGGACGATATTCGCACTATGGTATATGACGCGTTGATCATCGGAAAGGGACCCGCCGGGATATCGGCCGCGATCTATCTCGCGCGAGCCGGATACGCCGCGCTCGCGTGCGGAAAGGACGGGGGCGCGCTCGAGCGCGCGGAGAAGATCGAGAACTACTATGGGTTTCCCCAGGCGGTATCGGGGCCGGAGCTCGTCTCGTTCGGGATAAACCAGGCCGAGCGCGTCGGCGTCGCCGTGCATACCTCGGAGATCGTCGGGATATCGATGGAAGATACCTTCGTCGTGAAGTCGACCGAGGGCGAGCTCCGCGCGCGGACGGTCCTCATCGCTACGGGGAAGTCCCGCGCCGCGCTCGCGGTTCCCGGCTTCGAGGAGTTTCGGGGAAAGGGCATCAGCTTCTGCGCGACCTGCGACGGGTTCTTCTATCGGAAGAAGCGGCTCGCGGTCATCGGCGCGGGGGACTACGCCGCCGCGGAACTCGCGGAGCTCCTGCCGTTCACGAACGCGATCACGCTCTTCACGAACGGCGCGGCCGTTACCTCGAGCCATTTCCCCGAGGAGGTCGCTCGTGTCGCGTCTCCCATCGCGCGCTTCGCGGGCGCGGACCGGCTTTCCGCCATCGTCACGGCGGACGGCGCCGAGCACCCCCTTGACGGCGCGTTCGTCGCGATCGGAACGGCGGGGGCGGCGGACTTCGCCGCGAAGATCGGCGTGGCCGTCGAGGGAGAGGACATCGTGGTCGACCGCGACTTCATGACGAACCTCCCGGGACTCTTCGCTGCGGGCGATTGCATCGGCGGCTTTTATCAGGTCGCCAAGGCGGTTTCGGACGGCGCACTCGCCGCGAAGGCGATGATCGCCTTTCTCAAAAAAACGAAAAAACCCAGTCAATAAAAAAAGGCTCGCGAGAGCGGCGATCCGAACCTTCAAGGCAAACGCCTTTAGGGTTTCGGTTCCGCATTCCGTTGAGCCTTTTTTCGCGGATTACGCGTTGAGCGTCGAAAGGATTCGCGCGAGAAGGGCGTCACCCTCGGGGCCGCCGAACTGGCCGAGCGCGCGGAGCGGCATCTCGAGGAACATCGCCTCGTTCATGAGATCCTCCGCCGTCCCCGGCGCCGCGCTTCCGGCGAACTTACCCCGGATAAACGCAAGCACCTCATCGGCTTCTTTCTTGAACTCTCCGTAGCGGAGGATGTCGCTCACCGTGTCGGTGCGGCTCCACGCGCGGCGCGGGAGGGGCGTTCCCCGCGCCTTGATCTCCGCGGTAAGCCTGACGTCCCGCGATGACGCGGCGGCTCTGATCTCGTACGCGCCCGGCGCTATCCGCCAGGACCCGTGGTCGGCGTCGTACCAGGAGAACGCGCGCGCGTCGAGCGTCACGGTGACGCGCGTCGACTCGCCCGGCTCGAGCGAGACCTTCGCGAAGCCCTTGAGTTCCTGTTCGGGGCGCGGTACCTCGCGCGAGCGCGGGCTCACGTAAAACTGCACGGTTTCCTTTCCCGCGACCGACCCCGCGTTCTTGACCGTCACGGAGGCCGTGACCGAGCCGCCGTCGTCGGGAGAGCCCGAGACGAGAAGGTCCGCGTACTCGAACGCCGCGTAGGAAAGCCCGTGACCGAACGGGAAGAGCACCGCTTGCTTGACCGAGTCGTAATGGCGGTACCCGACGAAAACGCCCTCGCGGTATTCCACGCGCTCGCGGCTCCCGGGGAAGTTGAGAAAGCAGGGAGTGTCCTCGAGCCTGAGGGGGAAGGACTCGGCGAGCTTGCCCGAGGGATTCGTCTTTCCCGTCAGGATGTCCGCGACGGCGAGCCCTCCGGCCTGGCCGGCGAGGTACGCCTCGAGGACGGCGGGTACCCGCGCGATCCAGGGCATCTCGACCGGCGCGCCGTTGCTGAGCACGACGACCGTCTCGGGCCTCGCCGCGGCGACGGCCTCGATGAGCGCGTCGTGGGACTTAGGCAGCCTGAGGTGCGCGCGGTCGAAGCCTTCTGACTCGTAGATGTCGGTGAGGCCCGCGCACACGACGGCGACGTCCGCCTCGCGAGCCACGCGCACTGCCTCGGCCAAGAGCGCCTCGTCGACCTCCCCCGATTCGAGGCGATAGCCCCGCGCGTACGCGAGGTCGGGATACCGTTCTTTGAGCGCGTCGAGGAGGGTAGAGAGCTTCGTCGGTTGGATATGGGAGCTTCCGCTTCCCTGATACCGCGGCCGCTCGGCGAACGCGCCGATGAGCGCGATCTTGATGCCTGAAGGAAGCGGCAGGGTCTTTCGCTCGTTCTTGAGGAGTATCGCCGATTCTCCGGCGACGCGGCGCGCGAGCTCGTGGTGCGCCGCCCGGTCGAACGCGACGGGGCTCATATCGTCCGCCGCCATCGCGCGCTCATGGAGCTCGAGGAGCCGGCAAACCGCGCGGTCGACGTCTGCTTCGGTTAATTTACCGGACTTAACCGCCTCGACGACGACGCGATCGTTGATCCCGCCGTTGCCCGGCATCTCGAGGTCTTGCCCCGCGAGGAGCCCCTCGACGCGGTCGTCGCACGCGGTCCAGTCCGTCACGAGAACGCCCTCGTAGCCCCACTCGTCGCGGAGGATATCGGTTAGGAGCTTGCGGTTTTCCGAGCAGTAGGTGCCGTTCACCTTATTGTACGCGCACATGACGGTCCAGGGCTTCGCGTCCTTGATCGCCCGCTCGAAGGCGGGAAGGTAAATCTCCCGGAGCGTGCGCTCGTCGACGATGGCGTCGACCGCCATGCGGAACTTTTCCTGATTGTTGACCGCGAAATGCTTGATGGAGGTTCCCACCCCGACCGACTGAATGCCGCGGATGTGCGCCTTCGCGATCTCGCCCGCGAGAAAGGGATCCTCGGAAAGATACTCGAAGTTGCGGCCGCATAGGGGACTCCGCTTGACGTTGACCGCCGGCCCCAAAAGGACGCGGACGCCCTCGCTGCGCGCCTCGATCCCCATCGCGCGGCCCATCTCGCCGACGAGCTCGGGGTTCCAGGTCGACGCGAGCCCTGCCCCCGTGGGGAAGCAGGTGGCGGGAACGCTTTCGAGGAGCCCGACCTTCTCGGCCGAGGTCGCCTGCTTTCGCATGCCGTGCGGCCCGTCGGTCATCATCCACGACTCGATGCCGAGCCGCGGGATCGCCTTGGTGTACCAAAAATCCTTGCCGGAAAGGAGCGACGCCTTTTCCTCGAGCGTCATCGCCGCAAGATATGCCTTTTTGTCCGCGATCCTGAATGCCATTGAACCCTCCTCAAATGCCGCCTGAGGCGGCGCTGCGCAAATAAACGCGCCGTTCCGATGAACGGTCGCGGGGAATAACCAAACTTGAGGCGCGTGCCTTTCGGCGTGCCTACTTTACGGCGTGCCTTGCTTATTCGCGAGGCCGTCGACGAGAATGCGAACGAGCTCGTCGGTCATCGTCGGGACCTCGCGGCCGTCGGTCTCGATGAGGGCGCGCCCCCTGAGCGAAACCCTCTGCTGGAGCCCGCGCACGGCGTTGAGGACCGTGACCGAGGCGAGGCGGGAGTCGATGTCCTCCCGCACGGAACCGTCCCCGATGCCCTCTTCGAGAAAGACCGCGAGAACGCTCGTCGCGTCCTCGGTGAAGATCGCGCGAAGCCGGGGGATAAAATCCTCGGGGATGCGCGCGCCCGAATAGAACGCGTCGAACTCGGCGAGGAAGCGGAGCCGCGCCTCCGATTGGGGATTAAGCCAAAAGCCCTTGAGGTAAAGCGCCGCCCGCTCGAGCGCGGTCTTTCCCTCGGCGAGGGTTTCCGCCTTTCGCGCGTCCCAATCGTCTGAAAGTTCCTTCCAGATCGCCGAAAGGACGCCGAGGGCGAGATCGAACTTATCCTCGAAATAACGGTAGAGGCTCGCCCGGCTCAGGCCGACCGATTTCGCGATATCCTGCATCTGGACCTCATAGAGGCCTCGGTCGATGAACATCCGCCTCGCCTCGGTGAGGATGCGATCGCGGGTTTCGTCGACCTGATAGATCATGCGTGCTTTCATAATACACGTGTATTATAATCGGCAATCGCCAAGCCTGTCAACAAACGATATTTACACGGGAGCGGTAAATTGCTATATTTTTATAGATTAAGTAACGCAGAAGAGCGGATGCTCGCAGTACCGCGCCGTATCCGGGAGTTCCGGCCTGTCCGGTCCTTCAACGCATCATATTTTCCAGGAGGAATTATCCATGATTAAGACAGTGAAAGACGTTGACCTCAAGGGCAAGCGCATTATCATGCGCGTCGACTTTAACGTGCCGATGAAAGAGGGCGTCGTCCAGGACGACACCCGCATCATGGCGGCGCTCCCCACCATCAAATACATCCTCGAGCAGGGACCGAAGTCCCTCGTGCTCATGAGCCACCTCGGAGACCCCGACAAGGACGCGAAGAAGGCGAAGGAAAAAGCCGAGAAAGACGGAAAGGCCTTCGACCTCGACAAGTACATCAACGGCAAGCACAAGATGGCTCCCGTCGCGAAGTACCTCGAGAGCAAGCTCGGCAAGAAAGTCGAGTTCGCCGACTCCTGCTACGGCCAGAAGGCCAAGATCGACGCGCTTGGCGCCGGCTCCGTCCTCATGCTCGAGAATACCCGCTTCCACAAGGAAGAGACCGCGAAGGACGAAGCCAGCCAGGAGAAGCTCGCGAAGGAACTCGCCTCCTACGGCGACGTCTTCGTGAACGACGCCTTCGGCACCGCGCACCGCGCGCACGCCTCCACCGCGACCATCGCGAAGTTCATGAAGGTCTCCGTCGGCGGATTCCTCATGGAGAAAGAGGTGAAGTACCTCGAGCCCATGGTCACCAACCCCCCGAAACCGATGACCGCGATCATCGGCGGCGCGAAGGTCTCCTCCAAGATCGCCGTCCTCGAGAGCCTCCTCAAGAACGCGAGCGCCCTCATCATCGGCGGCGGCATGGCGTACACCTTCCTCAAGGCCCAGGGCCACACGATCGGCAAGTCCCTCGTCGAGGACGACTTCATCGACACCGCGAAGAAGCTCCTCGCCGCGGCCGCCGCGAAGAAGGTCAAGATCATCCTCCCCGTCGACCACGTATGCGCGGACGCCTTCGCGCCCGACGCCAAGGTCCTCGCCGTCGCGGGTCTCGACATCCCCGAAGGCCAGATGGGCATGGACGTCGGCCCGAAGACCCTCGCCATCTACAAGGACACCATCCTCTCCTCGAAGTCGATCGTCTGGAACGGACCGGTCGGCGTGTTCGAGTTCGACGCCTTCGCGAAGGGAACCGAAGCCGTCGCCCGCCTCGTCGCCGAAGCGACCGGTAAGGGCGCGGTGAGCGTAGTCGGCGGCGGCGACTCCGTCGCGGCCGTCAACAAGTTCCACCTCGCCGAGAAGATGAGCCACGTCTCCACCGGCGGCGGAGCCTCCCTCGAGTTCCTCGAAGGCAAGACCCTCCCGGGCATCGCAGTTCTCGAAACGAAGTAATCTTTAAGGAGGGGGAAGTAGCGATGCTCCGCATCGCACCCCTCCTGCTCCATAAAAACGGCCCGTCCCGGAACGAATCCGAGACGGGCCGTTTGTTATTGCGCTACCCCTTCCATCACTTTTTGTTCGGTTCCACCTTGCGGATCGAGCCGTCCTTCTCGTAGAAGAGCTCGGCCATCTTCACCGTGCGGAGGTTGTCCTTTTTCGAAAGGGCCGCGTCGTGGTAGA
>DAOPYF010000090.1:0-11074 GCA_035352735.1 Treponemataceae bacterium | reverse complement strand
TACCGCCGCTCGGTCGAGCTCTCGAAGGAATACGGGCTCTATCGGCAAGACTACTGCGGCTGCTCGTATTCCCGCCGGGAAAGCGACCGCGAGCTCACGTAATCGCTTGCGCGCGCGAGCGCCTCGCCGAGGTTCCCAAAAAAGTTTTCCTTCCCGATCGTGTCCTCAAACCCCGACTCCGCGGCGAGCATGTAGGGCTGCGTGTGGATATCAGCGATTAAAAAGGCGATTTCGCGCCTTCGGCACTCGGCTGCAAGGCAACCGATCATGCGCAAACCCGCCTCGTCGACATAGATCGCGTCCCGCATACGGAGCGCGAACGCCTTATAGCCCGAGCCGCGCGCGAGCGCTGCCTGCGCGAATCGCTCGAGAGCCCCGAAGGACACAGGGCTTAAAAGCTCGAACACCGCGACCCCTTTCGGAATGGCGAATTGGCTTAGCGCATTCGGGTCGGCGCGTGGGGCCGCGCGAGGCTCATGCTGCGCGCGAAGCGCAGCGTGGGCGCGAAACGCGCCTTGCATCTCCTTCACGGTCGGTAGGGCGGTGCCTGCGCGAAGGGAGAAGAACGCCGCGAGCAGGATGCCGAAAGCGGCAGCGACCGTAAGGTCAAGGAAGACGGCGGATCCAAGCGTCGCGCAAAAGACGATCACGTCGGCGTTATGTCCCCGTATGATCGCGCGCACCGCGGGAACGCAGATCAGCTCGATGGCCGCGGAAACGACCATTGCGGCAAGTGCGGGAAGCGGCACGTACGCGGCGAACATTCCGAAGAAAAGGGCGAACGGGAGAAGTATGGCCGCGTGCGCGAAAGCGGCGATGGAAGATCGCCCCCCGCCCCTGACGGCCGTGATCGTTTGCGATACCCAACCGCCTGATGGAATGCCGCCGAGAAACGATACCGCGAGATTTGCCGCGCCCTGGGCGATCAAGACGCGATTCGGATCGCGCCAGTCCCCGGTCATCCCGTCGGCGACGGCCGCGCACATAAGCGATTCGACCGAGGCGAGGAGCGCGAGGGCAATCGCCGATGACAATAAATCGCGCACGACTGAGATGTCGAGCGACGGAACCAAAAGCAAGGATAATCCGACCGGGACGGGCATATGGCGGGTACCAACGGTTTCGACGGGGATTCCGAGGAACGCGGCCGCAAGGGTCGCCGCAACGAGGGCGACGAGAGAGCCCGGAACCCGTCCGACGCCTAACCGGGTACATAGCGCGATGAAGGCGAACGTCGCGGCCGCCATCGCGCAAGCCCATGGATTCAGGAACCGCAAACCGAAAGCGAACGACGCGATCGCGCCGACGAAGTCACCATTTGAGATCCCTACCGGAAGACCGATACCGGCGCCAAGCTCGGCGGCAATGACGGCGATCGCGACGCCCGCCGAAAGACCCGAGATGACGGGGCGCGGGATAAACCTCACGAGGAATCCCATCCGGAGGATGCCCACGAGAACCATCGCCATGCCCGCGAGGGCGGTCGCTGCCGCGAGGGCGGGAAGCCCATAGCGTTGAATAACGCTTAAGGAAAGCGCGACGAAGGCTCCGAGCGGACCGCTTATCTGGACGCGGCTGCCGCCGAGCGCGCCGACGACGAGAGCCGCCACGACCGCGCTCACGATGCCTTGGCCGAAAGAGACGCCGCTTGCGACGGCGAACGCGAGGGCAAACGGAAACGCCGAGGCGCCCGATACCGCGCCCGAGAGAAAATCGCGGCGAAACGCCCGCGCGGAGTATCCCTTCATATCGGAAAGAAAACCGAATGGCATACGCGACCCTCGCTCCCTCCGCTTACCACAAGCCTCATAAGAAAGTGTGGGCGCTTCGGAACGCGCTGTCAAATTTACTTCGTTTGCTTAGGCCTCAAGCGAGAGATCGCAGACAACGGCGTCCGTCGCGTGTATGAGATCGGCGGGCTTGAGCACGAGCTGCTCGCCGCGAACCCCGGCGCTGACGTAAACCGCGTCGTGGAGGATAACCGTCTCGTCGATAAACGTGCGAAAGTGCCGCTTCATCCCGATCGGGGAACAGCCGCCTCGAACGTACCCGGTAAGCCCAAGGAGCTCTGTCGGGCGAACGGGGTTCACCTCCTTCGCGCCGCACGCCGCGCGAGCCTTCTTGAGATTCACCTCAACCGGCGCCGGCACGCAAAAGACGCAGATCTCGTTCGCGTCGGTCCTCATGACTATCGTCTTAAAAACCCGCTCGGGATCAAGGCCAAGCTTGCCCGCGGCCGTCACCGCGTCGAGATGCTCCTCGTCGACCGTATACGAATCGGTCGTGAACGGTATATCGCGCGACTCGAGTATCCGCATCGCGTTGGTTTTTCGTAAATCGCTCATAGCTCAATTGTAACAGAATTCCCCGAGTCGGGGAAATGCCTTTCGGGTGTGAAAGGAGAAAGAGGAATCACGTGATGAGTAAGCTATCGGTTGGAGAGGATGCGCCGCGGGTGTCGCATACGCCCCGCGTGCAATCTCTCGCCCTACTTCGCGCGCTTTTCCTCGATCTTCCCCATCAGGCGCAAAAGGCCGTCGAGAATCGTCAGGGGATGCGGGGGGCATCCGGGGATATAGAGATCGACGGGGATCACCGAGTCGAGGCCGCCTGCGACCGCCTCGGATCCCGCGAAGGGGCCGCCAGAGATGGCGCAGGAACCGATGGCGATCGCGATCTTGGGTTCGGGGACCGCGTCCCAGGTCTTTTGCAGCCCGAGGAGCATATTCTTCGAAACGGGGCCGGTCACGATGATCCCGTCGGCGTGCCTCGGAGAGGCGACGTAGCTGATCCCGAAGCGGCCGAGATCCCAGCCGATGGTATTGAGGACGTTCACGTCGGCCTCGCAGGCGCCGCAGCCGCCCGCGCTGACGACGCGGAACTTGAGCGATCGGCCGAAGATGCGCTTCATCTTGCGGTCGAGCGCGCGCGCGAGCTCGATCTCTTTTTGGCCGTCACGGACGACGAGGTCCTCGCGCCGCGAGACGGCGAGGCGATAATCGCCGGTAAACTCGATCGCGCCCGACGCGCAGGCCTCGGCGCAGTCGACGCAGAAGAGGCACTTTCCCATGTCGATCGCCTTCGACTCGGGATCGATCGCGCCCGTCGGGCACGCGGCCGCGCAGTCGCGGCAGGTCCCCGCGCACTTCTCCGACGAAACGCGGGGAAGCCCGCGTAAGCGGTCCGGCAGCGCCGGGGGATTCCCGCGGGGGAACTTCATCGTTCGGTGGCCTTGCTGGAGCCGGGTCAATATCTCTTTATACATGGCGCATTCCTTGTCTCACAGATCGTGTCCGCAATAGGACAGGTTAAAGCTCTTGTTGCAGATGGGGAAATCGGAGATCCCCTGATTCCGCAACACCCGCGCAAGGGCCATCCAGTTATGGAAGGAAGGGTCCACGACTTTATATCGGCTGAAGGCGCCGCGCTCGTCGGTAATCCCTACGTGGCAAATCTCGCCCCGCCAGCCCTCGGTCAGCGACACGACGAGGCTATCGGCCGCGAGCGGCTTCATCGGCGCGAGAACCGGGCCCGAGGGGATGCAGCAGAGCTGTTCGCGGATGAAGGCGAACGAACGCTGAATCTCTAGCCACCGGACGTAGGCGCGGGCGAACACGTCGCCCGAGTCGTGCGTGGACACGGGGATCTGCGCGAAGCGGAAGATGCCGGCGGGCTGCGCGTAGCGAACGTCGCGCGCGAGACCCGTCGCCCGGGCCGCGGGACCGACCACGCCGAGCTCGATTGCCTGATCGCGGGTAAGCGGTCCCGTGTCCTCGAAGCGGGCCATCACCGACTGGTTGTCCCACAGGAGGTTGATCGCGTTCCGCGCGTCCCGCTCGTTTATCGCGAGGCGCCGCAAGAGCGCCTCGACGCGCGCCGCGTCGGCGTCGAAGCCGGTTCCGCCCGGTCGCACCATGGCGCGACCAAAGCGGCTGCCGCACAGAAGCGCGGTCATGTTCAGGATCTCGCCGCGGATACGACCGCAGAAACTCGCGGTTGGCAGGAACCCGACGTCGCCCGAAAGCGCGCCGAGGTCGCCGATATGATTCGCGAGGCGCTCGAGCTCGAGCGCGACGCCGCGTATCCACTGGGCGCGCGCGGGAACCTGCGTGCGGGAAAGCGCCTCGACGAGCTGCGCGTACGCGGTCGCGTGTCCAACCGTCGAATCGCCGGAGAGCGTCTCCATATAGTGAAGGGTGCGCGCCGTCGGTCCGCCGATCAGCGACTCCTCGATGCCGCGGTGCTGATAGCCGAGCGCGATCTCGAGATGATACACCTCCTCGCCGTAGCACTGAAACCTAAAATGCCCCGGCTCGATGACGCCCGCGTGCACGGGGCCGACGCCGACCTCGTGAACCTGCTCGCCCTCGACACGGTAGAAATCCCCGACGCCAGGAACGATCGGCTCGCCCTTGGGGCGATCCCATGCGTCCTTTCCCGTCCAGGAGCGCGCGTACCTAACCGGCTTAAACCAGGGATGGCCGATCGCCTTGAGGCCGAACTGCTCGGCGATCTCGCGCTCGAAGAGGTGCACCTGCGGGCAGCGCGGCGTGATCGAGGGAAAGGAGTCGCCCGTTATCGTCGATCGCCCGACGATGAGCTGGTTGCGGCTATCGTCCGCGAGGACGGCGAATACGTCGACGCTGCCTTTCTCCGCCGAAGAAGCGCCGAAATACGCGCACACGCGCTTACCCGTGTCGACTTCCTTAATGATCGCGGCCGAGAACGCCGAGAACTCGAGCGGAACGAGCGCGGAAAGCGAAAGGGCTTGACCGTTGAGTGTTTTCTTCATAATTGACTTCCCAAATACTGCATGGCCTGAAGGAGCATATCCTTCAGGAACGGCGGAATGTATACCCCGAGAAGGATAACGAGCGCCATGAACGAGACCGTGGGGATCGTCGTCAGGGCGCTTTCGCGATAGCCCTTATCGACCACGTCCTCGGGAGCCTTTCCCTGGACGACCTTGAGCACGGTAATCCCCATCCCAACGAACACCACGAGAAGGAACACGAGGAACAAGGCGCCGCTTACGAAACGCCCCGAGGCGAACGCGCCCGAGAGAATCGTGAACTCGCTGATGAACGGGCCGAACGGCGGCGAGCCGGTGATCGCGAGAAAGCCCGCGAGGAAAAGCGACGCCGAAAGGGGAACGACCCTGAACGCGCCGCGCACCGCGTCGGTCGTCTTATCCTGATAGGCGCGCTGGATGTTTCCGGCCGAGAGGAAAAGCGCGCCCTTCGTCATCGAGTTCATGAGCACGTGAAGGAGCGCGCCCCAGAGCGCGACGCCGCCGATCCCCACGCCGAGGGCGAGGATGCCCATGTGCTCGACGCTCGAATAGGCGAGCATGCGCTTGAAGTCGCGCTGGTTGATCATGAAGACGCCGGCGGTCGCCATCGAGAAGAGCCCCATGAACACCAAGAGGCGCGACGCGAAGGCGCCTTGGCCCGCGGCGACCGTTATCTGGTAGATGCGCATGAGGGCGAGGAACGCGCCGCTCGTGACGCCGCCGGCGAGAATCGCGCCGACTGCCCCCGAGGCCTCGCCGTACGCGTCGGGCTTCCAGGTGTGCATCGGGGCGAGGCCCATCTTGGTCCCGTACCCGACGAGAAGGAGTATGAAGGCCGCGCGAAGCCACGGCGCGGACATGCCGGGCGCCGCCGCGACGAGTTCGCCAAGATCGAGCGTCGCGCCCCGACCGCCCCTGAGCGAAGCGTACGCGAGGAAGAAGGTTCCGAGAAGCGCGAGCGCGATGCCGACCGAGCCGACGAGGAGGTACTTCCAGGTCGCCTCGATGCTGCGCGGCGAGCGGTTAAAGTAGATGAGCGGCGCTGTCACGAGGGTTGTACCCTCGATCGCGACCCACATGAGCCCGAGGTGGCGGGAGCAGACGGCGAGGGAGATCAATCCCAAAAAAGCCGAGAAGCTCGCGACGAACACGCGGTTCGAGCGGTCCTTCTTATACCGGAGGTACCCGACCGCGTAAAACGACGAAAGGAGATACAGGGCCGATACCGAAAGGAGGATGACGACGGCGAGCGGGTCGATCGCGAGCCATTCGGTGAAAGCGCGGTACTCGGGCCGCGCGATGACGAGCGCGGTGACCGCCACGTGCGCGACGCCCGAAAGGGGCAGAAAGAACGGCCTGACCCGGTTCCACGGAACGATGAGCGCGAGGGCCGACATGAAAAGCGGGAATGCGATGAGTATGAGTATCATGTGCTATTCCTTCAAGGTCGAAAGCGCGCGCGTGTCGAGCGTTGAGAACGCGCGGTTGATGTGGTTGGTGATGATGGAAACGATGAAGATGCTGACGAAAAGGTCAAGGAGCATTCCCATCTCGACGACGAGCGGTATCGCCTCCACGAGGAGCAGGCTGAAGATGTAGATACCGTTCTCGAGCACGAGATACCCGAGCACCTGCGAGAGCGCCTTAAAGCGCGTGGTAAGGATGATAAACCCGACGATCACCGTCGCGATCGAGGTCGGGATGATCAGGGACGCGCCGCCCGAAAGCCCCGGCTCCGCGCCGGCGAACGCGAGGAAGGTGATCCCGATCGCGAGCGCGCCGAGTATCGTCGAGGGAAGAAGACCGATGAGCGGCTCGACCTCCCGCTTGATCTGCACGTCGCGGAGCGCCTTGGTCATCATCGCGGGGATGATGAAGCCCTTGAGCGCTATGGTCGCCACCGACGTAATCACCTCGGGCGCGGTGAGGTGGGCATGGATGAAAAGCGGGATGATCCCGAGGAGCACGCCCTGCACCGCGACGATCTTTATGACCGAAAGGATTCGGCCGTTACCGAGCGCAAAGAGATTGAGTATCAGCACGAGCACGAAAAGCGCGTTGAGTATTTCGTTCATTTATTACCTCACCAACATGACGAAGGCGGATCCGCACAAGAGGATCGCCGCGATAAGCAACGTGGGGACGCGGGACATGCGGAGCCGCGCCATGCTCGACTCTATCACCCCGACCACCGCGGAGACCGCGATGAGGCCGACCGCCCAAGCCGCGGCGCCGAGCCAAACCGGCAGTGCGCTAAGCGGAAGGACGAGATTGAGCACGAGGGACTCGAGCACGAAAAGCTTGACCGACGAGCCGTACTCGATAAGCCCGAGGAGCGGGCCGCTGTGGTCGAGCACCATCGCCTCGTGGATCATCGTCAGCTCGAGGTGCGTCGTCGGGTCGTCTACGGGGAGGCGGCAGTTCTCCGCGAGGAGGACGATGAAAAGCCCCACGACGACGAGCACGAGCGGGGCGGCGTTCCCGACCGAAAACGCGGGCGTTGAGCCGATGGCGAACATCCCGCCGAGCGAGAGCGAGCCCGAAAGGCGGGCGAGCGCGAGGAAGGCGAAGAAGAGCGCCGGCTCGGTGAGCACCGCGAAGGTGACCTCGCGCGCCGATCCCATCCCCTCGAAGGGAGATCCCGTATCGAGGGCCGCGCTGACGGTGAAGAACCGCGCGAGCGCGAAAAGGTACGCGAACAAGAGGAAGTCGCCGGTGAACGAGAGGACGGGCCCGA
Source organism: Treponemataceae bacterium (assembly GCA_035352735.1). Classification (GTDB taxonomy): domain Bacteria; phylum Spirochaetota; class Spirochaetia; order Treponematales; family Treponemataceae; genus Teretinema. Next base: position 3,545 of record DAOPYF010000090.1, on the reverse strand, counting down.
CGTTCCCGAGCGGGATCATGAGGCCCGCGACGACGGCGACGGCGACCGAGACGACGGGCCCGGCGATGAATACCCAGGTCGTCGTCGAGCTGACGACCATTCCCTTCCGGAGGAGCTTGGCGATGTCGTAATACGGCTGGAGGAACGGAGCCCCTACCCGCCCGGCGAAAAACGCCTTCGTCTTATTGATGACACCCAACAAAAGCGGAGGGAGGACAAGAAGCAATAAAAGATGCAACGGCGTCGCGATCATGCGATAACCCCCGATAAACCAAGCACGAAAAGAACCGCGGTGATTATCACCACGTACAGGACATACAAATAGGTCTGCCCCTGCTGGAAGACGCGAAACCTCGGCGTCGCGCGGTTCACCCTATCGAAGAGCGGCAGCACGCAGCGATCGAGCACGGCGTCGTTCACGGTCACGTCGAATCGCGACGGCTCTGCGAACGGACGCTCGAGCCGCACCTTCGCCCGCGCGGGCATGAGCGCGAACGAGAAAAGCCTGACGCACTGCTCGGCGAGCGACGAGCCGGTGTACTGAACGCGCGCGGTTGGCCGCGCGTATCCGCAGTCCCAGGTCGGGCGGGCCGCCCGCTCGACGCGCCTCCGCGCCGAAACGCGGTACCAGAGCGCACCGACGGCAAGAACCGCGAGGAGCCCCGCGTTCATCCAGGTAATCCAAAGCTGCGGGACGAGGCTCGGTATCGTGGGGCCAAGGTCGCGGAGCGGAAGCCAAGCCCGAGCCGCACCGTCGAGTACGGGCGCGATCGCGAACGGGAGCACACCGAAAAGCGCGCAGGCGAGCGCGATGAGCGCCATCGGGAGCCACATCGACGGGCTCGGGTCGTGCGCGTGGTCCGTCGCATCGGATCGCGGGGACCCGAGGAACACCGTGCTCACGAGGCGCACGAAAACCGCGACCGCGAGCGCGCCGACCATGGAGAGAACCACCGCCGAAATCGCCGCGAGGGGCATGCTCGAGCCGGCAGCGACCGAGAGGGTCTTGAAGATCCCGAGATAGATGAGCCACTCCCCGGCGAAGCCATTGAGCGGCGGCAGGGCGCTAATCGCGACGGCGCCGACGGTAAAGAGGAACGCGGTGACCGGCATCTTTTTCGCGAGCCCCCCGAGTGCCTCGATGTCGCGCGTATCGGCGGCGTGGATGATCGCGCCCGAGCCGAGAAAGAGGAGCGACTTGAAAAGCCCGTGGTTCCAAACGTGGAAGAGCGCGCCGCCGAGCCCGAGGATGACCAAGGTCGGCTCCCCGAAGGCCTTCCCCAAGAGCGCGACCCCGACTCCCATTGTAATAATACCAATATTCTCGATGCTGCTGTAGGCGAGGATTCGCTTGACGTCCCGCTGTCCCATCGCGAACGCGATGCCGAAAAGCGCGGAGACGCACCCGACGGCGAGAAGAACCGCTCCCCACCAGGGCTCGCAGGAAACGAAGAGCGAGGCCATGCGGATAATCCCGTAGACGCCCATCTTGAGCATGACGCCCGACATCACCGCGGACACGTGGCTCGGCGCGTTCGCGTGCGCGCCGGGAAGCCACACATGGAGGGGCATTAAGCCTGCCTTAAAGCCGAAGCCAATCACCGCGAGCGCGAAGATGAGCCCCGCGGTTCCCATCGGCACCGAGTCGGTCAGGTCGAGCGAGAACGAGCCGGTTGCCTTATGCCAGAGCGCGAACATGGCGAGGAGCGTGAGCGTGCCGATATGCGTCGCGACGAGATAGACCCAGCCGGCCTTCCGCACCTCTTCCTTCTCGCTCTCGACGGATGCGGCGAACCAAGCCGACAAGGCCATGACCTCCCACACGATCAGGAAAAGGACCGCGTCGCGCGAGATCGTCACCATCGCCATGGACGCCGTCAGGAGACCGAAGAACACCCCGAGCCTTCTCCCGTTCTCCGGATGCTCGGATTGCTTCCAGTACCCGAGCCCATAGACGGAACCGAGGAACGGAACGGTGAACACCAAGAGAAGGAAAAAGGCGCTCAGGCGATCGATCGATACGAAGAATTGCCCCCAGGGCAAAGCCCAGGGATGGATGACGGACGGGACGCCGCCTTGCAGCAAGGCGAGTATCGCCCCAGCCGCGCCTAAGGCGCTTCCGATCGCGAAAAGGGATACGGTGCACCACTGCCCCGCCTTTGATTTTTTTCGACCCAACGCCGCGGGAATCCCGCTGAAGGCGATCAGGCACGCACCGATGAGAACTGCGAACACACTCGACATTTTCATTCCTTAACAAAAATCTATCGTACGAACAGCGACAGGAAAAGCCGCTTGAACGGTATCAGCGTCGCGAGGATCAGCCCGAGGGCGACCACCACATAGAGTATATACGATTGCGTCTGTCCCTGCTGAAAGCGATTAAACCAGCGCACCCGGGATCGCAAGAAGGCGGCGTCGGGAATCAGCTGACGGTCGAGAACGGGATCGTCGACGTGGGACTCGAGGGCACTGCGCTCGGGAAAGAATCCAGAGACGCGGGGAACGTGAACGCGGGACTTGAGCGCCCACCCGAAAAGGCCGACGAGGGTTCGCGCGAAAGACCCCGCCGTATACTGAACGCGGGCGGTCGGCCGCGCGTATCCGCAATCCCACGTTACCGTCTTTCGACTGACCCTTCGCGCGCGCCAAGAGAAAAAGGCGCTTAACGTCGCGGCACCGAGCGCCGCCGGGAGCACGAGCGCGCCGAGGGACGCGAAGGGGACCAAGGAGGAAAGCGCCGGCGCTGGCGGCATCGACGAACCCGGGCCCCGCGCGACCGCGATCGCCTTGTCGAGAATCGGCGCCGTAAGCGCGGGAAGCGCCCCGATGAGGACGCACAGGAACGCGAGCGCGGCCATGGGAACGAGCATCGAAGCGGGGGCCTCGCGCGCCTTGAGCGCGGCGTCCGTCCGCGGCGTGCCGAGAAAGACCGCGCCGTACACCTTCGCGAAGCACGCGACGGCGAGTGCGCCGATCATCGCGAGAACCGGAGCGCCGAGCGGCGCGACCGAGGCGAGACTCTCGCTTGAGAGCGCCGAGCCGAGGAACGCGAGGTAGACGAAGAACTCGCTTACGAAGCCGTTGAGCGGCGGGAGCCCGCAAATCGCGGCGGCGCCGACCAAAAAGAAAAACGCCGTCCAGGGCATCTTCTTCGCGAGCCCGCCGAGCCGGTCGATCTGCCGCGTGCCCGTCCCGTGGAGGACCGAGCCCGCGCCAAAGAAAAGGAGCGCCTTAAAGAGGCAATGGTTCCACACGTGGAGGAGGCAGCCGGCCATCCCGAGCGTAACCCATTCCTCGCGGTGATACGTTCGCCCCAAGAGGGCCATGCCGAGTCCCAAGAGGATGATGCCGATATTCTCGACGCTGTGATACGCGAGGAGTCGCTTGAGGTCATGCTGCGCGATGGCGAAGGCGACGCCGAGCAGCCCGCTCGCCGCCCCGGCGAGCAGGATGAACCATCCCCAAAACGGCGCGATATCCGGGAAGAGCGTGAGCGTCCGCACGATGCCGTACACGCCCATCTTGAGCATGACGCCCGAAAG
>DAOPYF010000089.1:0-11114 GCA_035352735.1 Treponemataceae bacterium | reverse complement strand
CTAACACTAATTGGGCTGAACGATATAAGTTGTCTTGAAGCTGAAAGAATGCGGTGATTTCTGGGTGCATAAGAGTTTAGGCTGCGGGAAAGCGGGGCTTTGCAGGCGAACGGGGGGAAGGAATTCGGGTTTGCGGGTCCGTGCCGAAACGACGTGGCCTGCAATCGGTGGATCAGCGTAAATCGCGAGAGGATCAGAAAATACCGATGTCCCACGAAAACAAGCCACCTAATGCCTAAACCCTTGGGATGAGAAAAAACCCCATTCCGTCGTGAAAAGGACGGAAAAGACGGGGGAAGTGCGAGCAAAAATGTACAAAAGGTTTTAAAAATCCCTGGGTTTTCAAGATGTTATGCTGAACAGTATAACACGATATGGGGAAAGAAGGGCTACAAATTGTCGAGGGGGCTTCGAACGCCGGAGGGGCCTTTATTGAGGACATGGGTATAAATCATCGTCGTCTTGACGTCACTGTGGCCGAGGAGTTCCTGCACCGTCCGGATATCGTAGCCGCCCTCGATGAGGTGGGTCGCGAACGAGTGGCGGAAGGTGTGGCAGGAAGCGCGCTTGGCGATGCCTGCCTTGACCACGGCCTCGTGAACGGCGCGCTGCATCGTGCTTTCGTCCATATGAAAGCGGCCCTCGGTATTGGCGGAGGCATCCTTCCATCGTCGGTCTTGGGGGAAAACCCACTGCCAGGGCCAGTCGGCCGAGGCCCCGGCGAACTTGAGGTCGAGCGCGCCGGGAAGGGGCACGCGGCCGAAACCTTCGGCCTTATCGGCCTCGTGGAGGGCGCGCACGCGCTCGAGGTGCTCGCGAAGCGGCGTCTTGAGGCTTTCGGGGAGCATCGTGACGCGGTCCTTCGCGCCCTTACCGTTACGGACGAGGATCTCGGAACGGTCAAAGTCGACGTCCTGGACGCGCATCGAGAGGCACTCGGAAAGGCGGAGGCCCGTGCCGTACATCAGCCGGGCGGCGAGGCGCTTGTCGTCCTTAAGAAAGGAAATGACCGAGCGGACCTCATCGCGGCTCATCACCACGGGAATCCGGGTGGGCTTCTTCGCGCGGATGACGGCGCCGAGCTCGTCGATCGGGCGGTTCATGACGACGCGGAAGAGGAGGAGGATCGCGGCGAGCGCCTGGTTCTGGGTTGAGGCGCTGACCTCGATGTCGACCGCGAGTGCGGTGAGGAAATCGTTGATGTGCCGCTCACCGAGCGATGCGGGGTCCTTGCCCGCGTGATAGCGGAAGAAGCGGTCGAGCCAGGCGCGGTAGGCATCGCGGGTCCGCGGGCTATAGTGCTTGGCCTCGAGAAGGGCCACGTAGCGTTCCGTCAGGAGGGCCGTTTTCGCTGGGGAAACGGGAGGCCTTGGCGGCGATGGGGTCGTAGGCGACGCGAGCGTCGCGGGTGGCGGCTGGGCGGGGGGTTGCGCGGGGACTCGCGCGAAGGAGCGGCCTCGCTCGGGATCGGGAAGCCGCGCGCGCTCGTCGGGAAAGGTGGGATCGCGGTCTCGGGGAGCGTCGGATCGGACGGGGCGATTCTTGAAGGCGAGGGACTGGAGATAGGGCGCGGGATCGGGAACGGGAACGAGTTGGCAGGATCGTAGGATGGGGATGTGGGCGAGGTCCCGGGAGGTGATTGCGCCCGAACGCATGAGGGCGGAGAAAAGCTCGTTGCGGCGGGTTGGGGAATCGTTCGTGCGCCACAGCTGCTCGTCAGGGTCCCAAATGCAGTGGATCGACTTGAGCGCCGCGATGACGCGCGCGTCAAAGAGAAACCTAATGATGAGCGCGTTATTGTCGCTTGCGGCAATATAGATGAACATGCCGTTTTTATAGAGAAAAAAACGAACAATGGCCGGTTAATGGACGCTTATTCGCGTTTCAGGGACGTGGGGGTGGCGGAAAAGCCCGGAGGCCGGCGGAATATACCTACCGGTAGGTATACTGGTAAGGGCGGGAGAAGCGACGGCACGGAATACGGAAGCATGCGGGCGTTCCGACGGACGAGGACTTTGGAGCCAGGGGGAGCCGCGGAAAACGATCGGGCAAACGGCGAAACGAACAAGTGCTCGTGCGGAAGGCCGCTCCCCCTTATGAATAGGCGGTTTCCGGGAAAAACGATTGCCGGAATGGGAGGGATTCTGTACTATGCAGATAATCGCAAGCAACGTAACTAAAGCATAGGGAGACGCTCATGCATACGATACTCGAGAAGAAACGGTTTTCGGAAGAGGTGTACTACCTCCGCGTGACGGCGCCGGAGATCGCGCGAAATAGGCGGGCGGGGCAGTTCGTGCTCGTCCAGTTGGATATCGATTTCGGGGAGCGGATCCCGCTCACGATCGCGGACGCGAACGCGGACGAGGGATGGATCGCGCTCGTTTTCCAGACGGTCGGCTCGACGACCCATAAGCTCGCGCTGAAAGAAGTCGGGGATTCCATCGAGGCGATCCTCGGGCCGCTCGGGAGGCCGACGCATATCGAGAAGGTCGGTACCGTCGTCTGCGTGGGCGGCGGGATCGGGGTGGCGCCGCTGTACCCGATCGTGAAGGCGCATAAGGCCGCGGGCAACAAGGTGGTCGCGATCATCGGCGCGCGGACGAAGGATCTTCTAATATTCGAGAAGGAGATGCGCGCGGCCGCGGACGAGGTGATCGTCGTGACCGACGACGGCTCGTACGGGAGAAAGGGACTCGTGACGGAGCCCCTGAAGGAGCTCTGCGAGAGCGCGAATCCGCCCGCGGAGGCGGTGGCGATTGGGCCGCCCGTCATGATGAAGTTCTGCGCGGCGACGACGAAGCCCTACGGGGTCCACACGGTCGTGTCGCTCAATACGATCATGATCGACGGGACCGGGATGTGCGGCGGCTGCCGCGTGACGGTCGGCGGGAAGACGCGGTTCGTGTGCGTCGACGGCCCGGAGTTCGACGGGCACGAGGTCGATTTCGACAATATGATGCTCCGCATGAAGGCGTATAAGGCCCGCGAGGAGCTTGACCATAAGAAGTGCCATCTTGAGATGGAGGCGGAGCGGGTCGGCGACCCGGACGCGAAGGCCGGGGGTGCGCGATGAGCCACAAGACGAGGGAAGAGTTGGGACGAGAGGCCGCGGGCCTCTGGGCGTCCGTGAAGGATAAGGCGCTCGCGCCGAAGGACCGTATGGCGATCCCGGCGCAGGATATGGCCACGCGGGACCCGGTCTCGCGCGCGCGGGAGATGGGCGAGGTCGCGCTCGGGTACACCGAGGAGCAGGCACGGGTCGAGGCCGCGCGGTGCCTCCAGTGCAAGAACCGACCCTGCGTCGCGTCGTGCCCGGTCGGGGTGCCGATCCCGGAGTTCATCGCGTGCGTGGAGAAGGGCGAGTTCAAGCAGGCCGTCGATACGATCAAGACGACGAACCTTCTGCCGGCGATCTGCGGGCGCGTGTGCCCGCAGGAGAAGCAGTGCCAGAGCACGTGCACGCTCGGTAAGTCATTGAAGAGCGTCGATAAGGCGGTCGCCATCGGCCGGCTCGAGCGGTTCGTCGCCGACTGGGAGCGCGAGAACGGGCTCATCTCGACGCCCGAGGTCGCGAAGGAGACGGGAAAGAAAGTCGCGGTGATCGGCTCGGGGCCCGCGGGGCTCACGGTTGCCGCCGACGTCCGGCGCGCCGGGCACGCGGTGACGGTTTTCGAGGCCTTCCATAAGACGGGCGGCGTCATGGTCTACGGGATCCCGGAGTTCCGGCTTCCGAAGGCGATCGTCCAGAAGGAGGTCGAGGTTCTCAAGTCAATGGGCGTCGAGTTCCGCACGAACTTCCTCGTCGGGCGGACGGAGACCCTCGCGGAGCTCTTGGGCCGAGAGGGCTTCGACGCGGCGTTCGTCGGCACCGGCGCGGGGCTCCCGAAGTTCATGGACATCCCGGGGGAGAACCTCATCGGGGTGTTCAGCGCGAACGAGTACCTGACGCGGGCGAACCTCATGAAGGCGTACGATACCGCGCACGCGGCAACGCCGCTATTCCCCGCGAAGGTCGTCGGGGTCGTCGGCGGCGGCAACGTCGCGATGGACGCGTGCCGCATGGCCTTGAGGCTCGGCGCGGAGAAGGTGTACTGCATCTACCGGCGCACGCGGGACGAGATGCCCGCGCGCGCGGAAGAGGTCCTGCACGCGGAGGAGGAGGGCGTCGAGTTTCGCTTCCTCCAGAACCCGACCCGCATCCTCGCGGACGCGGACGGCAAGGTCCGCGCGGTCGAGGTGCTTGACTACGAGCTCGGGGAGCCCGACGAGTCGGGCAGGCGGAGCCCGGTCGCGAAGAAGGGGACGGAGCACGAGATCCCGGTCGACGCGATGATCATCGCGCTCGGGAACGAGTCGAATCCGCTCATGGCGCAGACGACCGAGGGGCTCAACGTGACCAAGCGGGGCAACATCATCGTCGACCCGGAGCAGCGCACGAGCATCGCGCGCGTGTGGGCGGGCGGCGACATCGTCCTCGGCGCCGCGACCGTCATCCTCGCGATGGGCGAGGGGCGGCGTGCGGCTGCAAGCATTAATCAGTATCTAGAAGGAAAATAGAAAGAAGCGAAGTGCGTAATGTGCATTGCTCTATGAAGGATGAACCGCACGTGCGGCACGCCAGGGATGGCGCGCGGAAAGCGACCAGGGGAATCCCCGCAGGGGATTCCCCGATGCCAACGGTTTTGCAGGAAGGCAAAACCGTTGACTGAGCATCAATCAGCATTTGGAAGGGAAATAGAAAGAAGCGAAGTGCGTAATGTGCATTGCTCTATGAAGGATGAACCGCACGTGCGGCACGCCAGGGATGGCGCGCGGAAAGCGACCAGGGGAATCCCCGCAGGGGATTCCCCGATGCCAACGGTTTTGCAGGAAGGCAAAACCGTTGACTGAGCATCAATCAGCATTTGGAAGGGAAATAGAAGAAAGGGCTTTTCTCGCGCGGCATTGCTGAAAGATTGATAAAACGGCGGGCGCGCGGCGTGCCAGAAAATGATGGGCTCGTTCGCGGGCACGCGATTGAGTAGTCGAGCGTCTGGGGATTTACCTGTATCCCCGGGCGCTTTTTTTATTGGCGGCTTTCTGCCTCGCGGCGCTCGAGGTTCGCGAGGATGCGCGCGAGGTAAGACTCGAAACGGTCGATCTCGTCTTCGGCGAAGCCTTCGTAATACATGCGGTTCATTTCGTCGGAGACGTGGGCGAAGGCGTCCTGGCGTTTGCGGCACGAGGGGGAGAGACGGACGATCGTCGCGCGGCGGTCGGCGTCGTCGCGCTCGCGGGTGATCTTGCCTTCCTCATCGAGGCGGTCGAGCATGATCGAGAGCGTGGATTTCTCGAGTCCGGTCGCTTGGCTGAGCTCCTTGATCGGGACGCCGTCGCGTTTCCAGAGGCAATAGAGGATGCGGCCCTGGCCGGGGTTGATGTCGTCGATGCCGGCTTCCTTGAGAAGCCGCGCGAACGCGCGCCCGCCGAGCTGCGTGACCTTCGTCATAAGGTGCCCGCCGCCCCTGGGTTCGGCGGGCGGCGCTTCCGGTTTTTTCCGTGTCATTTCAATTCGATACTAGTTGTATATACAACAAAATGCAAGCGCGGCGCGATAGGCATGGCGCTCGGCGCCTCGGGCGCGGTATACTCGTTTCCATGGAAACGAGGTACGACTGGGGGCCTTGCCCGTACGGGATGCCCGGGAATCACGAGGTGAACGCGTTCGCGTGCGCGCGGATTGACGGCGCGGATTACGAGCGCGCCCTCGCGGACGGGTGGCGGCGCTCGGGGCCCGTGTTTTACCGGAACCGCTGCGCCTCGTGCGAAGCCTGCGTGCCGATCAGGGTCGACGCGGCGAGGCTCGAGGCGACGAAGGGGCAGCGGCGCGCGATTCGGGCGAACGCGGACGTGTCGGTGAGCCTTGAGGAACGCGCGTTCAGCGCGGAGGATTTTTCGCTCATGCGGCGGTACCTCCTCGCGCGGCACCCCGATGACGCCGATGGGCTCGGCGAGGCGGAATACCGGAAGGCGTACGTCGAGTCCCCGGTCGCCGGCGCGATCGCGCGTTACCGGACGGCCGACGGGAGGCTTGTCGCGGCAGGATACCTTGACCTCCTCCCCGACGGACTTTCGAGCGTGTACTTCGCGTTCGACCCCGCCGAGTCGCCGCGGAGCCTCGGGGTTTTCTCGGTATTCGCCGAGGCGCGCATCGCGCGGGAGCTCGGGAAACGGTGGTACTACCTCGGGTTTTGGGTGGCCGATTGCCGGAAGATGGCGTATAAGGCGGGCTTTCGCCCGCACGAGATCGCGCGCGGGGGCGTTTGGCTCGCGCCGCGGGATGAAGGAGCGTAATCCATGGTATATGAGTTTAATCTTGCGACCGAGCGGGAGGGGTTCACGAACGTGACGCGCGAGGTCGCCCGGGCGATCGCGCAAAGCGGCGTCGACGAGGGGCTTTGCGCGGTGTATTGCCCGCACACGACCGCCGGCATCACGATCAACGAGAACGCCGATCCCGACGTGGTCCACGATCTCCTCCTCGGGCTCGATCGCGCGTTTCCGGACCGCTCGGAATTCCTTCACGCGGAGGGAAACTCGCGCGCGCACCTCAAGGCATCCTACGTCGGCTCGAGCGCGACGGTGATCGTCCGGGGCGGGAAGCCGCTCCTCGGGACCTGGCAGGGGATATGGTTTTGCGAGTTCGACGGTCCGCGCGAGCGGCGATTTTTCGTGAAGGTGATGAAGGGATAAAAGCGCGGGGAGCGAGACGCAACGCGGGGCGATAGTACGCCGCATGGCGCGTTTCTCGCCGTGCGTCGTGATTTTCGCAGCGCGATGCGGTCGTTACCGCTTACCGGTTATTCCCCGTCCGCGCTCAGGCGGGTATGGGATGGCGGGGCGCGGTTTTGAGCGTGTCGGCGCGCGAGTAGTCGAGCTCGAGGCCGGCTGTCTTCGCGAGGCCTTCCATGCAGAGGGCGCACGCGCCGGTTCGCTCGGAGAGGCATCGCTTGCCGGGATAGATCGCGTATTTTTTTTTCACCGAGACGGGGGAGAAGTTCGGCATCACGACGTTCGCGCCCGCGCGAAGGGCGTCGATCCGGTAGTCGCGGTCGAGGCTTCCGAGCGCGGTGGTCGCGGGGAGCCAGGAGTTCCGCGTGACGATGCGGGTGAGGGCGACCGCGTTGAGGGTGAGCGCGACGGCGCCTGCGGGCTCGCCGCGATAGGGCGTGTCGGGGTGCGGGATGAAGGGCCCGATGCCGATCATGTCAAAGTCGTGGCGGGAGAAAAAGAGGATATCGCGCGCGATGTGCGCGCTCGTCTGGCCGGGAGGGCCGACCATGATCCCGCTTCCCGTCTGGTACCCGAGTTCCTGGAGATCGTCGAGGCATCTCAGGCGGGTGCCGAGCGAGCGGCCCTCGTGGAGCGCTGCGTAGAGCGCGGGGTCCGAGCTTTCGACGCGCATGAGATAGCGGTCGGCCCCGGCTTCGCGCCAGAGCGCGAAGTCCTCGCGCGGCCGCTCTCCCGCCGAGAGGGTGATCGCCATGTCGCTTTTTTCCTTGATCGCGCGGATGACGTCCGCGAGAAAGGCCGCGGGCGTCCCGTCTTCCCCGGACTGGAGGACGACCGTGCGGATTCCCGCCTTCCTGATAAGAGCCGCGCATTCGAGGATCTCGTCCTTCGTGAGGCGGTAGCGCTCGGCGTTCGGGTTGTTGCGGTTGAGGCCGCAGTAGCGGCAGTCGTTTGAGCAGCAGCTAGAGAACTCTACGAGGCCGCGGAGGACCATGCGGCGGCCGCACTCGGCGTCGCGGATGCCCGCGGCGACGCGATAGAGCTCCGCCGTTTCGTCGATTTCGCGCGCGTCGAGGAGCAGCGCGAGGTCTTCGAGAAGTTGGGCTTCGCCGGGCGCGGCAGTCGTCTCGTGGCTCGTCGCGCCGCGCGCTCCGCGCTCCTCTGCCGCGATGAAGCCGAACGCGATCGCCCTGACGAGGGCTTCGGTGAATTCCTTCCTGATCATGCGATTCCTCCCTCGGAAATAGTTCCGTGCGTCGCACTTCGCGCCGCGCCGCGCGCGCGCTCGTACGCGTCGAGCGCCGCGGGAAAGGGCGAGAGCGTCCGCTCGATGACGCCCTGAAGCACGGATATCGCCATGCCGTAGTTGGTGACGGGGACTCCCGCGGCGCGGGCTCGCTCGAGGCGCCAGAGCATCTCGCGCCGGGTGAGCGTGCACGCGCCGCAATGGATGACGACGCGGTAGCGCGCGAGGTCGGCGGGCCAGTCGCGGCCCGCCGCGTGGTCGATCTCGACGCCCGAGCCGGTGAACTGCCTGATCCAGCGCGGGATCTTCACGCGGCCGATGTCGTCCTCAAGGGCATGGTGTGTGCACGCCTCGGCGACGAGCACGCGGTCGCCGGCCTTGAGGGTCGCGAGGGCCGCTGCGCCCTCCGCCATCCGGACGATGTCTCCCTTAAAGCGCGAGAAGAGGATCGAGAAGGTCGTCGCGGGAATGCCCGTAGGGGTGTCGGCGACCATCTTGAGCGCGATCTGCGAGTCGCAGACGACGAGGTCGGGCGGCGACGAGAGGCGATCGAGGAAGGGGCGGTATTCCCGCTCCTTGACGACGGCGACCGCAGCGTCCGAGTCGAGCGCGTCGCGGATCGACTGCACCTGCGGGAGTATCAGGCGGCCCTTGGGCGCCTGGAGGTCGATCGGTACGATGAGGACCGCGAGGGGCACGCCGCTTCCCGAGGGAAGGAGGTCGCCGAGGATCGCGGGAGGCTCGAGAAAGTCGTCGGGCGCGGCCTCGAGAAGGTGCCGCTTGAGCGCGAGGAGAAAGTCCTCGCGTTCCCCCGCGTCGAGCTTGGCGCGGGCGGTCGAGCATTCGATGACCCGCGCCGATACCGCGCGGATGGTATCGAGCCACGCGGCGGAGGGTTTCTTTACGTCGGTCTTATTGACGATGAGGATGAGCGGTGTCTTTTGCGCCGCGGCGAGGGAGGCGAGCTCGTCCTCGTACGCCGTCCATACGTCGCTTTCGAGCACGAGGCAGGCGACGTCCGAGGAGGCGAGGGCCTCGCGCGTTCGCTCGACGCGGAGCTCGCCGAGTCCCGACTCGTCGTCGATCCCGGCCGTGTCGAGGAAGGTGACGGGTCCGAGGGGGAGGAGCTCCATGCTTTTTCGGACGACGTCGGTGGTCGTGCCCGCGACGGGTGACACGATCGCGGAGTCCTGCCCGACGATGAGGTTGAGGAGACTCGACTTGCCGGTGTTCGTGCGGCCGAAGAGCCCGATGTGAAGGCGGAGCGCCTTGGGCGTTTCGTTCATGGGTTCAGTCCTTTTGAGGGCGGTGAGTCGGGGAAGCCGAGCGCCGAGAGGGCGTCGCTCGAGAGCGCGCGGTCGACGGCGTCGGCGCCGAGCTTTCGCGTGAGGAAGGCGCGTATGGTTTCGCCATTCGCGTTCGCGCTTTCGCGGTATTCGGCGAGCAGCTCTTGCGCGCGCTCGTAGCCGATTGAGGGAAGGAATGCGGTCACGATAATCGGGTCGGATTCGACGCGCGCGCGGCAGGCTGTGTCGTTCGCCTCAACGCCGTCGACGAGCGACGATAGCGAGCGCGCCGCCGCGGCGACGAGCTTGAGCGCTTCGATGAGAGAGTCCGCGACGAGCGGGAGGTATTCGTTGATTTGGAGCGTGCCGTGGGCTGCCGCCTCGCCGACGAGGGTGAGGCTCGCCCGCGCGCGCATGCCTGCCTGGATCACGGCCTCGCAGACGACGGGGTTGACCTTTCCCGGCATGATCGAGGATCCGGCCTGGATCGCCGGGATCGAGACGTCGCCCTCGTGGGCGAGCATGCGGATGTCGCGCGCCTCCTTGATGAGGTTTGAGGCGAACGCCGAGAGAATTCCGGCGATTTCGACGAGGGCGTCCGCGTTCGCGGTTTGGTCGACGAGGTTTTCCGCGCGGGCGAGCGGGAAGCCCGTGATCGCGCGGAGCGCGTCGGTCGCGCGGAAGATGTACGAGCGCGGGGCGGCGAGCCCGGTTCCGACGGCGGTGCCGCCGAGGTTCACCGTGCGCACGCGCTCCTCGCACTTAAAGGTTCTCCAGCGGTCGCGGCCCGCGGCCTCCGAGAATGACGAGAAGATCGCGCCGAGGGTCATCGGGACGGCGGCCTGGAGCTCGGTCCGCCCGATCGTGACGACGTTCGCGAATTCCCTTTCTTTTTTCTGAAAGGAGCCCTGAAGGATAGCCGCCGCGCTTGCCGCCTCGCGGATGAGTGCGATGAGGGCGACCTTGAGCGCGGTCGGGTAGGTGTCGTTCGTCGATTGGTGGAGGTTTACGTGGTCGAGCGGGCGGACGCCTTTTTCCGAGCGGTCCCCGGGCTCGAGAGCGAGGAACTGGTTCGCGCGGTTCGCGATCACCTCGTTCACGTTCATGTTCGTCGAGGTCCCGGCGCCGCCCTGGAGGGCGTCAAGCGCGAAGCATGGGTCGAGGGCGCCCGATGCGACCTCGTCGCACGCGCGGCAGATCGCGTCCGCCCGCGCGGCGTCGAGATAGCCCGTCTCGCGGTTCGCGGTCGCGCACGCCTTCTTGACGAGGGCGTAGGCGCGGATGAGCTCGATCGCCGTCGGCCTTCCGGATAGCCTGAAGTTCTCCGAGGCGCGGAGGGTGTGTATGCCCTCAAGCGCGCCGCGCGGGATCTCCCGCTCGCCGATGAGGTCGTGCTCGATGCGCGTTCCCGCGCTTTCTTTCGCGTCGTCGCCCATGGGTTCCCCTTTTGCCTTAGAAGTAGAGGTCGCGCTCGCCCTTGAGGATCTTCTCGCGCGCCTGCACGAGATGGTCCCACATGGCCTCGGAGAAGTCCGCGGGGACGCGCGCGCGCACCGCCTTCATTTCCTTGTCGATGATCGCGTCGCCGATCTTCTTCGTCTCGGGGGACGCGAAGTCCTCGAGCCATTCCTGGAAGGTCAGCACCGCGTTGAGCTTGCAGAAGCAGCCCTCGCGGCCAGACCCGAGCGCGTCCATGATCTTCTTCCCGGTGCGGCCGCAGCGATAGCCCGCGGTGCAGAAGGAAACGATGTGTCCCGCGGCGGCGAGCTCGCGGATGATCTCGTCGAGGCTTCTCGTGTCGCCGAGGA
>DAOPYF010000088.1:0-11241 GCA_035352735.1 Treponemataceae bacterium | reverse complement strand
ACAGCTTTGACCAGGAAGGCGTTCAGCTCGGCAAGAAACTGACCAAGAAGGTCCTCTCCGGCGACATGGACGACACCCTCAAGGCCTACGCGAAAATCTTCGGAATCTAGTAATCATCCGAAAAGGGGAACCTTTTAAGAAAGGTTTCCCTTTTCGGGCTTTTCCCTTCCAAAACAACTTTTCTTTTTCGCCTCCGTTCGCGGTCATCGCGCTCTTCCGATCTTCGTGATAAAGTTACCCATGGCATACAAAATAACTTTCCTTTCGGGTTGTCCCGTCGTATACTTGAATCATGCGATGACGATAAGGAGGAAAACCATGACCGAAAAAAAAGTACCCGAGGGCACGGTGAAAGCCCCTGATACCGCGCGGAAGGACCAACGCGCGCAGCATGCCCCGCGCGCCGACGAATCGGCCAATTATTGCACGAAGCCGTTCGACCCCGAAAACTCGCGTTCGCGCGACCCGGACGATCCGTGCGTCAACGGGGAATCCTGACGTGGGCGACGCGACGGGCTTTCGCCGGGTCGTCAAGACGGTGACGGGAGTGCCCGCGGTCGACGGGGCGGGCGTGCGCCTCGTGCGGGTAATCGGGAACCGGGACGTCAAGGACTTCGACCCCTTCCTGATGCTCGACGCCTTCGATTCGACGAATCCCGACGACTACGTCAAAGGCTTTCCCTGGCACCCCCATCGCGGGATCGAGACCGTCACCTTCCTCGCCGAAGGCGAGATCGACCACGGTGACAGCCTCGGGAACCGGGGCACCATCCTCTCGGGCGGCTGCCAATGGATGACCGCGGGAAGCGGGATCATCCATCAGGAGATGCCGAAAAGCGCGCCGCGCATGCTCGGGCTCCAGCTCTGGCTCAACATGCCGGCCGATCAAAAGATGGCCGATCCCGCCTACCATGACCTCACGCGCGAACGCATCCCGGTTTTCGCGGAATCGGGCGTCCGCGTCTCGGTAATCTCGGGCGCGTGGCGCGGGCAAGCGGGCGCGATGCGAAGCGAGCACGCGAAGGCCTCGATGTTCGCCCTCGAGCTCGAGCAGGGCGCTTCCTGCGAGATTCCCGTCGCTCTGGGCGACACCGCCTTCGTCTATATCCTTGAGGGCGCGCTTTCCTTTGGGGAATCCCCCGACGTGGTCGACGCGCGGCATGCGGCGCTCCTCGCGGACGGCGCCGCGGTCTTTCTCAAGGCCGCGCGCGGAGGCACCGTATCGGGAAGCCCGGCGCGCTGCGTCTTTTTCGCAGGCACGCCGCTTGAGGAACCGATCGCCTGGGGCGGCCCGATCGTGATGAACACGCCCGCCGAGCTTGACCGCGCGTTTCGGGAACTCGACGAGGGAACCTTTATACGCCACGCGGATAAACGGTAGGGGATAAGGGAGGCGCGCATGGACGAGCGGCGGATCAATCCGGTTTTCATCGGCCATGGGTCGCCGATGAACGCGATCAAGCGCGGGAGATACTCGGGCTTTTTGGGCGCGTACGCGGCCTCCATCCCGAAGCCGCGGGCGATCCTCGTGATTTCGGCCCACTGGCAAACCGAGGGGACCAGGATCACGGCGTCCGCGAACCCGAGCCAGATCTACGACTTCTTTGGGTTCCCCGACGAACTCTACGCGCTCAAGTACGCGCCGCCGGGAAGCCCCGAGCTCGCGCGCGAGGTAGCCGCGGAAATACCCGAGATCGCGCTCGACGAGGCGCGCGGCATCGACCACGCCGGCTGGGCCGTCGCGAAGCACCTCTACCCCGAGGGCAATGTCCCGCTTTTGGAATTGAGCCTTGACTACACGAAGCGCGAGCGCGAGCACTACGAGCTCGGTAAGCGCCTCGCGCCCCTCGCCGATCGCGGCGTTCTCGTGATCGGTAGCGGCAACCTCGTTCATAACCTCAGGGAAGCGTCTTTCGACGACGAGGCGCGATCGTTCCCGTGGGCGCTTGCCGCGGACCAATGGTTCGCCGAGCGGATCGCGCGCGACGAGGACCGCGAGCTCATCGAGTATCGGGATTGTTTTTCCGGCTGGCAGCGCGCGCTCCCGACCGACGAGCATTACCTACCGTTCCTCTATATCCTCGCGATGCGGCGCGCCTCGGGCGGCGCGCGCACGGTCTACGAGGAAATCCAGAACGGGAGCGTCTCGATGCGCTCGGTCGAGATGACCTGACCCGAGCGGCGCGCGGACCTCGAAGCCCACGGCGAGCGGTTTCCACGGCGGAATACCGCCGTACTATCGTTTAGCTTATTTATTCCTCAAGATCTGAATCCCGTCCCAACTCTCGTTCATGCGGTGCGTCGACCAATACTGCGCGCGGTCACGATAGATGCGCGCGGGGATGTCCCCGGGATTCTCGATGAGGATATTGTGGAATATGGTCGTCGCCTCGGCGAATTTTTTTTCGCGGTACAGCCGCAAGCCCTCGTCGAAGGCAGGCTTGCTCGCGAGCTTGAGCTCGCGGATCTCGTTCGTCGTCCCGTCGATAATCTCCCAAAGCTCGATCGCCTGAGTCCTACCCGCGGGCCGCACGGTGTCGAGGTAGCGGCACATGAAGCGGTCCGAGGGATCGAGACCGCGGACGATCGCCTCGCTTACGATGATCGGCGTCCCGTAGGCCTTGGTGAGGCTTTCGAGGCGCGAGGCGACGTTGACCGCGTCGGAGATCACGGTCGTCTCGAGCCGCTCGCGCTCGCCGATCGTTCCGAGCATGAGGCGCCCCCCGTGGATGCCGATGCCGACCTCGAGCCGCGCCGGCGAGCCTTGGGGCAACGCGTCGTTATGGCGGCGGATCTCCGCCTGGATGGCGACCGCCGTGTTGACCGCGTCGACCGGGTGCTTCGGGAAGAGGGCCATGATGGCGTCGCCGATGTACTTGTCGATGAATCCCTCGTTCGCGCGCACGATCGGGCTTACGCGGGCGAGGTAATCGTTCAGGAAATTGAAGTTATTCTCCGGAGTCATCGTCTCGCTGATGCTCGTGAAGTTGCGCATGTCCGAAAAGAGGATCGTCATGTCGCGCTCGACCTGGTCGCCGAGGGAGACGTCGCGGATGCTCTCCTTCCCGAGGAAGGTGATGAACTCCTGCGGCACGAAGCGGCTGTAGCTTTCCGTCAGGAGCCGCTGGTCGCGGTACAGCATCGCGTTGTCGACCGAGATCGCGATCTGCGTCGAGAGCATGCTCAGGATCTGGAGGCTCTTCGGTGTGAAGGCGCTGTCCGTCTGGCGGTGCTCGAGATACAGGATCCCCACGAGGTTGCCCTGGTGGAGCAGCGGCTGAACGAGCAGCGCGGCTGGGTCCCTCGCCTTGATGTAGGGGTCGCGCTGAAAGAGCTCGACCATCTCTCCCCGATTAATGAGAAGCCTCTGCCTGGTGCGCACGGCGTACGCGATGGCGCTTTCGGGGATGTCGTCGTACTGCTCGAGGGGAAGGTTGTGGTTCTGGATCCGAAGCGTCTCGCCGCTCGTTCCCTCGACGGTGACCTGGTACCCGCTGTCGCTTCGGAGGAGCAGGACCGAGCGCTGCGCCCCTGCGTTCTCCATGACGACGCGGATGAGCCGCTCGAGGAGCTCGTCGAGCACGATCGTCCCGTTGAGGATGTTCGATGCCTTGATTATCGCGGCGAGATCGAGGCTCTCGGAACCGCTTGAGCCCGTGCTCGGGACCGAGTCCGCGTTCGCGTCCCCATGCCCCAACGTACCGTCGCCGAGCGATGCCTCGCCCGGCGCGACGCCCTTGGCGATGAGGTAATCGAAGCATTCGAGAAGCCTTCTCGCTTTCGAGCAAAGGCCCCAGGCGACGTAGCCATGATACGCCTCCGTCATGCACGACCGCGCGAGTGATTGGGCCCCCATCGTCTGGAACGCGCGGGCCGCGAGTTCGCACGCGATGGCTACGTCCTGCCCGTAGCCCGAGACTCTCGCGTTCGATATCGCGCCGTCGAGAACGGTCGTCGCCTCGGAGAACTTGTGGGCTAGGATAAGGATGCCCCCGCGCACGATCGCGGCCTTATGCGCGACGTCGGGGGCCGTCTCCCCGAGCCTGGAGAGGACGGCGAGGCTTTTCCTCGCGTGAACCGTCGCGCTCCTCGAACGGCGCGTCTTCATGCCGAGCGCGATGTAATTGAGCGCGCGGTAATAGTGGTATTCGACGACGAAAAACATCCCGAGGAGCCCGTACATCGCCTGCTTTCCCTCGTTGGCCATCTCGATGCCGGCTTCCCAGTCCCCGTTGAAGAACGACGCGACGAGGCGCGCGACGACGTAGTAGCCGAATGCCGATCGCGCGTTTCCGCGTTTCCAGTGCTCGACCGCGTCCTTCTCGTCGAAGACGTCACCGCCCAGCTTGATGCCGTCTTCGTCGGAAATCGCCGACTTCGTGAGCTGGAACCAGAGCTCGTAGCATTCTCGCGCGTGGGGCTGATCGTAGCGCTTCATCACGGGGTAGTAACGCTCGAATTTTTTCTGGACGGAATGGAGCGAGTCGCCCTTGAAGAAGGTGTAGAAAAGATAGTTGTTGAGCGCGTAGGAAGCCCAGAGATGGTTTCCCGTTTCGTTCCCCCCGTGATAGGAATCGAGGAGATACGGAAGGCTGTCGCGAAGCGGCGCGGTCCAGTGCGCGATCATGTCGCCGATCATGAAGTTGACCTTGCAGCGGATCGTCTTGTCGTCGTACGAGGCGGCGAGCGAGAGCGCGGCCTCGGCGTAACGCTTCCCGAGGGCGGGGATCTTAAGCCCGTTGGTCATGATGACCGCGAACCCCGACCAGGCGTACGCGCTCGACGGGCAATTCCCGTACGCGACGGAGCGGAGAATCATGTTGAAGACGAGTATCCCGAGATAAATGGGATCCCCGAGATAGGAGGGTTCGCTCGTCGCCATAAGGAGACGCATGATCGCGAGCTGCTTCGGATCGGTCATCGCCGGTAAGCCCGTGATTTTTTCGGGCGAAAGGGAACGGTTCGCGAGGAAGGTCCGCGCGAGGAGCATCAGCGTGTGGATGAGTGATGGCTTATGGGGGACGAAGACGCCGAGCTGCGCGAGCGCTTCCCTGCCGACGGCGATCGCCTCCTCGAGGCGGTAGACCGACGTATAGCAGGTGATCATGATCTCGTACAGGCGAACGCGCTCGAGGATGTCCCGCGTGTTCGCGAGGACGAGCGAGAACTCCTCCTCGGCCCGGGCGATCCTTCCCGTGAGATAGAGTATCTCGCTGAAGTCGGTCGCGAACTCGATCATGAAGGCGCGGTCGCCGTGCCATCGTTCATGCGGGATGAGCTCGTCGGCGATCTCGTAGTACGCGAAGGCCGACTCGTAGGCCCCCGACTTGAAGGCCTTGCGGCCCGCGCGGATGTTGAGGTTGGCGGTTTGGAGCCTGACGTCCGGATCGGCGATCGCCTGCCGCGCGGCGTTGAGCTGGTAGACGAGCTCGAAAAGGCGCTCGTCGCGCTCGGCGGGGGAAAGCGTCGCGAGCATAAACTCGGCGATGCGCCGATGCTCGCTTACCTTTTGGTTCGGTCGCATGCCCGAGGTCAAGGCCTCGATGATGCGGTCATGCCCGAAGCGTATCTGCGAGCCGATCTTCTCGAGTATCCCCTCGTTGAAGGCGGGCGCGAGAACCGTCGCCAGTTCGTCGTGGGGAATCCCGAGGATGAGCGCGGCGAAGCCGATGTCGACGTCGTTTCCCATGCAGGCGAGCGTGCCGAGCATCTCGACAGTCTCGGGTCCGAAGGTCTTGATCCGCTCGGCGAAAAGGGCCGCGACCGTGTCGCTCATGCGCGCCGCGCGAACCTTTTCGATGTCCCATTTCCACCCGCGCTCGAACTCGATGCACCCGGACTTCCGGAGGCTCATGAGGAATTCCCTGACGAAGAACGGGTTGTTTCCCGTCTTGCCCCGTATCGCCTCGGCAATGTCGGCGATTTCGGCGATCGGGCGATGAAGGGTCTCGGCGATCAGACGATCGGTCGCCTCCGGGGAAAGGGGGGGAAGCTCGCGGCGCTGCCACCAATGCACGCCCGCGGCGTCGAGGTGCCGGAAGAATGCCGCGACCGGGTGGTCATCGGTCACTTCGTCGTTTCGGTAGCTCGCGATGATGAGGAGGTTGCCGACGCTTAAGTCCTCGAGGAGCGCGCCGATGAGGGAAAGGCTCGCCTGGTCGGCCCAGTGGATGTCGTCGAGGGATATGACGAGCGGCGATCCCTTGCGCGCGAAGGCCTTAACGAACGCGACGAAGGCGTGGAAAAACCGCGTTTGGTTTTCGCCCGAGCCGAGGGCGGGAACGGAACGCTGCGGGCCGATGACGGCGGCGATCTCGGGCACGAGGTCGATGAGCACCTGGCCGTTCTCGCCGACGAGCTCCAGGATATTAGCCTGGGCTTCTTTGAGCCGCGCCTCCGGCTCCGCGAGGATCTGGCGCACGAGGCTCTCGAAGCACTGGATCCAGGCGCTGTAGGGAATGTCTTGCCTGAACTGCTCGAACTTTCCCGCGGTGAAAAGCCCCTCGCGCTCGCCAAGCGGTTTGCGCGCCTCGGCGATGACGCGCGACTTTCCGATTCCTCCCGGGCCGGTGAACACGAGCATGCGATTTTCCCCGTTAGCCGCGCGCGCGAACTCTTCCAATACAAGTTCCGTTTCCGCTTCGCGCCCGAATATCCGGTCCGTGAGGATGAAGTCGGAGGAAAAATCCTCGCGCGCAAGCTCGAAGGGCGCGATCTCGCCCGATGCGCGGAGGCTTTCCGCGCATGATTTGAGATCAGCCTCGAGGCCGATCGCCGTTTGGTAGCGGAGCGCGGGATCCTTCTCGAGAAGCTTCATGATGATGTCCGAGACCTGCCTCGGGACTGCCTGTTTCCGCTTATGCGGCGCGACCGGCAGCATCGCGAGGTGCGCGTGCACGAGCTCGATCGGCTCCGCGTAGCGGAAGGGGAGCCCGCCGGTGAACATCTCGTAGAGGGTGACGCCGAGCGAGTAAAGGTCGGAGCGAAAGTCCATCGGCCTATCGATGCGTCCGGTTTGTTCGGGCGACATATACGCGAGGGTGCCCTGAAGGTTCTCGTAACTGACGAAATCCTGAATCTCTCGGCGGAGCATGGTCGCGAGCCCAAAATCGATGAAGCGCGCCTTGGGTCCGGCCGGATCGACGATGATATTCGTGCTTTTTATGTCTCGCAGCACGAACCCTTTCCCGTGAACGTAGGATACTACGGCCGCGATCTGGCATGCGAGGTCGATGAGGACGGCGAGATCCGGCTTAGTCTTGTGGATGAATGCCTGAAGGGTGACCGACTCGTTCTCTTCCATGATGATCGCCTTGCTCGATTGAAAGGCGACGAGGTCGACGTACCGGACGATTCCGGGGTGGGAGAGTTCTTGGAGGAGGCGGAATTCCTGTTCGAGCTTTTGCAGTTCCTCCTGGGTGTGGTACTGCTTTCGAATGAGCTTAGCGATGATCGGCAGGCCATCGGAATCGCGCGTTCCGCGGTAGATCAGGGTGTGGGCGTTTTCGTATACCATTTCATGGAGTGAGTAGTTCTCAAGTTTGATCACGATTTCCTGCCTAACCGCCGATTTCTCCGTATCGTGTTTATTTTTTTAAAGTATACCATGCATCATCCGTTTCTGCCACGGAAAAGGGGCGACGTTGCAGTACTGGTCAAACGCTTTTTTGCCGCGCGCGGCAGCGCGTGCGGCATGTGCGGCGCATGCGGTATGCGTCCCGGTTCATCGAGAGGCGCGCGCGGGGACAGTTGATTACTCGACAGCGTCCCAGAGTCTCTGCGCCTTCGGGTCCGGCGTGACGCCCTTGCGGGCGAAAAGCTCGCTTAAGGTGGCGAACTCATATCCGCGGCGCGTAAGTTCCGGGATGAGGATGTCGAGCGCCTCGGGCGTGGGATGGGGATCAGGCTGAACGTCGTGGAGGAGGATGATCGCGCCGTCGCGCATGCCCGTAAGGACGTTGCGCGCGCGCGCTTCGGCCGAGGTGTCGCATCCGGCCCAGTCGCGTCCGATCACGCCGCCGACGAAGGGAAGCCCGACGGCGTCGTACAGAGCGTCGGAAACGGCGAGGTTCGGCGGGCGGAAGAAGCGCGGCGCTTTCCCTGAGTATCGCGCGATCGCCTCGCTCGTGCGCCGTATCGAGTCCCGAATCTCCGCGTCCGTCATGCGGTCCATGCTTTCCCATCCCCACGCGTGGTTGCCGATTTCGCATCCCAGGGAAACGACGCGCTCGATTACCGGCCTCGTCGTCTCGTTCACGCAGTGCCCGACCATCATGAAGGTCGCGACCGCGCCGTACCGCTCGAGCCTGTCGAGCACGAGCGGGGTCTTTATCGCGTCGGGGCCGTCGTCGAAGGTGAGCGCGCAGAGTTTATCGGGCTTCATAGCGCGATCTCCATCGATGAGGCGAGGGCGTCGAGAAAGCGGGCCATGAGGACGAACGCGTCGCTCGTGAGGGTTCGCGCGCAGTCCGACGGGGTATGCATGAGGCGCCAGGTTTCCGGGATGATGTCCGCGAGCGGGGAACCTGCGGGAAGCTTTCGGTTGAGGCTAACCGCGCGCTCGATCTCTTCGCGCCCGAGCCCGGTGCCCGGGCGCGCGCGTACCGCGACGTCCGAAGTCCCGCCGCCCGCTGGCCCGCTGTCTAAGCCGCTCTCGGCGAGCGCGCGGGCGAGGACTTCCGCCTCGAGCCGCGGAAGCACGGTGACCACCTGCGCGGCGATCCCCGAGGCGAGAAAACCCGCGTCGTCGCTATAGGGGGTCAACAGCGTCATCCATGACCCGGTCGCGGCGTCCTGGGCGATTCTCGTCGCCGACTCGTGCAGCGCGGCGAGCCGCGCGTCGAGGGCCGCGGGCCGAGCGGCGTGCTTTTTTTTCGCGACGCACGCGGTCGATAGGACAAGGGCGTCGCCGCGGCCCGTCGCGTCGAGGACGTAGACGTCGTCCTCGGTCATCTTGAGCTTGCGGAGGCCCGAGCCAAGGGCGTAGGCTCCCTGGCCCGCCACTCCTTTTGTGCCTGCCGCCTCTTCCCCGTCGGTGAAGATTATCCTGACGTTGTGCGCGAGGCCCTTGCCCTCGGGCCGCTCCCGTTCGCGGCGACAGAGGCGCTCGGCGAAGAGCATGAGCTGAAAGCACGCGGCGCTGTTATCGTTCGCGCCCGGCGTGCCCGGCGCCCGGTCGTAGTGCGCGACGAGGGTTTTCATCCTGAAAAGCGGGTCGTAGGCGCTTTGGTCGAACCGTATCACGACGTGCCGCCGCCCCGCGAGGGGAACGACCGTGTGCGGTATCTCCCGCGCGCGAAGCCATGCCGCGATGAATCCCGCGCGATCGAGATCGGGCGCGAGAAACGCCTCGAGGGTCGACGATGCCGGCAAATCCGCTGAGCTATCCATGCCGCTCAGTATATCACCGTTTCGCGAGCGCGACGCGCGTGCCGTCGAGCTTGGCGGGATATACCTCTCGGTAAACTATTCTCCCGCGGACGACGCCGAGCCGCACGATCTCCGAGTCCTCGGCCCCGCTCATACCGCCCATGCCGGGAAAAAGAAAGTTCCCGAGCGAGTAGACGATGAGCGCATTCCCTCGGCGCTCGATCGGCTGGAGGACGTGTGGATGCGAGCCGAAGACCGCGTCGGCGCCCGAGTCTGCGAGCGCGCGGTAAAACGCCGTTTGCCGAGCAGAAGGCGTAAAGCGGTATTCCTCGCCGCCGTGCACGCACACGATGACGAACGCGCCCGTCGCCTTCTCGGCCTTGACGAGGGCCGGGATATCGCCCGATTCCCACAGGATCCCCGGACGCGACTCGAGCGCGGCGGCGGTTTTCGCGCCGTCGAAGCCGGTTCGCTCGACCGGGTACGCCCCGCAGGAGATCACCGAGATCGGCGTTCCTTTTATCTGTGTTCGCCAAAATCGCTTCGCCTCGGCGAGGTTTTCCCCGACCCCTGAGGTCGCGAAGCCCGCCGCACGCACCGCCTTGCGCGTGTCGGCGAAGCCCTCCGCGCCGTAGTCGAAGGAGTGGTTGTTCGTGAGCATGAGATAGGTAAAGCCCGCCTTCTTGAGGACGGGAAGGACCGCGGTGCCGTACTTAAAGGTGTAGCTCTTCGTCGCCTGCGCGTTCCCCTCGGTAACCGCGCCCTCGAGGTTCCCGATCATGAGGTCGTTCGAGCGGAGGATCGGGAGGGTGTCGCCGAAAACCCGCTCCGCGCCGTCTGAGCGCGCGAAGATCCGCTCGACCCCGCGCCCGGGCATGAGGTCGCCGACCGCCGCGACGAAGACGACCTCATCCTTCGGTGCTTCGGGGAACGCCTGAGAAAGCCAGCGCTCGAGAGCTGCCGGAACCTTTTTCCCGCGCGAGGACGCTATGCGCGCGAAGCGGAAGGCGATGGCGGGATACTCGGGGTTGTCGAGGTACTGGCCGTTCAACGGCAGGGCCGTTTCGCCGGGCGCGAGTTCCGAGAGAAGCTTTGTCCCGCCGCCTTCGACCGGGACGCGGTAATCCCGCGAAACGAGCGCGAGCGAGTCCACTGACTTCGGGAGCGCCGCCCGGTCCTCGATGATCTCGGTCTCGACCGAGAACGCTATCTTGCCGTGGCCCTTTCGCGCTTCGTCGCCCGCGGTGATGAGGCGATAGCCCGCCGGGAGAGGGGGGAGCGTCTTGCCATTGAGGATATCCTCGGGTACGGCGACGAGCGCAATGGTCGTGGCGCGGTATACCCAAACGCCCGTAGTGGCAAGGACGGCGAGGGCAAGCGCGAGCGCGATGAGGATTTTGGGTTTGCGCCGGAGAAAGCGAACGAGGCGGGATGCGAGATCTTTTGTGCGCGAAAACGGTGTCACGGTTATCTCCTAAATACGCGAGATCGAGGATGCTCGAGACAAATGCAGGGGCGTATGCGATCGTGAACAATAAAAAAAGCCTTCCCCGAAAGGAAGGCTTCAATAATTATCGAATGATAATTAGTAGCGGTCGTTACCGTAACCACCGCGATCGTTGTTGAAGCGGGGGCGGCTCTCGCGCGGCTTGTTCTCCGCGACGTTAACGCGGAGGCGGCGGCCTTCGAACTCCTGGTTGTTCAGGGTCGCGATCGCGGCTTCGGCGGCCTGCGCATCGGCCATCTCAACGAAACCAAAACCCTTGGACTGCTGGGTGTAGCGATCCTTGATGATGGTGGAAGAGACGACTTCGCCATACTGGCCAAAGAGGTTGGTGAGCGCCTGCTCGGTGGTCGCGTAGTTCATGTTTC
>DAOPYF010000087.1:6663-11265 GCA_035352735.1 Treponemataceae bacterium | reverse complement strand
CGATGATGCCGTTCGCCTTGCCGAGAAGCTCGGCGGCCTTCGAAAGGTCGGTGATCTTCTCGGAGTCGATCCAGTCGATCTTCACCCGCGCGTTGTGGGCGATGCCTCCGGCGGTGAGCGCCTCGGCGACCGAAAGGTACGCGTCATGGAGCTCGACGTACTTCCCGACGAGCGCGATCGTCGTCTCCTTCTCGGGGTTGTAGAAGCGCTGGACCATCGCCTTCCATTCGTCGAGCGAGGGCGCGGTCTCGGGAAGCCCGAGGAGTTTGCCGAGCTTCTTGCCAAGCCCTTCCTTCTCGAGCATGAGCGGAACCTCGTATATGGACTTGGCGCTCAAGTTTTCGATGATCGCGTCCTGGGTGACGTTGCAGAAAAGCCCGAGCTTCTCGCGGATGGAACGGGTGAGCGGCTTCTCGCTCCGACACATGATGATGTCCGGCTGGATACCGAAGCCGAGGAGTTCCTTGACGCTGTGCTGCATCGGCTTCGTCTTGAGCTCGCCGCATTCCTTGAGGTACGGCAAAAGGCCGAGGTGCACGAAGGCGCAGTTGTCCTTGCCGACCGTGTACTTGATCTGCCTGATGGCCTCGATGAACGGCAGCGACTCGATATCGCCGACCGTGCCGCCGACCTCGGTGATGATAACGTCCGCGTCGGTTTCCTCCGCGGTCTTGAGGATGCGGCTCTTGATCTCGTCGGTCACGTGGGGGATGACCTGGACGGTGTTCCCCTGATAGCCGCCGGCGCGCTCGCGGTCGAGGATCGCCTGGTACACCTTTCCGGCGGTCGTGTTGTTGAAGCGGTGAAGCTGCACGTCCGTGAAGCGCTCGTAGTGCCCGAGATCGAGGTCCGTCTCGCCGCCGTCGACGGTGACGAAAACCTCGCCGTGCTGATAGGGGTTCATCGTGCCCGGGTCGATGTTAAGGTACGGGTCGAACTTTTGGTTGACGACCTTGACGCCCCGGCTTTTTAGGAGGAGACCGATCGAGGCGGCCGTGATTCCCTTGCCCAGCGACGAAACGACGCCGCCCGTGATAAAAATAAACTTTGCCTTCATGATTCCCTCCCGCTTCGGGCCCATCGGCTCCGGGCAATCTTTCCCGGAACGGCGAGTATCGCCACGATTTATAAATTGGCAAAAAACAAAAAAAAGGAGCCCGGCCAAAGACCGGGCTCTTGAATGCGCTTTTTCAAGCTCGTGTCACTCAACTATACACGATTCGCCGCGTTACCACAAGTGACTTATGGCCCAAAATATCCCCGGAATACGCGCATGTGGCCGCTGGGCTATCCGCGGATCGGCCCGGCGCTACACCGCCAGCGACCTTTCGAGCACCATCCGGGCCGCGTCGATCAGCTTCAGCCCCCGGTCCATGCTCGCCTTTTGAAGGAAGCGGTGCGCCTGGGACTCCGTCATCTGGTTCTCGTCCATGAGCTGGGTCTTCGCCTTGAGGATCAAGAGCTTTTCCTCGGCGGGTCGCTCGGTCGGCTTATGCTTCCCCGGGATGACGGTTCCCGTCGCGGCCTTCTTCGCCGCCTGGTTCTCGATCTCCTCGATGGCCTGGAGCAGGTCCATCGCGCTCACGGGGTACGGCACCGACGTGAGATCCCGCCGCTCGAGCAGGTCCCGCTGGTGGGGAAGCATGACGACGATCATTGCCAAACGCCCGTCCAGGGCGCCGAGAAGGTCCTCGGCGGTCATGTCCGGGAATTGGAACCCGCTCAGGACGACCGGGCTCGTGCAGAAATCCGCGACGCGCGCGACTTCCGCGCCGGTCTTGCAGGAGTACTCGATCGAGTAGCCCCCGCGCGTCAGAACCGACGTTGCCCAGTTGGTGAGGAGTGGATTTGAGAAGGCAACGATTATGCTCTTCATATCAATATTTCGTCAGGTACGCCTCAATCTCCCAAGGAGTGACCTTGGTCCGATACTCGTCCCACTCCTTCTCCTTCGCCTCGATAAAGCGCCCATAGATATGGTCGCCGAGCACTTCGCGGGCGAGCGGGTCCGCCTTCATGAGCGCGAGGGCGTCCGCGAGGTTGCCGGGAAGGCTTTCGATCCCCTGGGACGCGCGCTCATCGGCCGACAGCTGGAAGATGTTTTGCTCGCAGGACTGGGGGGGAACCATCCCCTTCTCGATCCCGTCGAGGCCGGCCGCTAGGATTATCGCAAAAGAAAGGTATGGGTTGCAAGTCGGGTCCGGGGACCTGAGCTCGACGCGGGTCGCTTTTCCACGCGCGGCCGGTATCCGGATGAGCGGACTCCGGTTCGCGGGCGACCACGCGATATACACGGGCGCCTCGAAGCCGGGAACGAGCCTTTTATAGGAGTTGACGGTCGGGTTCGTGATAGCGGCGATTCCCTTCATATGCGAAAGGACTCCCGCGATATACTGCCGCGCCACGACGCTCAGGCCCTGCGGGTCTTTCTCGTCGAAGAACGCGTTCGTCGACCCCTTCATGAGGGACATGTTCGTGTGCATCCCCGAGCCGTTCGCCCCGGCGATCGGCTTCGGCATGAACGAGGCGTGAAGCCCGTGCCGCTGCGCGATGGTCTTAATCGCCATCTTAAAGGTCATCACCCGGTCGGCGGTCACGAGCGCGTTGTCGAAGCGGAAATCGATCTCGTGCTGCCCCGGCGCGACCTCGTGGTGCGAGGCCTCGATCTCGAAGCCCATCTGCTCGAGCATGAGGACCATCTCGCGGCGCGCGTTCTCCCCCTGGTCCGTCGGACCAAGGTCAAAGTACCCGGCGTTGTCGTGGGTCTCGATGGTCGGGAATCCCTTCTCGTCCGTCTGGAACAGGAAAAACTCAAGCTCGGGGCCGACGTTGAATACGTACCCGAGCCGTTCGGCGCGCTCAAGCTGCCGTTTGAGGATGTATCGGGGAGAGCCCGCGAAGGGCGTGCCGTCGGGATTGCACACGTCGCAGATCAGGCGCCCGACCTTGCCCTGCTGCGGCCGCCACGGCAGGATATTGAAGGTGTCGAGGTCCGGCTGGAGATACATATCCGATTCCTCGATGCGCACGAAACCCTCGATCGAGGATCCGTCGATCATGCACTTGTTGTCGAGGCATTTATCGAGCTGGCTCGGCGTAATGGCGACGTTCTTGAGTTGGCCGAACAAGTCGGTAAACTGAAGCCGGATGAATTGAACGTCATTCTCTTTCACCATCGCGGTGATATCGGGCTTGGATAAAATGCTCATGTATGCCTCCACAATACAATCGTACGCAAAAAAAAAGACGTATCCACACGTAAGTGCAGATACGCCTTCGTTCTCATGCCTATGGGCACATACTATCGAAGCGCGCGCGGCGCGTCAAGTATAATTATGCGGCAATGCCGCGAGATCATGCATAAATATTACATATCGGCGTAAAATGTCGGAGAAGCCGCGTCGGCGAGGGAAGCGACTCGCTTCCACACAAAGGGTTTGAGCTCCTCGTTCGGCGCGATCAGATCGGGGACAAACACCGTTCGCATCCCCGCGCGGGAGGCAGCCTTGAGCCCGGCGGGCGAATCCTCGAATACCACGCAGCGCCCGGCCTCGGGTACACCGAGCCGCGACTGCGCGAGGAGGAAGATATCAGGCTCTGGCTTCCCCCGCTCGACCTCGCTACCGAAAGCCCACGCGTCAAAAAAACCGGCAAGCCCCGCTCGCTCGACCATCCAGCGCGCCGAAGCCTCGCTCGTCGAGGTCGCGAGCGCGACCGGAACGCCCGACGCGCGAAAGTACTCGAGGATCCGCCGCGCCCCGGGCTTCTCGGGCGGGCCCGAGCGCTCCATGCGAGAGCGCATCCATTCCCGCGCGCGCGCGCTGAAGCGCTCGTAGGGAAAGTCATCGCCGAGGGCGCCGAGCACGTAGGCGCGGGTATCGCGGGAATTGCTCCCGACGCACGCGATGAAAAGCGAGTCGTCCATCTCGTAGCCGTCTTCCCGCGCGACGGTCTGCCACGCGTCGCGGCACAGCCGCTCCGTGTCGAAAAGGAGCCCGTCCATATCAAAAATCGCCGCATGAACCATGCGGCGATTATATTCGAAAAAAGGAGTATGTGTCATGCGGCGAGCCCCGCGCGGTCTAAGCCGCGGGGTATCAAGCGCCGCGGGGCGACTAGCGCCTGACAAAGGCCATCAGGCTACGTAGGCCTCGAGGCGGTTCATCCTACTCGGGTGCTGGAGCCGCTTGATCGCCTTCTTCTCGATCTGGCGAATCCGTTCCTTCGTCAGGTTGAACTTCACGCCGATGTCCTTGAGCGACAGGGCACGATAGCCGGAAAGCCCGAAGCGATACCGGATAACCTCGGCTTCCTTCTCGGAAAGGGAGGAAAGGATTCCGTCGATGTCATCGCGAAGGTTTCCCGCGATCACGTACTGCTCGGGCTGCTCGTACTGCCCATCCTCGATGAAATCGCCCAGGGTCGACGAGTCGCGATCGGTGAAAACCGGCGAATCGAGGGAAACCATGTCGCGGGAGATCGTGACGATGTCGCGCACGTGATCCTCGCTCATGTTCAAGAGGCCCGCGATCTCGCGGAGTTCCTCTTCCTCGGTCCGGTTTCCGTGCACGACCTTGCGCGCCTTGTCGATCTGCACGAGCT
>DAOPYF010000087.1:4203-6563 GCA_035352735.1 Treponemataceae bacterium | reverse complement strand
TCCTCGGTCCGGTTTCCGTGCACGACCTTGCGCGCCTTGTCGATCTGCACGAGCTCGTTCGCGCGGTTAAGCGGAAGGCGGATCATGCGCGATTTCTCGCAGATCGCCTTGAGGATCGCCTGGCGCACCCACCAAACGGCGTAGGAGATGAAATGATAGCCCTTCGACACGTCAAAGCGTTCGACGGCGTTGAGGAGGCCGATGTTGCCCTCGCTGATGAGATCCATCAGGGGCAAGCCCTGGTTCTGGTATTTTTTCGCGACGCTGACGACGAACCGAAGGTTCGCGCGCACGAGTTTGTCGCGCGCCTTCTCGTCACCTGCTGCCGCGGCGACCGCGTATTCGTATTCTTCCTCACGGCTTAAGAGGGGGATAGCGTTGATCTCTTTCAGGTATGTGGAAAGAATGTTATCTTCGAAAGAAGCACGAGTTACTGTTGTATTTACCATGGGTATCCTCCACAAGTGTGATGCTTTATATAAGCAAGAAGCGTGCCAACTTATTTTTTTCAAGATGCCCTTATTTCACTTTTTATAAAACGTTATCTTGTATAGATTTAGCAATCCGTTAATCATTCTTTGAGAAGTGAGTCAAATCGACCTGGTTCAGATAAAAGCCCTAAAAATGGGTAGTTTTGACCCATTCGGGCAAGAAGGTACCCACCGTGTATCAGAATGCGACAAACCCCGAACGTAATTCTTCTTGACCCTTGAAAGGGTTTATTCGTATATTAGTACCTGCAGGAGGAAATCCATGAAACTCAAGCCATTGGCAGACCGCGTTCTGGTGAGAACGGACAAACTTGAAGCAAAGACGGCAAGCGGGATCATTATTCCCGACACCGCGCAGGAAAAAACACAGACCGCAGTCGTCATTGCAGTCGGTGATGACAAGGAAAAGATCAAGGTCAGCGCCGGACAGAAAGTAATGTATGAAAAATACGCCGGTATTGCCGTCAAGATCGACGGGGAAGACCACTTGGTCCTGAAAGCGGCCGATATCATCGCCGTTATCGAATAAGCGCCTTTTTCGCGTTTTCAATCAACCCGTCGGGCAAACGCACCGCCGGGTTTTTTTATGCCCATTACGGATTCATGCCTTGCGCGATATCGCATCGCGCATCACGGTGCGGTATTGCCTCACGGCGCGGGATTATCGCTTGTCGCAAGGCTCGTACCTTCGGCCTCGAGCGCCCGCAGGCGCGAACGCGCGCGATAGTTGTCGGGATCGAGATCAAGGGCGTATCCCAGGATCTTTCGGGCGCGATCGGGCTCGTTGAGCGCGAGGAGATATTCCCCTTCCTCCGCGAAGAGCCTGCTTCGGATCCGGTCGTTCGGGGCAAGCTTTGCCGCAAGCGCGGCCGTTTCATCGGCCTTTCCATAATCGGCGCCCTTGGCCGCGATCCGCGCGATATTCCCGAGGGCGGCCCACGCGTTCGCCTCGCTTGAGGCAACCTTCGAGAACGACGCCTCCGCTTCGGCGGCGTTGCCCGCGCACGCGGCTTCTAGCCCAAGGTAAAAGGGATCGGCCCCGTCGGGATTCGACCGATTGACCGAAAAGGCCGAGCCTGCATCCCCGGCTACCGCGAAAAACCACGTCGCGTACCGATAAAGCACGGGATTTTTCCCGTACGCCTCCAACAGCTTCCACATATCCGACGACGAGCGCACGCTATCGCCGTCCTCGCCGAGGGCATACCGCAACTCCTCGATCTTCAGCCTGACGTCGGTGCCTTCCTTGTCGGCGGCGAGTGCTCGATGCAAGGTCTCTCGCGCGTCATCGGGGGAAAAACGCCCATCGCGCAGCGAAGCTTCCATATTGAGGCTCATAAACCCCGCGTCCTTGAGCGACTTGGTCACCGGATCATCGGTATCCTGTGCTTTTTTATCCGCATGGCCGCCAAGGCGAACGATTTGGGCGACGGCGGGATACCAAGCCGGAAAAAGCTCGGTACACCGCACGAGGCTCGTCCGCGCGACCTCGGGATCCTCAGCCGTTTTCGCGAGGTTATAATACGGGATAGGCGAATAGTTAGGCTCGCGCGAAACGAGCTCGCACCAGATTTCTCGGGCGAGCGTCTCGTTTCCGCCCTTCCATGCGGCGTCTGCGAGTATCGAAAGCATCTCCCGATCAAGCCGTGGATCTTCAGGCGGCGGAAAGAGGGTCACGACGCGATCCCACAAACCGCCGTCATAGGCGAGCAGCGCCTGAAGCATGAGATCCTTTGGAAGGGGTTCCATACGGGGATCCGCGCCTGAATCGCCCCCATCGAGCGAAGGGGCGACGGTCGATTCTTGCTCGCCCGAAAGCGATCCTAGGGAATCATTCGGCGTAACAGGTGAAGCGCTCGCCATAGAAGG
>DAOPYF010000087.1:0-4103 GCA_035352735.1 Treponemataceae bacterium | reverse complement strand
CGCTCGGCGCGGCTTGGGTAGCGCTCGACGCACTTGCGGAAACACCTGGCGCGATTACGGAAGCGTCAGCCGCAATCGGTGAATCGGCGAAGGCTTTTGGTTCGGGGAAAAGGGCCGATGCCTCGGGGAATTTACCGGAGGCGGCGTAGAGGACGGCGGCATCATTCCGGAAAACGGGGTTTCCCGTAGCCCGATATGCCGCCTCGAGCCATTGTGGCTCGGGATAGCCAGGTCCCGCGGCAAGGCACCGCGAAAGCTCGATCGAGGCCGCAAGCTCGGGAAAACCCGTTTTGACGAGGCGATCCGCGAACTTCTCGGCCTCATCGAGGCGACCGAGCTCGGCAAGGGTATCGGCCTGGCACGCGGCGATGCTGTCGCTCGCGGGCAGTTCCTTTCCCGCCTCGGAGAGGGTGCGCGCGGCAGCCTGATAGCTTCCAAGCTCGCGCTCCCGCTTTGCGATCGACAGCCACTGGCTCGCGCTTTCGGCGCCTATTCGCAGCGCGGACAGCTCCCTGAGGGCTCGGGCTTTTTTGCCCGATTCGATCAGCGAGTCTGCCTTTTGCAATCGTTTGGAGAATGAAGCGCGATCGGACGGATTCGCGCAGGATAGCAAGGCTATCGCCGCAAGAGCGGCAAAGCCGAAGGCAATGAACGGGGCCTTTAAGCCGCGGCTCGAGGCCTTCACTGCACGGGACTTCCCTTCAACTGTTTTCTGATGCTGTCGAGGACGGCGTTCACGAATTTATACGACTCATCGGAGCCGAATTCCTTCGAGATATCGATCGCCTCGTCGATTACGATAGAGGGATGCATGTCCGGTTGAAAGAGGAGGGAATACACGCTCATGCGAAGGATCGCGAGGTCAACCTTGTTCAGGCGATCGAAATCCCAATTCGTGATGTTCGCCTTGATGATCGCGTCTATCTCCGCGATGTGCTCGATCGCCCCGGCTATGATTAGCCGGGGGAACGCGATACCGTCCTCGCCGAGCTTTTCGCGCTTGTCCTCCTCAACCCAACCGAAATCGAGGAGGTCGGCGAGCGAGAGTTTCGACGCGTCCCAGGCATAGAGGGCCTGAAACGCGAGTATTCTGCCTTTTCTTCTTCCTGCCATCAAATTACCACGTCAACGCTTTATCAAGGTCAGCGCCGGATTTGAGGAGTTGGAAATTATCCCCTTTTCGGAGCTCATCGATGATTTGCTGAAGCGCCGCGGTAACGGCCTTATTCTGGGCCTGCACGACCATGTTGTTCTTGATGTACTCGTATACGGTAATGGTCGTTCCCGGCTTGACCACGTCGCTGAGCTCAAGGATCTTCGCGGGATACTTCTCGAGAACGACGAAGGTCTGGAAATCCTGCGCGGTCTCCGAAACGTCGGAAACATCGTTAAGCCCCATGCCGAAGATCTTTAAAAGGGCATCCATCGAGATGCCGAGCTGCTCGGCCGCATTGGCGTTCTTATTCACGTACAGGTCGCCCGCCTGGAAACCGGATCCCGGCGCCTGCGAACGGACCTTAATCTCGCCCGTCGAAGCGGGCTTATCCTTAAGCTGCTTCTGGAAATCCTGAGCCTTCGCCTTCGCCGCGGCGGGGTCGTCCCCCTTCGGCACGACGACCAGGAAGAGCTTGATCATATCGGGCTGGACGAAGCTTTGCTTATGGACGTCATAGAACGCGCGAATCTCCGTATCGGCGGGAGGGGGCAGATTCTGCAAATCGGCCTGCTTCTTCATCATCACGTAGCGCTGGGCCATGATCTGGCTCTTGAGGAAGCTCTTATACTCGGCCAGGCTCATCCCGTTCTGCTGCTTCATCATGTCATCGAGGCTCATGCCGGTCTGCTGCTTGACGAGCGCGGCGTACTCGACCTCGGTGACGTTTCGGCCGACCTGCTGGGAGATAATCTGATTGAAGTTCTGATTCACCTCGGAGTCGGCGATCTTTACGCCTTCCTTCTCGGCGGCCTGAACGACCAAGCGCTCGTTAATGAGCGTATCAAGGACTTTTTTCTTCTCGTCCACGGTCATTACCCGGCCAAGCTCCTTCTGATAGGCCTCAACGCGGGTCTTGAGCTGCTTGAGCGTAATCGGCTCGGTTTTATTGAGCTTAACGTTGGCAATCGGCTGCAAATCCGTCTGGGCCGCAAGCATGCCCGCGGCGAGAATGAACAGAACGACGCATATTCCTGAACGCTTCATGTATTACCTTCTTTGTCCCTTACTGTGGAGTATATCATGTACAACAAGTACTTCTATAATAAAGTTACGCGCGGTTATCGCTCGAGAACCGCCCGAATGCGGCGTACGCCGGCGGACGATGATTGCTCCTTCTGGATCTTGAACGTTCCCATGCCGCCGGTTCGCTCGACGTGCGGACCTCCGCACACTTCCTTCGAGAACGAGCCGATCGAATATACCTTTACGACATTCTCGTACTTCTCTCCGAAAAGCGCCATCGCGCCGGATTTTTTGGCTTCCTCGAGCGGCATCATCTCCATGGTTACCTTGAGGTCGGCCTTAATCTGCTCATTGACGATCCGCTCGACCTCGGCGATCTCTTCCTTCGTCATCGGCTGGGGATGGGTAAAGTCGAAGCGCATGCGCTCGGCGGTGATATTCGAGCCTTTCTGCCCGACATGGTCGCCGAGCACCATGCGAAGCGCCTTCTGGAGGAGGTGCGTCGCGGTATGATAGGCGGTCGTCTCGGCGGAGTGGTCCGCGAGCCCGCCCTTGAACACCTGCTCGCTGCCCGCGCGGGAAAGCTCCTGGTGCTTCTTGAACGCCTCGTCGAATTCCTCGCGGTTGACGGTGAGCCCGCCTTCCGCGGCGAGTTCCTCGGTCAGCTCGATCGGGAACCCATAGGTATCGTAAAGCTTGAACGCGAGGCGGCCGGACATGATCTTTTGCGGGTTCTTCAGGAGATTCGGGAGCATCTTCTCGAACTCGGCCTCGCCCTTCTGGAGGGTGACGAGGAATTTCTCCTCCTCGGCCTTGAGCTCCTCGAGCACGAACGCGGCCTTCTCCCCGATCTCGGGATACGGCCCCTTATACATGTCGATCGCGACCTGCGCGACGGTTCCGAGGAAGACCCCGTCGATACCGAGCTTGCGCCCATGGCGGACGGCGCGGCGAATGATGCGGCGAAGCACGTAGCCCGCGCCGACGTTCGACGGGGTAACGCCCTTTGCGTCGCCGAGGATAAAGGTCGCGGCGCGCGCGTGATCGCAGATGATGCGGATCGATACGTCGTCGGCGTTGTTTGCCCCGTATTTCTTGCCGGAAACCTTCTCGACCGCCTGGATGAACGGGATGAATATCTCGGTCTCGTATACCGACTTCTTTCCGGAAAGCATCGCGACGGTGCGCTCGATGCCCATGCCGGTGTCGACGCACTTGCGGTCGAGCTTAAGGTACGAGCCGTCCTTCTGCTTGTTGTACTGCATAAAGACGTCGTTCCAGATCTCAATATACTTGCCGCAATGGCAACCGGGCCGACACTCAGGGCCGCAGGCCGCCTTACCGGTGTCGATGAACATCTCGGTGTCGGGTCCGCACGGACCGGTCTCGCCGGCCGGGCCCCACCAGTTATCCTCGCGGGGAAGGAAGTGAATTCGCTCTTTCGGGATTCCAAGCCCATTCCATATCGAGGCCGATTCATCGTCGCGGGGAACGGTCTCGTCCCCGGCGAACACGGTCACGGAAAGCTTATCGACGGGGATATTGAGCCATTTCGGGTTTGTCAGGAACTCGAAGCTGAAATTGATCGCCTCATTCTTAAAATAGTCGCCGAGGGACCAGTTCCCGAGCATCTCGAAACAGGTCAAATGGCTCGGGTCGCCGACGGAATCGATATCGCCGGTACGGATGCACTTCTGATAATCCGTCAGGCGCTTCCCCGCCGGATGGGGCTCGCCCATAAGATACGGCACGAGGGGATGCATACCGGCCGTCGTGAAAAGTACGGTGGGATCGTTATCGGGTATCAGTGATTTTCCGGAAATTTCCGCGTGGCCTTTGCTTTTGAAGAACTCAATGTATTTCGAACGAAGTTCGTTTGCTGTCATAATCTTTGTATAGTAGATAATGAAGGTATTTTTGTCAA
>DAOPYF010000086.1:8684-11318 GCA_035352735.1 Treponemataceae bacterium | reverse complement strand
GAAATTCCACCCGTAACCTCAGGCGACAAATCGCCCTCCGCATCCAAAGAGATTGAATCCATGTGTGTTCCTTAGGCAGCCTTCGGTTAAGGCCGCGCGCTCACGTGATCAGCATGTCCGTATGGAACGTTCATCGCGGAAAAGGCTCTCAAGCGTATGGGCCGACGGAAGCGGAATGCTTCCCTAAAATCCCACCTGACTATCCCCATGAAGCGCGCGCGATGTTCTGTTCGTTGGCTAATGCCGGTTGATAAAACGCGGGTAGCTTGGTACCCGCTCCTCGGGACGGATATGCCCGGTTCGGGTTATCCGTCACAACTCTCTATCTGACAAACGCTACTTTATCCTATCTTTGCAATGATGTATAGCGCAAATACTAGAAAATGTTGCTATTTGTTGTTTTTATTTACATTTCCCCTGAACGTAAAACCGATATATACTGAGCAAAACATCCTGGAGACGCCATGAAACCATTCCGCGCATTCCTCCTCACCGCCGCGCTTCTTTCCATCATGACCGCCTGCGCTTCCTCAAGCGATGCGTCCCGTTCCGGCGCGTATCCGTCCGAGGGAACCGTTTCCGCCCTAAACGAGTCCGACTGGGGAAGCGTGCCCTTTGGAACGCGGTATCGCGTCGTCAACAACGTCTGGAACAAGGGCGCATGCACCGGGTCCCACGCCCAACGCGTCTTTCTTGAGGACATCGCGGGAACCCAAGCATTCGGCTGGCAATGGGACTGGCGCAATGGCGGCTACAACGTCTGCGCCTATCCCGAGGTCATTCTCGGCGACAAGCCCTGGGACGCGAGCTCCGGGATTTCAACGGCGTTTCCGGTTCGGGCGGGAACCGCCGATATCACCGCGGATTTCGACCTTTCCGTGCGGGCGCGCGGCACCTACAACATGGCGTTTTCCCTCTGGTGCGTCTCCTCCCTCCCCGCGGGCATCGACACGATCTCCCATGAGATCATGATCTGGAACCTGAATCACGGTATGACCCCCGCAGGCGTAAAATTCGCGACCGTCACCCTGGGCGGAATCGCGTATGACGTGTATAAAAAGGGCAACCATAGCGACGACTCGGGCGGAAGCGCCCACCACTGGACCTATATCGCCTTTTGCGCCAAGGAACCGATCACTCAGGGGCCGCTGAAGATCAGCGACTTCGTCGATTACCTCCTCGCGCAGGGGATTCTTACCCCATCGAATTACGTCACAAGCGTCGAGCTCGGGAACGAGATCGTGACGGGGTCGGGCGCGGTCGACGCGCGCGCGTACGCCATCACCGTCGCGCCCCGACCCTAAATCCGAGCGCGCCCCGTCTCGGTTCGTTGACACGGAACGGGGCTCCGTGCTACCCTTAATAAGGAACAAAGGTTCTTTATTATGCAAACGCTGAAAAACGAGATCCGGGAACGAATACTCTCAATCGCGGAGGATTCCTTTTACGACAAGGGCTTCCGGGAAACGACCATGCGCGCCATCGCGAGCGAGGTCGGTATCAGCGTCAGTAACCTCTATCTTTACTTTGAGAACAAGGAAATCATCCTCTCGACGCTCATCGATTCCTTTTGCGCGTCCTTACTGCGCGACCTGAAGGATTTCCTCGACCACCGGGACGAAGACGGAAAGGACCGCGCGATCGGCGCGCTGCTACGCGGGATCATCGCGCGCGACCGAAAAAAACTCGTTATCGCCGTGGAAAAAAGCCAGGGCACGCAATACGCCGCCGTGAAAGACCGGCTTATCGCGATGCTCGAAGCGCACATCCTCGGGCAAATGCGGGAAGAAGTCTCCCACGATCCCTTGATTCCCTATTTCATCGCGAAGAGTTTTATAGAAGGAACGACGGAAATCGCGAAGAACTCCGAGAACGAAGGAGTCCTTGAAACGAGGCTCAGTCTCTTCGCGACCTATCACATGAGCGGCATGCGGCCGTTTCTCTAGCCTTTTTGTACCAATAAAAGGAGCAGTGAACGATGAAAACGACAACCGAAAACGGCGCGAGAACGCCAGGAACCCTCGCGCGACGCATCCTCGAAGGGCATTCCTCCGCGGGGAACCGCTTCTTTTCCCGCCTCCTCGCCTGGCTTGAAAGCCCCACCCGGCTCAAACACACCGACCGCGAGCGCTTGCTTCGCGGCGCCGGGGACCTCGCGGGGCGGACGGTCCTCGAGATCGGATGCGGCTCGGGCTTCTTTACCGTACCCGCCGCGAAGCTCATCGGCGGCGAAGGAACCCTCTACGCCGCGGACATCCAGCCGCTCGCGGTGGAAACTACCGGGAAGCGGGTCCGCGAGGCAGGACTCTCGAACGTGATCGTGCAACGGGACGACGCCATGCGCTCGGCATTCGCCGACTCTACGTTCGACGCGGTCTTGCTCTATGGCGTATTGCCCGCGCCGTTCATCGACGCCCGGGCGCTTTTCGCCGAGATACGGCGGGTACTCAAGCCAAACGGCGTGTGCGCGGTCTGGACCGCGGCGCCCCTTTGGCGGCCGTATCGCTCGGGAAAGCGCGCGGGGCTCGAGCGGCTTCAGGCGAAAAACGGGGTGTTCAGGCTCCGTAAGCCGGAGACCGCGCAGGATACGGAGCGCGCAAGGGATTGAAAGGGAAATCGGGGATTTCGCGGCGC
>DAOPYF010000086.1:0-8584 GCA_035352735.1 Treponemataceae bacterium | reverse complement strand
TGGAAAGCCCGGCCCGCGCGCTTCGCGCGGGTGCGCCCCGCTTGCCAATTCGGCGTTTCGACCCTATTATAAGGCATGTACAGTTACACGAAAGACGATATCCTGAAAATGGTCGCGGAGAACGACGTCCGCTTCATCAGGCTCCAGTTCACCGATATCTTCGGCACCCTCAAAAACGTCGCGATTTCGGTTTCCCAACTCGAAAAGGCGCTCAACAACCGCTGCATGTTCGACGGCTCGTCCATCGAGGGCTTCGTGCGCATCGAGGAATCGGACATGATCCTCCATCCCGACCTCAACACCTTCTGCCTCTTTCCGTGGCGGCCGTCCCCGAACCGGGTCGCGCGCCTCATCTGCGACGTGTACTCACCCGGCGGCAAGCCCTTCGCGGGCTCCCCCCGCCAGGTGCTCAAGGGCGTCATCGAGGAATGCCGCGCCATGGGCTATACCTTCAACGTCGGCCCCGAACTCGAGTTCTTCCTCTTCCACACCGACTCCGAGGGAGGCCCGACCCTCAAGACCCTCGACAACGGCGGCTACTTCGACATGGGCCCGATCGACCTCGGCGAGAACGCGCGGCGCGACATGGTGCTCACCCTCGAGGAGATGGACTTCGAGATCGAGGCCTCGCACCACGAGTGCGCGCGCGGCCAGCACGAGATCGACTTCAAGTACACCGAGGCGCTCGAGGCCGCGGACCGCATGATGACCTTCAAGATGGCCGTCAAGACCGTCGCCCAGCGGCACGGCCTCCACGCGACCTTCATGCCCAAACCCATCTACGGCATCCCCGGATCCGGACTCCACCTCAACATGTCCCTGTCGCAGGGGAAGAAAAACGACTTCGCGAGCGAGACGGACCCGAACGGGCTTTCCCCGCTCGCGTACCACTTCATCGCCGGCGTCATGCGGCACATCAAGGGCATCACCGCCGTCGCGAACCCGCTCGTGAACTCCTACAAGCGGCTCGTGCCCGAGTACGAGGCTCCCGTGTACATCGCCTGGTCCGCGCATAACCGAAGCCCGCTCATCCGCGTCCCCGACGCCGACGAGCACGCGAGCCGGGTCGAGCTCCGTAGCCCCGACCCCGCGGCGAACCCCTACCTCGTCCTCGCGCTCGTCCTCGCCGCCGGCCTTGAGGGCGTCCGCGAAAAGCTCACGCCCCCGCAGGCGGTCGACGGCAACATCTACGAGATGAGCGCCGCCGAGCGCAAGCGCCGCAAGATCGAGGGCCTCCCCGGCGACCTCCACGAGGCGCTCCAGGAGATGAAAAAGGACAAGCTCGTCCGCCAGGTGCTCGGCGACCACATCTTCGAGAAATACCTCGAGGCCAAGGAGCTTGAGTGGTCCGAGTACAAGAATCGCGTCTCCGAGTGGGAAATCGAAAGCTACCTCTCGAAATACTAACAGAACGCGGGAAGGAAACCTTTTCGGAAAAAGGTTTCCTTCCCGCGAACCCATCCTTCCAAAAAATGTTTGACGCCGCATACACGACGGCGAACGCAAAAAAATATTGACAGGCGATGCCCCATGCCCTATATTCAAAAAAGACAAGGGCGGCCCAATGGCCGACCCCGGGCTGAAGCCGCTTCATCGAAGCGGCGATAAGCAGTGGGACTTCGAGAGAGAAGCCCGCGGGATCAATACTCTAATCAGTATCCTTCCCGCGGGCTTTTTTTGCGCCCGCGCCGACGCGCGTCGTCGGCGCGCCCACGCGGAAAAAGACCTCTGGGCGGATGCGAAGGATCACGCATGCACGCGCGCACCGAGCGGCTCGCCCGCAAAACCATCTCAAGCGCGAACCTTTTCACCCTCGCATTCCTCAACATGAGGAGGCACGGCCTCAGGGCCGCGGTCAACGTCGTAGGCATCGCCGTCGCGACCGCCGCGCTGACGTTCTTTCTCGCCTTCTGGCGCGGAACCTACGAGGGCGTCATGTTCTCGTCGGCGATCGATTACGCGACCGGCCACGGTCAGTTCATGAGCGCGTCGTTCGACGACGACGACCCGGACTCCTGGCTCGACCGCGCGAACCTCCTCGACGAGTCGGTCGTTGAGGGTCAGACCCTCGGGGCGATCGCGCCGAGTCCCGACGCGAATCTCGCCCCGCGCCTCGTGAGCCCGGCATTCGCGGGAGACGGCGCGCGAAAGGCGCCGGTCATCCTCATGGGCGTCGACTTCGCCCGCGAGCGCGCGGTTCTATCGGTCGCTGACCGCATGAAGGCAGGCTCGTTCGGCGACGGCTCGGGCGGCGTCGTGATCGGCTCCAAGCTCGCCGATACCCTCGGCCTATCGGTCGGCAGCGAGATTAGGATCCAGGCGAGCACCGTCGACTCGGCGCCCAATCTCGACTACTGGAAGGTCACCGGCATCTACGCGACCGGATACCCGCCCATGGACCGCGACGCGGTGCTCATGGGACTGCCCGAGGCGCAAGGCCTTCTCGCCGCGGAAGGAAAAATCAACAAGATCTACGCGCGCCTCGTTCCCGGCCCCGGCTCCATAGAGCGCGAGCGCGCTATAGCCCGCGTCAAGGCGCATTCCGCCGAGCTCGGCTCGCAGGGACTCGAGTTCCGCGAATGGCAGCGGTACGCGCGGCTCATCGTCGACGACGCCCGTAAGGACGGCGGTTTCTTCGCGATCTTCATCGCGATTCTCCTTTTCCTCTCGCTCGCGACGATGGCAGGTACCATGCGCGTGACGGTCTGGGAGCGAAAGCGGGAGATCGGCATGCTCCGCGCGTCCGGCTGGTTCCAAAGCGAGATCGCCCGCCTATTCCTCATCGAAGCAATCCTCATCGGGGTCGCGGGAAGCGTCGCCGGCGCTCTCTTGGGCGGCGCGGCGGCGAACCTCCTCGAGGCGAATCCCATCCGGTTCGCGGCGAGCATGGCCGACCTCGATATCCCGAACTTCACGCTCACGAGCGACCTCGAGCCCGTCGACGCCCTTCTCGCGCTCGCGGCCGGATTGCTCACCGCGCTTTTCGCCGGCATCATGCCCGCCCTCTCGGGCGCGCGCATGCCCATCCTCGCCGCGCTCTCTGAGCGCTAATCACCTAACCTAAGGAGACAAACATGAACGCATCACCGAAACGAAACACGATCGCGACGACGACTCTCGCCATAGCGATTACGCTCGCCCTCGCGCTACCGATTCAGGCCCGCGCGGAAACCCTCGACGGAAACGCCGTCGTCGCAGAGATGGACAGGCGCATGAACTTTACCGAATGCCGGATGGTCGTCCGCGTCGTCGACAAAAAGGCCGACGGGAAAGCGCGCGAGCTCAAGGCGAACGTCGAGTACCTCAAGGACGTCGGCACGAGGATGGACTTCGTCGAGCCCGCGCGCGACCGGGGTAAGTGCGTGCTCATGGCGGGCACATCGATGTGGATGTCCACCCCGGCCGTCGCGAAGCCCGTGCGCCTTTCCGGGAAGGACGCGTTCATGGGAACCTCGTTCACGAACGACGACATGATGAACCTCGACAAGGCCGACGATTACGAATCGACGATCGTCTCCGAGGACGCCTCAGGATGGGAGATCACGATGGTCGCGAAGACGGCGAGCATGCCCTATCCTAAGATCGCGACGAAAATCGGCAAGGACTTCCTTCCCGTTTCGATGACCTACTACGCGCGCTCGGGAAAGGAATCGAAACGGGTCAGCTTCTCGCTCGTCCGCGACTTCGGCGGGAAGATGCGGCCCTCTGTGATGGCCATCGTCGACCTCATGAAGCCGGGCGACGAAAGCTCGATCGTCTTCGACGACATTCGCGAGGAAGCGCTTAACCGCTCTCGCCTGACACCCGGCTCCCTGGGGAAGTGAGGAGCGCCATGAGCAAGATAGAAATACGCGAACTGACCAAGTCATACAAACTCGGGCACACGAGCGTCGAGGCGCTCCGCGGCATCAGCCTCACGATCGACTCGCCCGAGATCATCGGCGTCGTCGGGCCGTCGGGCTCGGGGAAGAGCACGATGCTCAACATTCTCGGCGGCATCGACGTCCCGACCTCGGGCGCCGTCCTCATCGACGGACGAGAGATCGGCAAACTCGACGACGACGGGAGAACGGCGCTCCGGAGAAACGAGATCGGATTCATCTTCCAGTCCTTCAACCTCATCCCGGTCCTCTCGGCCCTCGAGAACGTCGAGCTTCCCCTCATGGCGCTCGGCGTCGGGAAGAAGGAACGGCGCGAGCGCGCGAGGGCGCTCCTCGAGCGCGTCGGGCTTTCGCGCGAGGCGAACCAGCGCCCCGACGAGCTCTCCGGCGGCCAGCGGCAGCGCGTAGCGGTCGCTCGCGCGCTCATCATCAAGCCCCGACTCGTGCTCGCCGACGAGCCGACGGCGAACCTCGACGGAGAGAGCGGGCGGAACGTCCTCGAACTCATGCACGAGATGAATCACGAACTCAAGACCACCTTCATCCTCTCGACGCACGACCCTCGCGTCCTTCCCTACCTCGACCGCCGCATGTACCTCGAGGACGGGCGCATCACCCGCGTGGAAGCCAACGAGGGGCACA
Source organism: Treponemataceae bacterium (assembly GCA_035352735.1). GTDB lineage: Bacteria > Spirochaetota > Spirochaetia > Treponematales > Treponemataceae > Teretinema. The sequence goes on along the minus strand of DAOPYF010000086.1, from coordinate 4,061 downwards.
TCGCATGAGCGCGCCCCGCTTTATTTGCGCAACGCGTTTCGCGCGCGCGACTCTCTTTATCGTCACGGTCGCCCTTGCCCCGGCGCTCGCATCGTTCCCCGCCGCAGCGGAAGAGACATTGGGCGGGCCCGCCGTCGCGGGCTCGATCCGCGCGGAGGGAGGCGGCCTCGCCCTCAGGGACGAGATCCCGGACGACGCGGCCGCCGACTGGTACGGCGCGTTCTCCGCGTGCGCGCGCGTCTCGCAAACGGCCGACGCCGCGCGCTTTTTCGCCGCGCTCTGGACGGGCTACGACGCGACGACGGGCGATTGGACGATATCGCTCGACGAGGCCTGGGCCGATCTTACCCCGGCAGAGTTCATCGCCGCGCGATTCGGGCGCTTCGGCGTCCGCTTCGGCCCTTGCCTCGCCTTCAACCCGGCGAACGCGCTCGCGGCCAAGGACCCGTTCGACGACCGCGCGGGCAAGGTCGGCCTCGACGGCGCGTCGCTTACCGCGTATCCGCTTCGGCTTTCCTTCGTGCCCGAAGGCACGGCCTCGCTTGCAGTGACCGGCGCGTTCATCCTTCCCTCGGACGCCTCGGCGGAAGCGAGGGGAAGCGACGCTTCAGCGCCGCGCGATCTCGAGAGGTCGACGGCACACGGCGAGATGATCCTTTTCCTTCCCGCGCTCGCGCAAACCGAGATCGGGATCGCGGGGAACCTGCGTCACCTCGACGGCACGGCGCCCGGCGATGACGACGGCACGGACGCGGCAAACGGCGAAAGCGCAAGCGCATCGGTCGCCGAAAGCGCGCGCGACGTCGGCGCGTGGATCAGCGCCGACGTCGCGGGTTTAGTGATCGGCCTTGAGGGCACCGCGCGCACCGAGGAATGGGGCGGGGCCGCGAGCGTTAACCGACGCATGGGAGACTGGCTCGCCGTCGCGGAAGGCTCGTACATGAGCGGACGCGACTCGTGGCAGGGATTCTTCCGCCTCGCGTGGAACGGCGAAAACTCAGGAGTCGCGCTTTCCGTCCTCGGCGATTTCGAGGCCGAAGCCGCGCGCGCGGCGATCGAGGCGTCGCGGAACGTCACCGACTTTCTCGTGCTCGAGGCGAAGGCCTCGTGGAACTATCGACCGGAGCGATGGGCGACCGAGATCCCCGAGGAATGCGCAGCGGGCGTCGCCGTCGAATATTTTTATTGAGGGATACCATGAAATCAATACGGTTCATCTTTTTTCTCGCCTGGAGAAACGTCGTCAGGTATCGCAAGCGGACACTACAGTGTTTTCTGATTCTCTTCGCGGGCGCCTTCTCGGTCATGCTCGTCGACGCCTTCATGAAAGGCTACACCGCGTCCTCGATGGCACGCATCGTCGGACAAGCGGGCCATCTTGACGTCCACGCCGCGGGATACCTTGAGGCGGCAGAGGCGATGCCGCTCGACCTCGCGATCGAAAACTCGGACGGAATAATCGCGCGGATGCTCGAGTCCGGTTCCCGGCTCGCGTCGCCGGACGCTGTCCCGCTCGCCTCGCCCCTCATCGCAACGGGGTGCATGCTCTCGGACGGCGATCGGTCCCGCGCCGCGCCCGTGCTCGTGACGGAAGCCTACGCGAGAACACGCGCGCCAGGGGACAATCCCGTCAACCCGCTCCTATCCGCCGTCCCGCGGGCAATCATCGATGGCCGATTCTGGCGCGATAACCGCGACTCAGGCGCGATCCTCGACGAGAAGTACGCGAAAAAGCTTGAGCTGAAGGCGGGAGATAATCTCATCCTCCTCGGAAACGACGCGTACGGATCCTTTTCGATGATGGAAACGCCCATCCTCGCGATCGTCCGCGAGTCGTCGCTCCCCGAGGGCGTCGGCTGCGTCGTCGACTACGCCTCCTTCGCCCCGCAGTTTGGGCTCGAGGGTAAGGCGACGGGCATATCCCTGTGGTTCGCGGCGGCGGACGGCGCGCCGATTCCGAGCGGAACCGCCGAACCCGACGCGGTCAGCGGCATCCTCGCCGAGCTTGTCGCGGTTCCCGGCCTCGAGGCGCGTCCCTTCGCGAAGATCTCGGCGAACTACGCCGCGATGTTCGACTTCCTCGACGTCTTCCTCGCGGGGATGATGGCAGTCTTCGCAATCGTGGCCGCCGTCGGGATGACGAACGCGATCCTTCTTTCGGTTCAGGATCGCGTGAAGGATCTCGGCACGCTCCGGGCGATCGCGCTCACCTCGCGCCAGGCGGGCGCGCTCGTGTACGCCGAAACACTCATCATAGGAATCGCGGCGGCCATCGGCGCCTTTCTCGTCGGGATCGCCTGCATCAGGATACTGGAGATAACGGGTATTGGTTTCCGGTTTGAGTACGCGACCGCCGCCTCGGGGCTTCCGAGCATGATCAAGCCGCGCCTCTTCCTCGTGCGGATACTGGCAATCGCCGCCGCAAGCGCCCTTTTTCCGCTTCTTGCCGCGGTGCTTCCCGCACGCTCGGCTCGAAAGCTGACAATCAGGGAAAGCCTCGGGATTTAGTGCCGATCACCGCGCAGTCAGGCCGATTGCGCGGTTTTTTTAATCATATGAATACGTTTTTTGCACTTTTTCACACTAGTTTTTTATTTGATTTTTTCCTCATTTCACCGATTTTGACCGGATTTTTCTCCCAAAAACAACGTTTTTTTTAAATTCGCAGATCTTACTTCTGATTATTACTCATGATCGTCTTCAAAAATACCGCATTAATTTTCTATTTTTCGATTTTTTCTTGATTTTACCCATATTTTTAACCATACATTTCTCCGATCAATAGCTTTTTTCGCTCTTGAAATCACCTCATAAACATGCTAATTTTCAAAAAGACGATTTTCAATGCGTTTTTTTTACGAAAAGCGGCAAGAGAGGCAGTATGAAAGGATATCTAATACTGGAAGATGGGTCAGTTTTCGAAGGCACCCTCCATGGAGAAGACAAGGAAATCCTGTGCGAGGTGGTTTTCACGACCGGTATGACCGGCTACGAGGAAACCGTGACGGACCCCTCCTTTGAGGGACAAGCGGTCGTCCTGACCTACCCGATGATCGGAAACTACGGGGCAAACGCGGTGGATACTGAATCAAGCCATCCGTGGATCTCGGCCCTGATCGTCCGCGAGCTTTCCGCCTTCCCGAGCAACTACCGTTCGGAGGAATCCTTTCCCGCCTTCCTCGACAAGCACGGCGTCACCGTCCTTTCCGGCGTCGATACCCGCGCCCTGACGCGCCGCCTCCGCGACTCGGGCACCATGAACGGGCTCATCACCGCCGAGATCCCCCCGGACATCGGGCTTCGCCTCGACGAGATCAAGAAATACACCGTCAGGCACTCGGTCATCCGGGTAAGCCGCAAGCACCCCGAAACCTTCGGCTCCGGGCGCCGCAAGGTCTCGCTCCTCGACTTCGGGGCGAAGAGCAACATCATCGCCTCGCTCGTCGCGCGCGACTGCACGGTCACCGTGTGGCCGTGGGACACCCCGGCGTACGTCATCCTCGACGCGAATCCCGACGGGATCATGCTCTCGAACGGCCCCGGCGACCCGAAGGAATGCTCCGGCATCCTCCGCCACATCCGGGAGCTCATGGACTCCGGGATCCCGCTCTTCTCGATCTGCCTCGGCCATCAGCTCCTCGCGCTCGCGGCGGGCTTCGACACGGCGCGGCTCAAGTTCGGCCACCGCGGCGCGAACCACCCGGTCAAGGACCTCAAGACCGGTCGCGTGTACATGTCGAGCCAGAACCACGGCTACTGCGTGCGCGCCGACTCGGTCGACCCCGCGGTCGCCGAGATCAGCCACGTGAACGTGAACGACGGCTCGGTCGAGGGCCTCCGCTTCAAGGGCCGCCCCGTCTCGTCGGTGCAGTTCCACCCCGAGGCGAGCCCGGGACCGCGCGAGACCGCGTATCTTTTCGACGACTTCATGCACGAGATTGACGGCGCCGCCCACGGAGCGGCCGCCGCGCACAAGGAGGCACGCTGATGCCCAAGAGAGAGAACATCAAGAAGGTCCTGGTCATCGGGTCGGGGCCCATCATCATCGGGCAGGCGGCGGA
>DAOPYF010000085.1:0-11371 GCA_035352735.1 Treponemataceae bacterium | reverse complement strand
GCCGCCGCGTGAAACTGGACGACGAGTATCTCGATGAGCTTAATCACGATTCCCGAGGCGAGACCCGCGGCGCACGACGACAAAAGGTCGGTGCGGAGCGAGCGCTCCTCGTCGATCCGCGTGAGGAGCGCGAGGAACTCGATGATGATGACCGTCACGGCGATTGCGAGGAGCATCGCGCCGATGAGGTGCAGCTTGCCGAGGCGCTCGGCCCATGCGTAGAGGGCCTGAGAAAAGAAGAAGACGACCGACGCGAGGACGCCGCGCGCGGTGTTCGTCCGGTATTGCTTCTTGTTCACCGAGGGCATGACGAGCGGGAGAAGGCAGACCGCGAGGGTAAGCGCGATCATCCCGAAGGATATGCCCATGAGGTTGTTCGCCGTAAGAAGGCCTTCGGCGTCGGCGAGCTTCGCGCGCGCGAGGTCAATCCAGGGCGTGAAGGGATGGAAGAGGCTCTCGATCGCGGCGAGCACGAGGATGACGCCGACGAGGGTCATCGTGAGCACGATTACCTTGTTGAGAAAGCGGGTTGCGCGCTTAACGGACATATATCGCTCCTTTTGATTTTGGTATAGTATAGCAGCGTTCATCGCTTTTCAAAAGCGATTTCTCGGAGGCTCGATTACTATGGATGACATAAAGCTTGGGCGTCGGGGCGGTTCGGGATACCTGTATCTTCTGACGACGATTTTTTTCTTCAGCACCTACGAGGTAGTCAACAAGGTCATAGCGGCGCGCATCGATCCCTTTCAGATCAACTTCATACGCTTTCTCGCCGGGGGACTCATACTTCTCGCGGTCGCGGCGATAAAGCGCGAGATCCGGGTCTCCGCGCGGGACTTCGCGCTGTGCGTGCTCGCGGGCATCGTCAACGTCGTTATCAGCATGAGCCTGATTAACCTGAGCATCGCGGCGCGCGGCGCGAGCGCGGCGATCGTCGCGGTCCTCTTCAGCTGCAACCCGGTGTTCGTCTCGGTCTTCGCGTCGATCTTCGACGGCGAGCGCGTCGGCGGGAGAAAGATCGCCTCGCTCGTCCTGTGCGTCGCGGGTACCGCGCTCATCTCGCTCGACAAGATCGGGAGCGGGCCGCAAAGCCTCGTGAGCCCAGCGCTCGCGGTACTTTCGGCGATCTCGTTTGGTTTTTATACCGTGCTCGGGAAGCGGATATCGGTTCGCACCGGCAGCCTCCGGATGAACGCGTGGGCCTTCACGACGGGAAGCCTCATACTGCTCGCGTTCCTCGCCGTCACGAAGCGGCCGATCGCGCGCTTCGACCCGTCGATCGTCGGTTGGGTCGCGTACCTTTCGGTCTTCGTGACGGGGCTCGCGTACCTCGCGTACTTTAAGGGACTCTCGATCGCGGGCGCGGGAAAGGGCTCGCTCGTGTTCTTCCTCAAGCCGGTTCTCGCGACGGCGCTCGCGTTCGCGTTCCTCGGCGAGCGCGTCGGTCCCGTCGTCTATGCGGGAATCGCGCTTATCCTCGTGGGGATTTGGGTCGTGTTCGCGCGCGACCTCGCGGCGCGGAAGGGATAACCCCTTCCGCTGGGTTTTCTAATCTTTTATTGCTCGAGCGCGGGATAGGTCTTGTCGGGATCGAAGGTCCCCTCGCGCGTCTCGCTCTTCGCCTGAGGAATCTCGAGGATCGTGCCCGGATGGATCAGGTTCGGGTTCTCGGGGTCGCGGAGCTTATCCTTATTCGCCTTCCAGAGCTTGGGCCACAGGTGCGGGTTGTTGTAGACCGCGCCCATCGCGGCGATTCTCCAGAGACAGTCCGTATTTAGGCTCCTGCTGACGACCTTGTAATAGCGGGGGAGGACGAGCGACTTCCCGCCTTGCTTGGAGCTTCCGCTTGTGTCCGCGGTGACCGCGCTTCCCCCGGTTAAGCCCTTCAGCGCGTCGAGAGACTCTAGCGCCTTTGCCCGGCTATCCACCCAGTTTTCCTTGGCGTAGAGCGCGCGCGCCGCGGCGAGAAGCGAGCTCGCGTTCGCGATCTCCTTCGCGTGGGTTTTCCGCTTCGGCCCGTTCGATACGTCGGTGATGGTCTGCTGCGCGAGGTTGATCGCGTTCGCGGCGCGGAACTTAAGCGCTTGCGCGTCGGCGAACTCCCTGCTCTTTTGGTATTGCTCCGCCGCGAGGTTCGCGAGGTCGGCCGCCTTCGCGTAGTCGCCCGCATCCATCGCCTCGGTCGCCTGCCGTTCGTACTCGCGTCCCGCTTTTTGGTACTCGTTGTCGAGGAGGCTTTGCGCCCACGACGAGACGGCGACGAGAACGCAGAGAGTCAGTATGCACGCGATTTTTTTCATCATATCACTCTCCCTTGCCGGAATCGCCGGCGGCCTTGCGCTCGTCGTCGGCCTTCGAGAGCGCGTCCTCGGATGTCTTGCGCTCCGTAGCGGCCTTGTCCATCGCCTTGAGGGCGAGGTCCTTTTTCGCCGCGGCGTCTTCGTATGCCTTGCCGAACGCGCTCGCGGCGTCGGTATAGCCGGCCGTCGCCTTTTCGTAATCGGCCGCCGTCTCAAGGTCCTTCGCGGCCGCGTACGCGGTCTCGCCCTGGTCGAAGAGGTCCTTCGCGGCGACCGCCGCCTTGATTCCCATCGCTTTGGCGCGCGAGTCGTCCGCCGCCGCCTTTGCCTGAATGAGGGCCTGGGGAAGCTCCGCGCCTTTCTTTGGCGCGCTCGCGCACGACGCGGCAAGGATCAGCGCCATGCCGGTCAACATGATGAGAGCGTTTCTTTTCATCGATGAACTCCTTCTCATAATAGTATGGATTAAGTATTTCCCCTTCGAGCGGTATCTGTCAAACATTAAAAAGAGTGAATGCGGTTTTGCTGGACGGTTTGGGGCGAAGGGCTGTATCATTTTCCGTAAAGGGGACCGCATCGATGAGCATGAACCGGCCAATCTCCATTCTCGCTATCGTGGCGCTCGCCATGGGCCTTTCCGCTTCATTTCCCGCGTTTGCCGATGGTCGTCCCACGCGTTCGATATCGGAACCCGACGTCGTCGTGGAACCTGACGTCGCCGTAGACCCGCTTCTTGAAAGCGCGCCCGAGTATCAACCATTTGATTTTGCGGAGATTCCTGGCGCCTACGCGATCTACCGCGATACGCGCGCGGGCGAGGACGTATACATCGGGCTTTGCTTCCTCGGCGGGAACGAACTCGCGGTTCGACTCTTTGCTCCCTCGACGGGAAGCGAGCTCCTTTTCACGCAGACCTGGTATGTCTCGGCGGGACGCGCGGCGCCGGGAACGATCAGCCTCGCGAAGGGCGCCTTCGGTCAGGGGAAGGCTGCGGGAGAGATCATCCCCCTCCTCACCGGTTGGGCCGACGCGTTCCTTTCTGCTCGGCAGCGCTTCGACGACGAGCCGGATTTCTCCGTTGAGGGCGACGAGGGGATGCTCGATTTCAGGTATTGGGTGCCCGTGTTTCGCGTCCTCTCCTTAGGCCTCGAGCGGGCGAATCCCGATACGGGAAAGGGCTCCATTACCCTCGTGACGGCGGGAATCGCGCAGTCGGGAAACGATCCCGCTTTTTACGCGTTTCGCGGTTTCCCCGCGATCAAGACGAGTCCCGTCGAGACGCTCGCGCGCGGCGCGCCGCGAACCGCGAGCGTCGACGGCTACTCGGTCGCGCTTGACTCTAACTGGGCGGAGGGCCGCGACGGGGTTTGGCGCATCGCGCGCGCGGGGGCGCAGGACGCCGCCTTCGCCATCGAGCCCCTCGACCTTTCCGCGTACGGGGACCGCGACGTCTTTGACCTCATCAAGCTTCTCGTGCTGAACTCGGGCTGGCAGCTCGTCCCGGGCGACCTGCGCATCTTCGTGTTCAACGAATGCCCGTGCGTCTTCTTCCGCGTCTTCGACCCGGCGACCGAGACGGTTACCGCGCAGTATAAGATGTTTATCCCGCGGGAGGGCGCACGGTTCTCGATGGTTAGCCTCTCGATCTATGAGCCCCTCTACGAGGCGAACCGCGAGTACTTCGACTCGATCCTGTTTTAACTTTTTTCGCGGGGTAAAGATTACTTCTCGCCGAAGGCGAGCTTTGCCGCGAGGGCCGCGAAGGCGAGCGCGAAACACCGCTCGACCCTTTTCATGGCGCCCTTCCCGCCGAGCAGGTAGCCGCTCGCGACGCGCGCGAGCGCCCCATACAGGACGAACACGAAAAGGGTAACGGCCATGAACGCCGCGCTCACGGCCGCCATGTCGGCGCCGAAGCGTGCGGAGTCGGGACGCACGAACTGCGGGATGAACGCGAAGAAAAAGAGGGTGAGCTTCGGGTTGAGGAGGTTGAGCGCGACGCCCTTCGCCGCTATCCTGAAATACCCGTCGGCATCGCCGCCGTCGCCCGCCTTGAGCTCGCCCGCCGTGACCCACGTCTTCCACGCGAGATAGAGGAGGTACGCCGCCCCGAGGTAGCGTATCGCCATGAACGCGCGGGCTCCCGCGTTCATGAGCGCGGAAAGGCCGAGGGCGCACGCTGCGATGTGCGGGACGATGCCGAGCGTGCAGCCGATCGCGGCCGCGACGCTCGCGCCCGCCTTGCGGGTGAGTGAGACGCTGATCGTGTAAAGCACGCCGGTGCCCGGTATGAGGGCGACGACGAGAGACGTCGCGAGAAACGCGGGCGAAAGCGCTATGCTCATGTATTAATCCTTCCGGTAATGGCAACCGACCGAGCGTTCGTTGTGGATCGCCGCGTCGACGACGATCTGCGCGGTGACGACGCCGTTCCTGAGCTCGATGATGTCGCGGTCGAGCGCGGCCTCGCGGTAGAACTTCGTGATGCGGTGCGCGTGGTAGTTGAGGTCGGCCTGCGCCCGCTCGAGTCCCTTGCGCGTGCGGATGATTCCCGCGTGGTTCCACATGGTCATCTTGATCATCTTCCAATCTTGCCAGATGAGCGCGCTCTCGAACCGCTCGCCGCCGACCGGGGTCTTCCAGTCCGGAATGCGCTCGAGCCGCTCGGCTCCGACGGGCCCCCGCTCCCGCGCGATGCGCGCCGCGGCGCGCGTCCCCCAGAGGAGCCCCTCGAGGAGCGAGGTCGACGCGAGTCGGTTCGCCCCGTGGAGCCCGGTGCACGAGACCTCGCCGACGGCATAGAGCCTCCCGAGCGAGGTTCTTCCGTCGACGTCGACCTTGACCCCGCCGCAGAAGTAGTGCGCGGCCGGGACTATCGGGATGGGATCGCGGGTGATGTCGATGCCGCCAGAGAGGCAGGTCTCGTAGATGCGCGAGAAGCGCTCGCGAATCGGCTTCTCCCCGCGGTAGTTGTGCGCGAGGTCGAGGAGCATGTACTCCGCGCCCTGCTCGGACATCTCCTCGTAGATGGCGCGCGTGACGACGTCGCGCGGCGCGAGCTCCTCCTGCGGCGAGTACTTTTTCATGAAGGGTCGGCCCTTGCGGTCGACGAGCTTCGCGCCCTCGCCGCGGAGCGACTCCGAGATGAGGAATCGCTTGATGTCCTTGTGAAAGAGCGCCGTCGGGTGGAACTGCATGAACTCGGCGTTGATGATGTCGGCGCCCGCGCGGTGCGCCATCGAGATGCCGTCTCCCGTCGCGGACTGAGGATTCGTCGTGAATTGAAACACGTTGCCGATACCGCCGGTCGCGAGCACGACCGCGTCGGCGAAGAGGGTTATCGCCTGGCCCGAGGCGTTGTCGAGCGCGTAGATGCCGAAGACCTCGCGGGGCTGGTAGAGTTCCTGGGGATCGGCGGAATGGTGGCTATTCGTGATGAGGTCGATCGCCGTGCAGCCCGTCCTGATCTCGACGCCGCTTTCGCGAGCCTTCTTCACGAGCGCGGCCTCGATGGCGTCGCCCGTGTGGTCCGCGAAATGGAGGATGCGGCGCTCCGAGTGTGCGGCTTCTTCGGTGTAGTCTAGCTTTCCGTGCGAGTCGCGGCTAAAGTCGACACCCGCGTGGTCTACGAGGAAATCGAAGACGAGCTTGGGCGCCTCGCGCGAGAAGGTCTCGACGGCTTCCCTGCCGTTATAGCGGCAGCCGGCCTCGTAGACGTCGCGCGCGAGCGATTCGGGCGAGTCGCAGTCGCGCCAGGCGATGATGCCCCCTTGCGCGTAGTTGGTGTTCGCTTCCTCGATGCGGTCTTCCTTCGTGATGACGAGGACCGAGAGCCCTGCCTCGCGGCAGTGGATGGCGCAGGTAAGACCCGCGATCCCCGTGCCCGCTATCAATACGTCGTATTTTTCCCGCGCGCCCATTATCGCTCGCCTCCCGATTCCGTGATGGAAACCATGGCGCGGAGCGCCCGCGCTGCGTCTTCGCGGACGTCCGGGGGCACGGTCACCGTTCCCGATATCCGCGCGCCGCCGCGCGAGTCTTCCCGCGCCGCGCAATGCGCGGCGATGTCGGCGAGCGCCTTGTCGAGCGCGGCCCCGTCGATGCGGTTCATGTTGTGGCAGTACGAGGCGCGAAGCGGCGCTATCGTAAGGTTCGGGTAGGTCGCGGCCATTCGCTCGACGAACCGCCCCTCGGTGCCGATAACCCACGACGAGCCTGGCTTCGCGTCGCGGAGCGCGTGGCTCATCTCCTCGGTCGAGCCCGAGCGGTCGGCGAGGCTCGTGACCTCGGCCGAGCATTCGGGATGCACGATCACGAACGCGTCGGGGAGCGCCTTCCGCGCCGCGCGGACGTCGTCCGCGGTGAACGCGCGGTGGACGTGGCAGAACCCGTCCCAGAGAAAAACCCTCGCTCGCGAAAGATCCGAGTCATCGCCCGGCCGACCCGCGCGATCCCGATCGGGCGCGCCGCCCTCGGGGGAATCGAGCCTCGCGACCGAAAGCCCTCGCGTCACGCGCCTGATGCCGTCCCGCGAGACGCCGAGCGCGCGCGAGACGTTCATGCCGAGGTTAAAGTCGGGAAGGAAGAAAACGGGCATCTGCTGGTCGAGGTAGTGCGCGAGGATCTTTCGCGCGTTGCCCGAGGTGCACACGCTCCCGCCGAGCCGCCCGGCGAGCGCCTTCACCTCCGCGCTCGAGTTCATGTACGCGATCGGGACGACCGCGCGCCCGAGTCGGGCCGAGAGCGTCTCGACGGCGTTCTCCGCCGTCTCGCGGTCGATCATGTCGGCCATCGGGCATCCCGCGTTCATGTCCGGGATCACGACGGTCTGCCCCTCGCGCGCGAGGATCGCCGCGCTCTCGGCCATGAAGCGCACGCCGCAGAGGACGACGAACTCGGCGTCGGTCCGCGCGGACTCGACCGCGAGCCTATACGAGTCGCCGACGAGCCCCGCCCGCGCCACGATATCCGGCCGCTGGTAGTGGTGCGCGGCTATCGTGACCTTTCCCGGCACGACGCCGCCCGATCCGACTTGCCCGCTCATTCGCAGGACTCCTCTTTGAGGGAGAAGTCGAACGCCTTCACGGTATGGGTAAACTCCCCGAACGAGACGAAGTCGACGCCGACGTCCGAGAGCTGCTTCAGCCGCTCGACCGTCATGTTGCCCGACGCCTCGGTCTCGGCGCGTCCCGCGATGAGCGCGACGGCCTCGCGCATCGCGCTATTGTCCATGTTGTCGAGCATGATGCGGTCTGCCTTCGCCTCGACGGCCTCGCGAACCTCGTCGAGGGTGCGCGTCTCGACCTCGATCTTAAACCGCTTGCCCCAGCGCGCGCGCGCCTTCTCGACGGCGGCCCTGACGCCGCCGGCCGCGTCGACGTGGTTGTCCTTGATGAGCACCATGTCGAAGAGCCCCATGCGGTGGTTGCTCCCGCCGCCCGAGCGCACGGCGTATTTCTGGAGGGTCCGGAGCCCGGGGATCGTCTTTCGCGTGTCGAGCACGACGGGCTTCGAGCCCGCCGCCCGCGCGGCCTCGCGCGTCTTCGTCGCGATGCCCGAAAGGTGCGAGAGAAGATTGAGCGCGGTGCGCTCCCCCGCGAGGATCGCGGTGAGACCGCCGGACACGCGCGCGACGACGTCGCCCTTTTTCACCGAGTCGCCGTCGGAAAAATAGCGCACGACCCGCGCGCGGCGGTCGAGGAGGGCGAACGTGGCAGCGAAGGGCTCGATGCCGCAAAGGACGCCTGAGTCCTTCGCGAGGAGGGTAAAGACCGCTTGTTGCTTCTTTCCGAAGATGGCCTCGCTCGTCACGTCGTGGCCCCTTTTAAAGGGGCCGGAGCCGAGGTCCTCGGCGAGGGCCCGCTTGATGAGCGGGAGGTAATCGCTTTTTTTCAGCATGGTGTCTCTCTTTTTATTTTTTTAGTCAGAAATGGAAAAAGGCTCGGGAACGGCGAGTGGTACCGTTCCCGAGCGATGTGGATACATTGTAACAGATTTGGCGGGAGCCTGTCTCCCGCTTGAGGCTCGGTTATTTCTCGCCGCTGAGCCGCGACTTTCCCTTCGAGGAGGAAATCCCCGACCATGCCGCCACGACGAGCGTGCACAGGATTCCCGAGGCGACGGCCTCCGGGATGCCGTTCGCGACGAAGATCGTCCCGACGACGGCCCAAACGGATACGCCCGCGGCCCCGCCGGTCAGGATGCCCGAGCCGTTCGTCGCGACGAGCGCCGCGAGCACGAGGCTCGTGTGCGCGACCGCGCCGAGGACCGAGGCCACGATGACCGCCGGGAGCTTCTTCCAACGCGCGATGAGCCAGTAGATCCCCCACGCGACGATCGGGAAGGCAACGCGCGGCAGCACCGATACGAGCGGATTGCGGAAGGCGATGTCGAAGAGGGTGCCGTTCATGTTCGCCTGGATGAGGCTGAAAATACCGAAGATGAGCCCGATTCCCGCGCCGACGAACGGGCCCTCGAGGATGGCGCCGATGATCGCCGGGATATGGAGGATCGTGATCGACGCCCCCGAAATCCAGGGAAAGAAACCGAGCCGCGTGATCCCGAGGAACACGGCAAGCGCGCCCATCGCGCCGGTTACGACCAGTTTGCGGATATAGTTGCCCGATTTGACTTCCATATGAACGCTCCTTCGCTGTAGTAAGTATAGGCGAAAGAATGGCGAGGTTTCCCGTCACTGTCAAGTAAAAAATGCAGCCGGAGTAAAGAAACTGTATTGAATATGAAGTTTTTGGGGGAACCGGGCCTCCGCCAGAGGCGTCGCCCCGGCCGGGCTTTGCGGGGTTGCAGTCGGGCCGCCTTTTCGTCGGCCCGACCTTGCGATCGTGCGCGATCGCAAGCCCCTCCAATCCCTTTCCCGCTCGTGGTATATAGCTTCGCTCGCCGCGACAAACCTCGGGTATAGGGTCTGACCCTCATTCTTGTGCGTTACTCGAGCGGCATCCCTCCGAGGACCGTGATGCGACCGTCGGTCGCGGGGGTGAGCGCCTTCTTCGCGCGCGCGTACGCGATGATCGCGTCGCGGTAGGTGACCTGCGCGTTCCAGCCCTCGGTCGCTCCTTTCAGGATCGCGTAACCGTCGCCCCCGGCCATCAGGTAATCGTTCGTCACGAAGGTATAGCGCGCCTCGGGATCGACCGGCTTCCCGCCGATCGTGAGGCCGACGAGCTTGCCCCGGTCGGGGCCTTGCGAGTAGTCGATCGCGTAGCGAACCTCTCCCGATACCTGGGCCCAGCCGCCCGAGCCTTGCCGAATCGAGGCGACGTACTCAAAAAGCCGCGTGACCTCGCTTCCCTTCAGGGTCGCGACGCATATCCAGTTGTCGAAGGGGAGGGCGGTCGCGAGCCGCTCTCCCGAAACGCTCCCTGCGGGCAGCCCCGCGCGGATCGAGCCGCCGTTCGCGAACGCGAAGTCGGCTTTCTTCCCGAGGACGGTCCTCACGTACCAAAGCGAGCCGTCGGCGACGAGGTCCCCGAGGGCGAGCTCCCGCTTTCGCGAGAGCCGATCGCCGAAGTCGAACTCCCCGGTCGCCTTGGCGATCGTCTCGGAAAGGGCGCGGTCCGCCTTCGCGCGGTAGGGCGCGATCATCCGCGCGACTGCGGGGTCGGGGACCGAGGCCGGGGCGTTCTTTCCGCCGATCGCGATGGGCTTCCAGTCGAAGGACTGGACCTTCCCGTCCTCGACCCGCATGATCCCCTCGCCGACGTATTTCCCAAACTCGCCCGCCGACACGATCCGGGTTCCCGCGACCTCTTGGGGCCGCTCCATGTAGGTATGCGAGTGCCCGTCGAGGATGAGGTCAATCCCTTCAACAGCCTCGGCGAGCTTGATCGAGGTGACGTGCCCCGGCGCCTCCTCGACGAGCCCGAGGTGGGTGAGCGCGATCACGACGTTGCAGCCTTCCTTCCCGCGGAGCGCCTCGACAGCCTCGCGCGCCGAGGCGATCTCGTCCGCGAAGGCAAGCGAGGGGTCAGGGTTCGCGATCTCGGCAGTGCGGCGCGTCGTGAGCCCGAAGATCCCGACGCGGAGCGCGCCGCATTCACGCACGACGTACGGCTTCCCAAGGTAGCCGCCTTTTACGTAGCGCACGTTCGCCGCGAGGAACGGGAAGCTCGCGCGGCGCATCTGTGCCTTTAGGGTCGAAAGGGGGCGATCGAACTCATGGTTGCCGAACGCGACCGCGTCGTATCCCATCATATTGTAGGCTTTGATGTCGATCTCCCCGGCGAACATCCCCGAGAGGGCCGATCCCGTGTTGACGTCGCCCGAGTCGAGGAGAAGGGCATCGGGGTACTCGTCGCGTATCGCCTTGACGAAGCTCGCGCGCTCGGCGAGCCCTCCCGCCCCGTCGACGGGAAGGATGGTCCCGTGGCTGTCGTTCGTGTCGAGGATGACGAGTTCCCCGCTCTGGGCCGCCGCCGGCCCCACTATAACGAACGCGAGCGCGAGGAGGAGGGCAATGCGTGCTTTCAGTCGATTCATGAATGGCTCCTTTTTTCGCATTACTATGCGCAACCGTCGGCGGTTTTGTAAACCGCTTAATCCCGAAATTCCTATTGTTTTTCGCCATCCGATTTGAGTATACTGAATTTATAAAGGGGCTTAATCATGGTTAAAGTTGCAACGATAGCTGGTTCCGATGCTTCCGGCGGCGCCGGTCTCGAGGCCGATCTCAAGACCTTCGAGGAATACGGCGTATACGGCATGACCGCCGTGACCCTCATTGCCACGATGGATCCCGACAACGACTGGACTCACGGGGTTTTCCCCCTCGACGAGGCGACCCTTCGCGCCCAGCTTGAGACGATTTTCAAGGGCGTCGGCGTCGATGCCTGCAAAACCGGCATGCTCGGCACCCCCTACGCGGTCGAGCTCGCGGCCGAATACATTAAGAAATACGCGGTCGAGCGCTACGTTCTCGATCCCGTGATGATATGCAAGGGCTCGAACGAGGCCCTGAACCCCGGGCTCAACGACCTCGTCGCCGAGCGGCTCCTGCCGCTTTCCCTCATCGTGACCCCGAACCTTTTCGAGGCGGGCCAGCTCGCCGG
>DAOPYF010000084.1:8261-11511 GCA_035352735.1 Treponemataceae bacterium | reverse complement strand
CCATCAGCTTTCTCGCGACGCTCTTCGCGCTCATGCCGGTCGCCGCGGACCTTTCCGGAAGGAATCCCGAACGGACCATGGCGATCGCGATCATCGGCGGGCTTTCCTTCTCGAGCTTCCTCAGCCTTTTCATATTCCCCGTTATCTATCGATACTGGTTCTCGTCGCGGACGTAAACGGAGGCGCGCGTTGTGGTTCGATCGCAAGGTTTCCTATCTTCTCCTCTTCATTTGCCTCCTCATCCTTTCGGGTATTTGCTTTCTCGGGTTCCGGTTCGGTTCGCCCGAGGCCGACGCGCGGGCCCTCGCCGTCACGACCGAGTACTCGGGCGCGAACGCGCGCGAGGTCGAGCGGGTCATCACGATACCGATAGAGGACGCGATCGGCGACATCCCCGGGGTCTTAAGGATGTCGAGCTCGAGCGAGTTCGGCAAATCGCGGGTCACGGTCTTCGCGAAGCGGGATGCCGAGATAAACGCCCTTTACGCGGACATTACGGAACGCGTCGAGCGAGCGCGCTCGGGCTTTCCCCGCGCGGTGCAAAAGACCCGCGTCGCTCGGGGCGACGCGACGAATCGCCCCGTGTTCATCGTTTCGTTCGAGTCGTCGTCCATCGGAAAGAGAGAGCTCGGCGAATACGTCGACGAGGCCATCAAGGTTCGATACGAGCGCGTGCGGGGGACGGGCGAGATCGAGACGGGGGGACGCGCGATCGAGGACATCATGGTATCCGTTGACCCGAAACGGGCCGCGGAATACGGAATCGATTCCCTCGCGGTCTCGGAGGCGCTCCGAGACGGATATGCCCGCTTTCCGGTCGGGAGCGTCGAGGCAGGCGAAAGGTCGACCCCAATTTTCTTCGACGGCGACCTTCGGGACTTGGATGACTTCAAGCGAGTCTCGGTTACCGCGGCAGACGGCACGCCCATCAGGCTTTCCGAGATCGCCGACGTTTCCCGAAGCTACCGCTTTACCGAACAGCGAAGCCGCATCGACGGCGAGGAGCGCGTGATCCTCTACGTTCACTCAGGAGGCGCGACGAACGTACTCGCGCTGTGCGACGAGCTCGCCTCCGTAACCTCTGGCATAGCCAAGGAAGGGCTCGACGCGCGGGTGATATACAGCAAGGGCGACGAAATCATGGAAGGCATCGACAAGATCCTTATCTCGATGGCGGTCAGCATGGCGTCGCTCTTCGTCTTCATCGGCCTATTCATGCCGGACGCGCGCTCGCGGGCGATCCTCTCGCTGAGCATCCCCCTTTCAATCTTCCTCGGGCTCGCGGCGATCTCCGCGCTCGGCGTTCCCGTCGACGCGAGCATCGTCTCCGGTCTCACGATCGGCTCCGGGCTCATCATCGACAACTACCTCATCATCTACGACTACGTCAGGAAAAACCGCGGCGCGTCCATCGCACCGATCGCGCTGCCGCTCCTATCCGGCACGCTCACGACCCTCATCGTGTTCCTGCCGCTCCTCTCGCTCAAAAGCCTCAACGCGGGCATTCAGTCGATATCGCTTTCGATCTGCGGCATGCTCATTATCTCGCAGTTCCTCACCTTCACCTTTATCCCGCTGCCGCTTAGGCTCGCGGCCCTGCGAGAAACGGCGCGAAAGCCCGTCATCCCGTTTGCCCTGGTCGCCAGGCCCTTTTTCTTCCTTACCGAGATTTCGCGGCGCGGGCGGAAGCCCCTTCGCCTTGCCTACGCGCTCATCATCCTCGCGGTTCCGGCCCTGCTTCTCCTCGAACCAAAGGAGTTCACCCCGATCGACGACGAGGGAATCATCTTCGCGCACGCGGAGTTCCCGAGCGGCACGACCATCGCCGAGGTCGACTCGAAAATCCTGCCGTACGCGCGCGAGTTCCGGAAGGTTCCTGCGGTCAGGCGGGTGGAAACGAGCGCGCGGCGCGGCGCGGCCGATATCAGCGTCACCTTCGATAACGACGCGGTCGCGTCAAGCGATCTTCAGGAAACCCTCGAGCGGATCACCGCCGCCTCGCCCCATGCGCGGTTCTTCTTCGGCCTCGACCAAAACACGAAAGCCTACAAAATACGCCTCACCCTCACGGGAAGCGACCACGCGGCGCTCCGCGAGCGGGTACGGAAAATCGGCGAGGCCTTCTCCCGAGAGGATTGGGTAAGCGGGGTCGTATATCATTTTAAGGAAAATCCGCCCGCGCGCGTGTTCGAGCCGAACCTCGCCCAGCTCGCGGGGCTCGGCCTCTATCCCGATCGGGTCGCCTCGGTTCTTCGGTGGAACGCGCAGGGACCGGTCGCGCTCAAGTGGATCGAAAAACAGCGGGAACGCGACGTGCGCGTCTCGAGCCCCATGGCTGACCGCACGCTTGAGGGCCTCGCCTCAATTCCCCTCGCGGTTAAGGGCTTAAGCCCAATACCGCTCTCGGGCGTCGGCTCCTTCCGCGAGGGCTCGGAACCCGAGCGACTCTACCGCGACAACCGGCAAAACTCGGTGAGCTTCACGCTACTGACGAAGCGGCTCGCCCTGAACGAGATCGACGCGCGAATCAAGTCCGTAGCGACGGCTATCGAATTGCCGCCAGGCTACGGCCTCTTTCCCGACTCATCGCTTACCGACTCAATGCGGGAGTATCGGCTCATGTTCCTCGTCTTCGTCTTCGCGGTTTTCCTGATTTACGCGCTGCTCGCGATCGAAAACGAAAGCTTTATCCTTCCCCTTTTGATAATCTCTGCGATACCCTTTTCGGCGTTCTTCCCGCTTATCTTCCTCATCGCCCTCGGGAAACCGATCACGATCGCCTCGATCATCGGCATCGTCATCCTCTCGGGAACCTCGGTGAATAACTATATCCTGATTACCGATTCCCTCGCCGCGTCGCGGGGAGAAGGTTCCTTTCTCGAGCGCGTCAAGGCCGCGCTCGCCGATCGGTTCAACCCGCTTTTTCTTTCCTGCGGCACGAGCGTCATCGCGTCGGTACCGATCCTTTTCTCCGCGCGCCCGTTTTCCGATTTCCCGAGCGCGCTCGCCGTCATCATCACCCTCGGAATCCTCGGAAGCTTCGTCGGATCCTTCCTTTTCCTTCCGGCCATCGTCGATTGGTTTCTCAGGGAGAAACACGAAACGTAGGGATTCGATCGTGCTTCAGAAATGGATTCCTTCTATAATAAAACTTTTTTTCAATTTTTCCCCTCAGGCGACCACGGACAAGCGAGACGCAAATTTGCATTTAACCCGCCCATCCACTACGCTTTCTTTAGCGCTGTAGAAG
>DAOPYF010000084.1:3376-8161 GCA_035352735.1 Treponemataceae bacterium | reverse complement strand
CGCAAATTTGCATTTAACCCGCCCATCCACTACGCTTTCTTTAGCGCTGTAGAAGGATACCGGTAAAACATGTTGAATGTGGCCCTTTCGTATGCACTAGTGATCGTCACCGTTTCGCTGACCCTCGTAACGCTCACCATGGCAATTGGCCGAAACGAGCGCCACCTCTGGATTTACACCGCGGGTTTCGCGTTTTCCTCCGCCTGCTTTCTCCTCTACACCTTCCAAACGAGCGTCGGGCAGTTCATCGGGATTATCCTCTCAAACCTCCTTTTGATCCTCTTTCACCTATTCATGGTTTGGGGAATCAGGAGCTTTTACTCCCTTCAGCCCGCCTGGCCTCGTCGTTTCTGGGCCTATTCCGCCGCATACGTCGCGGCTATGGCCGCGCTCACCTACGCCATCTCGGTCTTTTCCTGGCGCGCCGCGCTCACGTCCGCGTTTATCGTCATCATCGTCCTCGAGTTCCTTAAAACCCTTATCCGCAATTCGTACGATACCCTCGACGCCATCCGATACCCGGTCATCGCGTGTTTTTCCCTCTGCGCGGTCTTCCACGCAGCGCGCTGCGTCCTGCTCGCGACCGGGCTATTCTCAGGCGACGGCCTTTTCTTTAACAACCCGCTCACCACCCTCACGATCGCGTTCACGATCGTCTTCTCCATCATCTGGTCCGGCGGGATCTTCCTCCTTGACAACGCGAAGCTCGTGAGCGACCTCATCAAGAAGAACACGATGCTCGAGAACATGGCGCTCAAGGACGAGCTCACCGGGCTCTTCAACCGCCACTCGCTCGACCAATCGATCGTCGCCGAGATGCAGCGGCAAAACCGCTATCAGGAGCCGGTCTCGCTGATCATGCTCGACCTTGACCACTTTAAGAACGTCAACGACCGCTTTGGCCATGACGCCGGAGACGTCGTGCTCGTCGAGGCGGCGCGTCGCGTCCTCAAGGGGATTCGCTCTACCGATTTTCTCTTTCGCTGGGGCGGGGAGGAATTCCTCATACTCATGCCGAACACGAACCGCGAGGGCGCGGGACTCGTCGCGGAGAAACTCCGGTGCGTCCTCCTCGCCGCGCCGATCGACCCGGTAGGGACGGTTACCGCGAGCTTTGGCGTCGCGGAGCGGCTCCCCGGCGAAAGCCGCGAGGACTGGTTCCGCCACGTCGACCAGGCGATGTACCGGGCGAAACGCGGGGGCCGTAACCGCGTGGAGCTCTGGAAGCCCGGAAACGAGATGCCGGTCGCGGCGGTTCAGGTCGAATGGCAAAAGGAATGGGAATGCGGGAATAAGGCGATCGACCGCGAGCATCGGGAGATCATCGCCCTCGGAAACGCGATCCTCGAGACCTCATCAGGGAAGAAAAAGGGCGACGAGATAAAGAAGTCCGTCGAGGCGGTCATCATTGCCATTCAGCGGCATTTTCAGAACGAGGAAGAACTCCTCAAGGCCTCAGGCTACCCGGACACGGACCATCACGCGCAGATCCATCGGACGCTCTACGCCGAGGCGCGCGAGATGCAGGAAAGCTTCAACAAGGGAAAGACCGAGGCGCCGATTCTCTACGACTACATCGTCCACAAACTGATTTTGGACCACATTCTCACCACCGATATCCTCTATTTCCCCTACGTTCGCGATAGGCAAAACGGCAGGCCGAGCCGGTCGTAACGCCCCGGATAACTCCGTATCCGTGCGAGGCTCGGCGGTATCCGTCTCGCTCACGCGCCAGAAACATTTCGCGATCATTTCACTAAAACCGCTTGCCATGATGTTGCAATAATGGTATTTTGTTATACATGGATAACATATAAAAAATATACGCGAGTGTGGCAATAATCGATTACGATGGAGTTGGGGAAGATATATGACGAATTCAGTGGCGTATTTGATGCCGGGCGAAACCGCGATGGTTCTGAAGCTGGAAGGAGGCCGCGGGTATAAGGCGCGCCTGGCCGCGTTGGGGTTTACGATCGGCACGCCGGTTAAGCTCGTGCGTAAAAGCCCGGGCGGCCCGCTGCTGGTAAGCCTGCGGGGAACGCAAATCGCGCTCGGGTTTAGCGAGGCGGAACGCATTCTCGTCGGGCCCGTAGAGGAAAAATCGACAAACATAAAGGATGACGGCATCGCGGCTAACTATCGGATCGCGCTCGCCGGCCAACCCAACGTGGGCAAGTCCACCGTTTTCAACTTGCTTACCGGGATGAATCAGCATGTCGGGAACTGGACGGGCAAGACCGTCGACCAAAAGACCGGCAGCTTCGATTACCATTCGAAACGCTACTCGATCGTGGACCTTCCCGGAACGTACTCCCTTTCGGCGAACTCGGAAGAGGAGCTCATCGCGCGGGAATATATCCTGCAGGAACATCCGGATCTCGTCGTCGCCGTCGTCGACGCCGCGATCCTCGAGCGCAATCTGTATCTTGTCGCCGAGCTCCTGCTCCTTCCGACCCCGGTCCTGTTGGTATGCAACATGATGGATGTCGCGGAAAAGGAAGGCATCAAGGTCGAGCCCGAGGTTTTGGAGAAGGCCATCGGGATTCCGGTCGTTCCGATGTCGGCCTCTCGCGGCCACGGGGCCGAGGACCTCGAGGCCGCCATCGAGAGCATGCTGCTCAAAAAATCGGAGTATCGCCCCAATCTTCCCCCGATCCTTCCCGCGCACCGCCCGATCCTCGAATCGGTCAGGCAACTCGTCGAGCGATACGTTCCCGCGGTTTATCCTCCCGATTGGGTCGCGCTTAAGCTGCTTGAGGGCGACGAGGCCTTGTGCGCGCTCATGAAGGAGCGGATGCCCGAGGCCGAATGGAAGGACGTCGGCGCGATTCTGTACGAGCATGAGGATGCCGTGCTCGATATCGCCGGCGCCCGCTATAGCTGGATCACGCGCATGGTGCGCGCCGCCGTCGTGGAGCCGCCCGCGTCCCGCATGGGCTTTACCACGAAACTCGACCGGATACTGACCCATCAGTTCTTCGGGACGGCGATTCTGATTCTGATACTGGGCGGCGTGTTCTGGATCACCTTCTCCCTTGGCGCACCGCTTCAAGCGATGCTCGGCTCCCTTCTGGGCCATTTGGGCGACGCGGTTCGCCTCTGGCTCGCGCCGTATCCGAAGTGGATGGGGGAACTGATCGCGGGAGGGCTTTTCGGCGGTCTCGGAATGGTCGTGACCTTCCTTCCGATTCTCGCGATATTCTATCTCGCGCTCGGCCTGCTCGAGGATACCGGGTATATGGCGCGCGCCGCGTACCTCACCGACCGATTCATGCACATGATGGGCTTGCACGGCAAGAGCTTCATGCCGATCGTTCTCGGTTTCGGCTGCAACGTGCCCGCCGTGCTCGGGACGCGCATCATCGAATCGCAAAAAGCGCGCGTGCAGACGGCGCTGCTCGTGCCGCTCGTGCCCTGCACCGCGCGCCTCGCCGTCATCTCGATTTTGGCGCCAATCTTCTTCGGGAAAGCGGCGCTGTGGGTTACCTGGTGCCTCGTCGGAGGAAACCTCGCCATTCTTGCCGTGCTTGGGCTCATCCTGCACCGGGTCGCGTTTGAAGACGAGCATGTGGCGTTCATAATGGAATTGCCGCTCTATCATATCCCGAACGCGCGGACGATCGGCCTGTACATAGGGGAGAATCTCTTAGGGTTTCTCAAGAAAGCCGGGACCGTTATCCTGGTCGCGTCTCTCATCGTCTGGGCCATTTCCTATTTCCCTACCGGCAATATCGAGACGAGCTATCTCGGCGCCGTCGGCCTATGGCTGGAACCCGTGAGCCGCTTGCTCGGTTTGCCCTGGCAAGTTTTCGTCGCGCTCCTGACGAGCTTCGCCGCGAAGGAGAACACTGTCGCGACCCTGTCCGTTCTTTACGGAAACATCAATGCCGTCTTGCCCCAGGTCATCGTTCCCGCCGCGGCCGCCGGGCTTCTCGCGTTTCAGATGCTCTTCGTTCCATGCGTGGGAACCATCGCCGCCATCAAGCAGGAAACGCAGTCGCTGAAATGGACCATATTCAGCTTCACGCTCATGCTCTTGCTCTCTTTCGGGGCGGCCTTTGCGGTGTATCGGCTGGGGAGCCTGTTCTGATATGATGCGCGCCCTGCTTGCGCTGCTCGATTCCGGCGGACCCATGACGCGCGAATCGATGGCCGAATCCCTTGGCGTCGGCCTTCCCGAACTGGACGACATGATCGAGCGCCTGATCGCGCTCGGGTACGTCGAAAGCGTTCAAGTCCCGAATCCCTGCGATAACGCCATGCCCTGCAAGGCCTGCGCGCGCTGCGGCGGCTGTTCAGGACGCAAAGACAGGACAGCGTCCATATCGCAATTGCGCGTTACGCGCCGGAAATAGGGCAATCGCGGGAATAGGTCACTTACTGGAAACGGGATGAAAGGTACTCATAGCGGCTTCTGAGGATGCCGCTTCTCTGGAAGGTATCGGGAGAGTACTTGATGGGCGAAGAGAGCAGGGTCACAAGCCTGACGGCCTCGTCGGTCGAGAGGTTCCTGACTCCCGTCCTGTAGTGATAGCGCGACGCGGCCTCGATCCCGAACACGCCCTTTCCCCATTCGGCGTAATTCAGGTAGAGCTCGAAGATGCGGTCCTTGCCCAGGATGTGCTCCATCTCTACGGCGAGAATCATCTCGAGGTATTTTCGCAGGTAGCTTTTCTCCGGCACGAGGAACAGGGTTCGCGCGGTCTGCATGGTGATCGTGCTCCCGCCGTAGAGGGGACGCCCCACCCGCTTGTTGAGCTGCCAGGCGTTCTTGAGCGCCGC
>DAOPYF010000084.1:0-3276 GCA_035352735.1 Treponemataceae bacterium | reverse complement strand
AGTGTATCGCGAAACGCGCTCCGTGGGAAGCGGCGGCATCAGCTTTCAGACTGGGTAATCGGAAGCTCGATGCGAAAGGTAGCGCCCTTTCCCTCTTCCGAATCCACGGAGATCCGCCCATGATGCTTATTAACAATGATGTCGTACGAGATACTCAAGCCTAAGCCCGTGCCTTTCCCGGGATCCTTCGTGGTGAAAAAAGGATCGAAAACCCGCGAAAGGACGCTCTTCGGGATTCCCGGCCCGTCGTCCGCGATCACGATCACGACGTACGCGCCCTCGATGAGCGTCTTTATCGCGATATGCCCCTTCTCCTGCCTTTTTTGCCCGGCGATCGCCTGAGCGGCGTTCACGAGGATATTCAGGACGACCTGGTTGACCTCGCCGCCGTGCGCGGGGATATGGGGTATGCCGTCGAATTCCTTCGTCACCTCCGTCACGTATTTGAGCTCGTTCCAGGCGACGACGAGGGTACTCTCGATCCCGGCGTTCACGTCATAATCCTCGAAGTTCTCGCTCTTTTCCATTCGCGAGAAGGACATGAGGTTCGAGATGATGCGCTTAATCCGAGAAAAGCCGTCATCGTTCTCCTCGAAGATATGCTCCGCCTCGGCGAACGCATACTCGACGTCGCGCTCGCGCGCCATGGCCTCATACGCGTCGCTGCCAATCGCGCGCATTCCGTCGTGTAAATCCTTGAGGGTTTTAAAATAGGACATGAGCATGGTCTGGTTGCTCTTGAGGAATCCGAGGGGGTTATTGATCTCGTGCGCGATTCCCGCGGCGAGCTGGCCGATCGACGCGAGCTTTTCGTGCTGGAGCATGAGGTCCTGGGCCGTCGTCAGCTTCGTGTTCATCTCCGCGAGCTCGAGGTTCATCTTCCACATCTCGCGCTCGTTGCGAATCCTGTCGGAGATATCCTTGATGTGTCCCTGAATCTCGATCACCGAACCGTCCGAGTCCTTGATCGCGTGCGAGGTCTCGAGACAGTAGGCGCTCGTGCCATCCCTCCGCTTGAGCACGACCTCAAGGTCAGCCACGTACCCGTCTTTCTTTATCTTCTGCTCGAAGAACTCGTGCAGGTCCCCGTTCTCGAATAGGTCCTCGAAACGCTTCCCGATGACGCTCTTTTCGTCGGGCGCGCCGATGAGCTTGAGCCCCGCGGCGTTGACGCTCGTGATCCTTCCGGTGACATCCATGGTATAGATCATGTCCCGCGAGCTCGCGAAGAAGGCGGACATCCGGCTCAGGTTTTCCGCGAGTTGCTTTTCGCTTTCCAGCCGGCGCCGCGCCTCGAATTCCTTTCGGTATCGAATCGCGACGAGCTCCGAGATCGTATCGGTAACCGACTTAAACGCCGTTATCTCGACGTCGTCCCAGGCGTTCGCGTTCTTCCCGAGGAAGACGTATCCGTACCCCGAGCCAAGCCGGTACAGCGGCGACGATATCCAATGCTTGACGGGTTGCTCCATGCCCGGGGGCACCCAATCGGTAAAACGCACGATATCGTCCTCGCGCGTATGGTGCTCCACGCTTTCGAGCCAGCGTTTTTCCGAAAGTTCGATGGGGAAGGTCGATCCGGCGAGGTTAAACCGATACAGGCGGTCGGCGTTGACGTAAAAGAGCGCGCCCGAATCGGCGCCGAAGCCCGTTTTGATCGCGTTGATCGCCGCGATGTTGGCCTTCTCGGACTCATCGGTTAGGTATATGCGGAAAAGTTGTATCGCGAGTTCAAGGTTCTTGAGCAATCGGGTTCTTCTCGGTAAACCAGGATGAAAGGCCCAGGGAATCAAAGACGAGGCGAACCTTGGGCGCCATCGACGAAACGAAGAAATTGATTTGCCGCTCGCCCGCGCGGACCATCGCCGCGGAAAGGATGCCGACGCCGGAGGAGGATATATAGTCGACGTGGCGCAGGTCGACGTAGAGGTCGCGGCCCGGCTCCATGAGATCGATGAGCTCGAAGAGGACCGTCCTCAGCCGATAGGCGATATTGAGGCCGAGCTCGCCCTTAATGACGACGATCGCGGGCGTCGCCTGTTCCGCGTATGACCAAAACACCTGAATATCGTCGATATCAACCTTGGCTTTCATGGAAACCTCTCCCTCAAATAGAGTTCGCTCAGTTAAGCTTCGCGGTCAGAATGGTCACGTCGTCGGCATATGCCGTGGCTCCCGAGGTCTCGAGAACGACTTCCAGGAGCCGCCGGTGGAAGTCGGGGCCGGGAACGACCTTCTGCAGGATGGGCAGGATTTGAACCCCCTTGCCGACCTCCGTCAAGCCGTCGGTATAGAGGACGAGCATTGCCCCGGATCGAACGTCGAGCTTTCGCTCCGAATGGAGAACCTTCTGCGAAAACCCGATGGCCGATCCCGAGACCGGAAGCTCCGTCACCGATCCCGGTATGACGAGAAACGGATGGCAATGACCCGCGTTCGCGTAGGTGAAGGTGCCCTCGCGGAGATCGAGGACGCCGGCGAAGAAGGTGATGAGCATCGCCGCGGATGAGCGAAACTCGAATTGCATGCGCTGATTGAGCCACCCAAGGAAATCGGCGGGCGACAGCTTTCCGTTCGCGACCGCGCTCACGTACTCGGTCTGGATGACTGCCTTCAGGATACCGGTGACGATCGCGGCCTGGACGCCGTGCCCGGCAACGTCGCCGATGCACAAAAGATACCGGTCCTGCCCCAGCGGGATAACGTCGTAGTAATCCCCCGAGCAATAGAGGCCGGGAACCGCGCGGTAGCTCACGCGGAATTCCACCTTTTCGTTCGCCGGAAGGTTCGGCTTAAGGATCGCCTTCTGGAGCTCGCCCGCCCACTTGAGCTCGTCCTCAAGTCACTTCGCGTTGAGCTCGTTCTGCTTGCGCGTCTCGCCGTAATCCCACGCCTTCGTCAGCTCGCCGATGAGGTACGCGGAATCCCAGGGCTTGAGCATGTAGCTGAAGATGCCGGCGCCGACAGCCTTGACGATCTCCTCGGTTTCCGAATACCCGGTGAGGAGCAAGGTGATGATCCGCGGATAGAGCTTGCGCACCGTGAGCAGAAAATCGGAGCCCTTTATCTCGGGCATCCTGAGGTCGGATACGATCAGGTCGATGACCGGCGCGCGCTCGTCGAGGATCGCGAGACCCTCTTTCGCGGACAGCGCGGTATGGATTTCGAGATGCCGATCCCTCGCCCATTGGTGGAGTTCCCGTTTCAGCGCGAAAAGGATATTTTGCTCATCGTCGACCAGGAGTATCCCGTGCGGCGCGTTCCCATTTTCGTTTG
>DAOPYF010000083.1:0-11581 GCA_035352735.1 Treponemataceae bacterium | reverse complement strand
TCTCACGGGCAAACGCACGCAAGACAACGAGCGATACGAAGTCGCTCACTGAGAACATTCCTAGCTCCAATGGTGGATCGGTTGATCTCGTGGGATCATATACAGAAACTTCCACGTTCCCCGACGATACTGAAACATTTCAACCGAATCACACCTATTCATGGAATTATTCAATGGATGGTAATGTAACCGGAACGATGAATAGCGTTAAGGTCAAAAAGGGCATCCATACCTATACGATTTGCGGCACGCTCAAGGAAACGCAAGCGTCCAACGTCAATTTCGACTATAAAACAGGAGCGACCCAAGACGCGACAGGTTCGGGTACTCTTAGCTTCTCCTTTGGCATTGGACTTGGCACGGCGGTCTCCGTCGTCCGCGAAGATGGCCTTGGCGCGAAGTTCGTGATTTCCTACGCCGCCAACTATGGAAAAGACGACATCTCGCTCTCTGAAGACAGCAATGAAATGGTGGCCGCAGAAAAGGAATTGGAGGATTATCTGAAACAACAAACGGCAACCCTCACCGTTTATGATCAGAACAACAACAAGATATCCGAAAGCAATCTTTCCGCCAATGAAGAGTTTGACAGCGCATCGATTTTTTAAGACATAACCGATACAAGCAGCGACAAAAAAAGGGCCGTCCGGCGAACAAACGCCGGGCGGCCCTTTTTATTTCGTAAAGATGAACCTTCGCCGTGATCACACGATCGCAGGTAGCAGGGTTTTATTTCGCGATGACCCGCATGAACTTTTTCTTACCTGCCCGGATAATGAGCTCGCCCGAAGCGTCAAGCGCGGCGGCTCCAACCGTGGCCTTCACGTCGGTGATGGGTTTATCGGCGACGACAGCGCCGCCCTGCTCGACGAGGCGCCGGGCGTCGCTCTTGGTCGCGGCGAGACCCGCGTCGAAGAAGAGGTCGATCACGCCGATTCCCGACTCGAAGCGCGCGCGCGCGATCTCGACGGTTGGCATAGAGGCCTTGTCGCCGCCTGAGCCGAAGGCAGCCTTCGCGCCGGCGAGCGCCTTCTCTGCCTCGTCCTTCCCGTGGATCTCCTTCGTCACCTCGTACGCGAGCCGTTCCTTGGCGGCGTTGATGTCGCCGTTCATGATCGCGTCGATCTCCGACGTCGGGAGGAACGAGAAAAGGAGGAGGAACTTCCGGGTGTCCGCGTCGGTCACGTTCCGCCAGTATTGGAAGAAGTCATAGGGCGCGGTGAGCGCTGGATCGAGGAAGAGCGCGCCCTTCTCGGTCTTGCCCATCTTCTTGCCGTCCGAGGTCGTGATGAGCGGGAAGGTAAGCCCGTACGCCTCGTGGCCGTTGATGCGCCTGATGAGCTCGATGCCCGCGACGATGTTACCCCACTGGTCGTCGCCG
Source organism: Treponemataceae bacterium (assembly GCA_035352735.1). Taxonomy (GTDB): domain Bacteria; phylum Spirochaetota; class Spirochaetia; order Treponematales; family Treponemataceae; genus Teretinema. Next base: position 10,200 of record DAOPYF010000083.1, on the reverse strand, counting down.
CCGATCTGGAGCGAGACGCCGTGGCGCTCGTTGAGCTGGAGGAAATCGTAGCTCTGGAGAAGCTGATAGTTGAACTCGACGAAGGTGAGCCCGGTCTCCATGCGCTTCTTGTACGCCTCGAAGGTGAGCATGCGGTTCACGGAGAAATGCGAGCCGATGTCCCGGAGGAAGTCGATATAGTTGAGGTTCGCGAGCCAGTTCTTGTTGTTCTCGGCGAACGCGGTCTTGCCGTCGAAGCCGATAAAACGGTCGAGCTGGGCGCCTATTGACGCCGTGTTCGCGTCGATCTGCTCGTAGGAGATCATCTTGCGCATCTCGGTCTTGCCCGAGGGATCGCCGATGCGCGCGGTTCCGCCGCCGACTAAGGCGATGCCGCGATGGCCCGCCTCCCGGAGGTGGCGAAGCGCGAAGAACGGGACCATATGCCCGATATGGAGGCTTGGCCCGGTCGGGTCGCAGCCCACGTAAAACGTCACGGGCCCTTTATCCATGAGCTGGGAGAGTCCCTCGACGTCCGTGCATTGCTGGAAAAATCCGCGTTCCTTGAGTGTTTCGAGCGCTTTGTTCATAATGGAAAAAAGTATAGCGATTTCGCCGTTTTTTGTATACAATTCTCCTATGATACACGGATTTTTGCGCGTCGCCGCGGCGACGCCCGAGTGCACGGTCGGCGATTGCGGCGCCAACACCGCGAGCGTCCTCTCGCTCGCCCGCGAGGCGGCGGGACTCGGCGTCTCGCTCGTCGTTTTTCCCGAGCTCTGCGTGACCGGCTACACCTGCGCCGACCTATTCTCGCAGGAACTCCTGTCCCGCGTGTCGCTCGCGGCCGTCAGGCTCATCGCCGAAAAAACGCGCGACCTCCCCGTGACGCTCGTCGTCGGCTTCCCCCTTAGCCGGGGCGCGGCCCGCTACAACTGCGCGGCCGTCATCTCCCGCGGCGCCGTGCTCGGCGTCGTTCCGAAGACGCACCTGCCGAACTACGGCGAGTTCTACGAACTCCGCCACTTCACCCCCGCGCCTGCCGAGAACGGGACCATTCCCCCGGGAATCCTCGGGCCCGAGGCCGTCCCGTTCGGGACGAAGATCCTTTTTTGCGATGAGAAAAACCCGGACATCGCGTTCGCCTGCGAGATTTGCGAGGACCTGTGGGTTCCCAATCCCCCGTCCACCGCGCACGCCCAGGCGGGCGCGCTCCTTCTCGCGAACCTTTCGGCGAGCAACGAGATAGTCGGAAAGGCGGCGTACCGAAGGACCCTCGTCACCGGCCAGTCGGGCCGCGCCGTCGCCGCCTATCTCTACGCCGACGCGGGCTCGGGCGAGTCGACCCAGGACATGGTGTTCTCGGGCCACAACCTCATCGCGGAAAACGGCGCCATCGTCGCCGAAAGCGCGCTCTTTTCCTCGGGGCTCCTCGTCGCGGACGTCGACGTGGGGAAGCTTCTCCAGGAACGCCGCCGCATGAACACCTATGAAGGCGATTCCTCCTCGTACGCGCGCGTATCGCTTCCTCTTGTCGGGACACAAGACGGGCTCGGGGCCGCAGAGCTTCGTGTCGCCGAGCAACGCTCTACCGAGCAGCGAGCCACGGCGGGATCGCCCGCGGACCCTGGCGCCGAGGCGCGTCCGGCCCAGCCGCTTTATCGCGCGATCGATCCCCTCCCCTTCGTCCCCCAGGCGAGCGCCGACCTCTCGAAGCGCTGCGAGGACGTGCTTTCGATTCAGGCCGCGGGTCTCGCGAAGCGGCTTTCCCACACGGGGATCAAGTCGGTCGTCATCGGGCTTTCTGGCGGGCTCGACTCTACGCTCGCCCTTCTCGTCGCGGTACGCGCGTTCGATGCGCTTAAGCTCGACCGCGCGGGAATCCTCGCGATCACGATGCCGGGATTCGGCACCACGCGGCGCACGAAGTCGAACGCGCTCAAGCTCGCGGAGACCCTCGGGATATCGACGGCGGACATATCGATACACAAAGCCGTCAAGCAGCACTTCGAGGACATCGGACAGGACCCCGAGAAGCTCGACATCACCTACGAGAACTCCCAGGCGCGAGAGCGCACGCAGATCCTCATGGACAAGGCGAACCAAACCAACGCCCTCGTCATCGGCACCGGGGACCTTTCCGAGCTCGCGCTCGGCTGGGCGACCTACAACGGCGACCACATGTCCATGTACGGGGTGAACTCCTCGATACCGAAAACCCTCGTACGCCACCTCGTTAGGCATTGCGCGGACGACGCCGCGCGCTACGCCGTCACCCCATGCGACGTTAAGAGCGGCGAAGCGAAGGCGAAGGATCCGGCGAAGGATCTCGCGCGCGTGCTCGTTTCCATACTCGAGACCCCGGTGAGCCCGGAGCTCCTCCCCCCCGAGGACGGCAAGATCTCGCAGAAAACCGAGCACATCGTCGGGCCCTACGAGCTTCATGACTTCTTCCTCTATTACCTCACGCGCTGGGGCTTCTCCCCCGCGAAAATCCTCTTCCTCGCGGAATGCGCGTTCGCGCCCTCGGGCAACGCGAGGACCGAATCCTACGGCCGAGCAGAGATACTCAAATGGATGCGCGTGTTCTATCGGCGTTTCTTCGCACAGCAATTCAAGCGCTCGTGCCTTCCCGACGGGCCGAAAGCCGGAAGCGTCACGCTCTCGCCCCGGAGCGACTGGCGCATGCCGAGCGACGCGTCGGCGGCGATTTGGCTCAAGGAACTCGAGAATATCGCGGATGAGGGTTAAATCCTGAATAAAAAACTCACTCTGGAAATGTCGAAGTACCGCCGCAAAAAAATCGAGGAAATTCTCGTATACTCGCTCTCGAGCGCCGTCATCGGCATCGCCTTCGCCGTCGCCCTGAAATTCCTTACGCAGGGCGACGATCCGCAGACCCCGCTTCTCCGCTATGTGCTCCTTGGGGGACTCACCGGCGGCGTCGTGTGCGCGACGTTCATGCTCATCGACCCCTGGCTCGAGCGGCTCTTCGCGAAGCCGCTGTGGATCGTCCTCGCCGCGATGCCCACCGTGTACGCGAGCGTCATTTGCGCCGAATACGGCATCCTCTTCAGCGCGATCATGGGATTCGACTCGCTTTTCAAGAACTCCTTCATCGTCGAGACGCTTTTCTTCTCGCTCGCCATGTCGCTCGTCATCAGCTTCGTCGGGATGGTCAGTCGACTCCTCGGGCGCAACGTGCTTTCGGGGTTCATCCTCGGAAAGTATAACCGCCCCGTAAGCGAGGAGCGCTTCGTCATGTACCTCGACATCGCCGGCTCCACCGCGATCGCCGAGCGCGTCGGGAACATCCGCTTCCTCTCGTTCCTGAACGACTTCTTCAGGGACATCTCGCGGCCGATCGTCGATTGCCACGGCGACATCCACAAGTACGTCGGCGACGAGGCGATCATCACGTGGGGAAAAAAAGACGGGATGAAAAAAGACGCCGCGATCGCCGCCTTCTTCGCCGTCGAGGACGCGATCGCGTCGCGCGCGGCGCACTATGAGTCGCGCTACGGGGTCGTGCCCCGCTTCCGCGCGGGGCTCCACTACGGCGAGGTTATCGTCGGCGAGATGGGTGACGTCAAGCGCGAGATCGCGATCCTCGGGGACGTGATGAACACCGCGGCGCGCATTCAGGGCGAATGCCGCGCGCGGGGCGAAACATTCCTCGTCTCGGGCGAGGCGCTCGCGCTCCTTGAGCCGGAACTCTCGGGATGCGCCGCAACCTTTTGCGGGAACGTCGAACTGAGGGGAAAAGAGGCGAAGACCGCGCTTCACGCGCTCAGGCGCGCCTCGCGATAGCGCGACGTTACTCGCAGGATCGGCGAGCAATCCCGCACAGCGATAGCGCGCCCGTCGCGTAACGTAAACTATCTTTTCTTGCCGAACTCGCGGTAGAACGCGAGATGGCCGGGCAGGGTTTCCCAGGGTTTGAGCCCATAGGGGCAGCGTTTGCCGCAGACGCCGCATTGCGTGCAGTTCTTGATCCGGCCCATAAGCTCCCGCCATTCGGGGGTAAGCCACTGCGCGGGAGGCGATCGCCGCAAAAGCTCGCGCATCCGGTTCGCGTTGTTGATCGGGATACCCTGCGGGCACGGGAGGCAATAGCCGCAGCCGCGGCAGAAGCTCCCCGAGAGCGCCGAACGCTCCTCTTCGATGGCGATGATGAGGTCGTCGTTCAATTCGGGCGGGTCCCGCTCGAGCGCGAGGAACTCCTCGAGCTCCTCCTTTCGCTGAATGCCCCAAATCGGAATCACGTTCTCGAACTGCCGCATCCAGGCGAACGCGCCCTTGATGTCGGTGATGAGCCCTCCGGCGAGCGCCTTCATCGCGATAAACCCGACCTCGCGCTCCGCGCAGAGCTTTGCCAGCTCGACGTCGCCGTCGTCCGAAAGGCAGGAGAAGGGATACTGCACCGCGTCGTAGAGCCCGGACTCGGCGGCCTCGCGGGCGAGCGCGCGCGAATGGTTCGTGATCCCGATCGCGCGGATCTTCCCCGCCTTCTTCGCCTCGAGGAGGGCGTCGTAAAGGCCGTCGGAGCCGCCGGGCACGGGGACGAACGAGGGGTTATGGAGCTGATAGAGGTCGATATAGTCGGTGATGAGGCTGTCGAGGCTAGTCTCGAGGTCGCGCATGAGCGCGTCGGGGGTCCTCGCGGTGGTCTTCGTCGCGATGACGACGTCGTTGCGGATCTTCGCGAAGGTCTTGCCGAGCTTGTCCTCGCTGTCGGTGTAGGCGCGCGCGGTGTCGAAGAAGTTGATCCCCCCGTCGTACGCCGCGCGAATGATCGCCACGGCCTCGGACATGTCGGCCACGCGCTGAATGGGAAGCGCGCCGAACGCCGTCCGCGAAACCATGAGGCCCGATTTGCCGAGCGCGACGTATTCCATGGAGACTAGCTTTCCTTTCGCTCGAGGATGCGCTCGTAAAGATCGTAGCCGACGAGCTCCTCGAAGCGGTCGGCCATGTCGGGAACGGAAAAGAGCTTGTCGACGAAAAGGCCCGCGGCCCCGATGGAAACCGCGCGATCGCCGTGCTCGGAGAATTCGATGATAAAATTGCGGTCGAGGTTGTACGTCCAGTTCTCCTCGATCGCGCCCGCCATGAGATCCTTGAGGTTTTCCGGGCGGGCCGCGAGATCGCCGGTGAACACGATCTTGGTGAAGTCGACGCAGTTGACGAGGAAGGCGAGGTTTCCGGCGAGCTCCCGATACACCTCGCGGAGCATCTCGGTGTTCTCGGGCAGGGACTTAAGGTCCTTCCAGGGTACCTTGAACTGCCCCGTCGCCTTCGTCGCGAGGACGCTCCGGAATTCGCCGGCGGTAAAGTGGTCGCCGTGAAGGACGCGCTCGCGCACCGCGAGCCCTAAGCCCACGGCGAGCCCGTGATACGCGTTCGAGCCCTGGGTGAGGTCGCGGAACTCGCCGAGCACCGCGAGGAAATTCCTCGTGCGGTTTTCCGGCTTGAACGCGAGCTCTCCCCAGCAGCAGCAGTTCGCGTCGTTTTCGATGAATATGCGCTCCTCGCATTCGCGCTCGAGCTCGTCGCGGAGCCTGAGCGGCTCGTGAATCTCGAGGGAGTTGGAGCGGAGGATGACCCCGGTGTAGGGATCGATGATGCCCGGGAGCCCAATGCCGATGCCGAGGAGAAAGAGCCCCTCGCGCCGGGTATACTCGCGCGCGCGGGCGATGAGGCCCAAAAGGTGCCGCGCGAGGTTCTCGCGGTTCGCCGCGAACTGCCCGTCGAAGGTGTGGAGCGTCGCCCCCGCGATCGTCGTCACGACGGCGACGTAGCGCGAGTCCTGCACCTCGAGCCCGAGCACGACGCCGATGTCCCCGTTTACGCGGAGGCTGATCTGCCGGCGGCCGACGCCCGATTGCTCGGTGTTCTTGCCCACGGTCACGACGAGCCCCCGGTCGAGGATCACCTGCATGATCTTCGTGACGGTCGAGCGGTCAAGGTCGAGCATTTCCGCGACCTTGATCCTCGACACGCCGGGATTGAGCCAGATGGCGCGGAGGATGCGGGAGGTATTGATTGAGTGCAGTCGGTTGCTGTCGGCCATGGTCAGTATTCCCGCGTCCCTGGCGTCATACGCGCTTGTAGTTCTTGATCTCTTCCCTAATGCGGGCAGCGAGATCCGACCGCTTGATGCGAACCTGCTCCATCGAATCGCGGAAGCGGAGCGTCACCGTGCCGTCTTCCTTCGACTGATAGTCGACGGTCACGCAGAAGGGCGTTCCGACCTCGTCCTGACGCCGATAGCGCTTGCCGATCGCGCCCGACTGGTCGTAGTCGGTCATGAAGTCTTCCTTCAGCTCGGCGCGGATCTCCTGCGCGAGCTCGGCGAGCCCGTCCTTCTTCATGAGGGGGAGCACGGCGACCGTGGTCGGCGCTATCTTCGGGTGGAAGTGAAGCACCGTTCTCCAGTCGTCCTCGTTGCCCTTGTCGGCTACCTTCTCTTCCTCGTAGGAATCGCAGAGGAACATGAGCACGTTGCGGGTGAGTCCCGCGCTCGTCTCGATGATGAACGGGATGTAGCGCTCGTTGCCGTTGTCCTGGTCGATGTACTGCAAATCCTTGCCCGAGAACTTGGTGTGCTGGGTAAGGTCGAAGTTCGTGCGGTTGTGGACGCCCTCGAGCTCCTGGAAGCCCATCGGGAACTCGTACTCGATGTCGTACGCGTCCTTCGCGTAGTGCGCGAGCTTCTCGTGGTGGTGCCAGCGGAGCTTATTCGCGCGGATGCCGTACTTCGGGTAGTAGCCCATGCGCTGCTCCCTCCAGTACTCGAAGAACTTCTCGTCCTCGCCGGGCTTCACGAAGAACTGCATCTCCATCTGCTCGAACTCGCAGGTGCGGAAGATGAAGTTCTTGGTCACGATCTCGTTGCGGAACGCCTTGCCGACCTGCGCGATCCCGAACGGGATCTTGAGTCGGTTGGACTGCGCGATGTTCTTGTAGTTGACGTAGATGCCCTGCGCGGTCTCGGGGCGGAGGTAAATGATCGACGAGGTATCCTCGGCGGGACCGATATGGGTCTTGAACATGAGGTTGAACGAGCGGGGCTCGGTCAGGGGGCCGCCGCACTTCGGGCACTTGCGCGCGGCGACGTTCTCGGGGGAAATCTGGGTATCGTCGTCGGCGCGGAAGCGGCTCTTGCAGTCCTTGCAGTCGACGAGCGGGTCGGAAAAGTTCGCGACGTGGCCGGAGGCTTCCCAAACCTTGGGATGCATGAGGATCGCGGCGTCGAGACCGACGATGCTGTCATGGAGCTGGGTCATCTCCCTCCACCATGCCTTCTGAATGTTGTTCTTCAGCTCAATGCCGAGGGGACCGTAATCCCAGGCGCCGTTCTGCCCCCCGTAAATCTCGGAGGACTGAAACACGAAACCGCGCCTTTTGCACAGGCTGACGATTTTCTCCATCGTTACCGAATGATCTTCCATTTTATGGATGCTCCTTTGCCCCCGCTGGATGCAGTGAGCGATCCGCCTTAAAAGGCAGACGGCTCAAAGAGAAAACGGGTTATTCCCGCGTTCTCGAGGGACCTTTATAGAAGAAAAGGATACCATATTTCTCCCGATTGTGTACAGAAGAAACAAACGGAAGGAAATCGAGGCAGAAAGCCAGGACCAAGGCGACGCCTCGCCCGGGAGCCGCCCGAAAGCGCGTCTCACGAGGGGCGACTCCCTTTAGAATAAGCCCTTTTTCTTGATCGGAACCCAGATCTCGCCGCGATGCTCGGGGTTTGAGGGGGGAACGTCGTGGTACGCCTTAGCCGGATACCGCTCAAAGTCCGGCGTACCCGCGTGTTCATAATCGGAATTCGGAAACCATTCGGCGTAAATCGACTTCCAGAGGGCAAGGATCGTCTCGGGCATCGGGCCGACGCCCTCGAAAACCGCGTAGGTCGCCGCGGGAACCGTGACCGAGACGCATCCGGGAGGAAGGGACGAACGCCCCGCTACGGGAGTCTCGATGGCGGCCATATAGGAAAAACTTGAGTCCGCGATGACGTAATCGTAACAGAGCCCTAAGAGCCCCATCGGCCCCGCGTTATCCCAGAGGAGATCGCACGACCCCGCGGTAAAGACCCGCTGCCAAAAAACGGCGAGGCTCGCGTCGCGCTGATTCTCCTCGATCGTCGTCCGCATGGCGAGTCCCGTCAGCGCAAACTCCGGCTTCTCCACGATCTTGCACTTCGGGCATTTATCCCGCTTCAGGGAAACGTCAAAGCGTATCGGCGGGCAGGTTTCAAGGCGCGCGCCCTTGAGCCGGGTATCCGAGGGGTTAAGCCCAAAATGGCGCTTGAAGGCGCGGGAAAAGGATTCGGGGTCATCCCAACCATATCGCTGCGCGACCTCTCCCACCGTCGCGTTGCGCGCGGCAAGATCAAGGGACGCGAGGGAAAGCTTCCTGCGCTTCAAATACTCTAAGGGACTAATCCCGTACAGAATCTCGAAAGTCCGGCACAAATGAAAGGCCGAGCAGTTGGCGATCGCCGCCGCGCGGTCAAGATCGGCCTCCCCCTCCAAGTTGTCCTCAAGATAGTCGAACGCCTGAGCTAGGCGCCGATTCCAGTCCATTGCACTCTCCTTTGCGTACCGTACCGTTAAGCATACCATGGGTCACGCTTCCGCGCCACCGATTTACCCCGCGCATTTCGGTACCGCTTTCGCCCGTTTTCTGCTATACTTGTCGGATGCCGGTTATGCTCATGATTTCATTCATTACTGCCTCAATCGGGCTCGCCGCGCTCGTGCTCGCGCTCGTCTACTGCTCGAGGAGACCGAATCGCGCGGACGTCGCCTTCGTCCTCCTCGCGGGCGCGTCCTGGCTCCTCGCGCTCAGGATCGGGGTTACCGGCTTTTCCTGGCAAACGGGGACCGCGCTCCATCGCTGGTTCAAGCAATTCTCCCTCGTCGCGGGATTCTTGGCCATGGCGCTCATTCCGCTTTCGGCCATCGCGTTTACCCTACCCCGGCGTCGCGCGGGAAAGCCAAGGATATCCCTCCTCGCGGCCTTCATGATATCCTCCATCCTTTTCGCCGCCGTCTTACTGAGCCTCTTCCCGTTCATGAAACCCATCGCGGACGTCGTCCTCGAACAACCCGAGGTCACCTGGGTCGCCGCGTGCGCGCTCGTCGCGTTCGTTGCCCTCGCCGCCCTTGCCCAGGATCGCGAGGGACTCAAAAAAGACGGTTCGCTCGCCGTGGCTTTTAGCCTCGCCGCCCTTTCGCCCGTTTACGCCGCCTTGCCGACGCTCTTTCGCCTCCTCGCGCTCGACCCGGATTACCTTCCCCTCATCCTTTCCTCAGGCTTTTCCCTCGCGATCTTCGCGGCGAGTCCCGGCATCATGCGGCGCGACGCCGCGCGCGGGGCGCCGCAAGCTTCTCCGTCCACGCCGTTGCCCGCATCCGCATCAGCATCATCGGCCACGCCCGAGGCGGCGTCCGAGCCCGTGACACACGAACCCCGAGCGAGCGTCGAATCGGGCGCACGCGTCGCGGCCATCCGCTCTGAGACGCCCTTAAGCGCCCGCGAGAGCGAGATCGCGGCCTTGCTTGCGGAGGGAAAGACCAACGGCGAAATCGCGGAGCTTCTTTTTATCTCGCAGAAAACGGTCGAGACCCATCTTTCCAATATCTTCCGCAAGATGCGCGTCTCGAACCGGGTTCAACTCGTGCGCGCGCTCCTCGCTCCCGCGCCGGAAAAAATCAATACCTAGGGATTCGTCGCAGAATCAGGGTTTTCCCCAATTGCCCGCGCGCCGTGTTCAGGGTTATTCCTGTTGTCTGGAGACGATCACATGCAAAACCCTCAGCGTTCCCCTTCGATGCATTCAATACGGCAGCTACGCCCCTTCGCGGGCGCGGCCGGCGTCATACTCGCGACCCTTGCCGCGTGCCCGCTTTTCGCGTCGTGCGGTTCCGATTTTAAGAAAACCGTCGACGCCCTTCCCCCGCCCCGGACCGAGGCGGGCCTCGAGCGCTTCGAGTTTCGGAGCTCCCTCCTCAAAAAAACGATGGGGATGTACGTCTACCTTCCGCCGGGATACGCGCCGGGGAAGACCTGGCCCGTCGTGTATCTCCTCCACGGATACCGCAACGACGAGATCGAGTGGTTCGAGTACCACCATCTCGGAGAGGTCGCGGATCGCCTGATCGCCGAGGGCAAGATGGAGCCGGTCATCATCGTCGCGCCGAGGATGGA
>DAOPYF010000082.1:0-11582 GCA_035352735.1 Treponemataceae bacterium | reverse complement strand
AGCTCGGCGTCGCGTGGATCATCGTCGTGCCGAAGTCCTTCATGAACTTGAGCTGCCGGAGCGTGTTGCCCGAGCTCGTCGGGATGACCATCGCGCCCATGAGCTCGGCGCCGTAGTGGAAGCCGAGCCCGCCGGTGAAGAGCCCGTAGGTCATCATGTTCTGGACGATGTCGTCCTTCGTGCCGCCCGCGGCCATGAGCGAGCGCGCCATCGTGTCGCTCGCGAGGTCGAGGTCCCTCTGGGTGAGGTAGATTACCGTCGGGGTTCCCGTCGTACCGCTCGACGCGTGCACGCGGACCACCTGGTCCTTCGGCACGGCGAGAAGCCCGAAGGGATACGCGTCGCGGAGGTCGTTCTTCGTCGTAAAGGGAAGCTTCCTGATGTCCGCGAGGGTCTTGATGAAATCCGGGCCCGTGACGCCCGCGGCGGCGTACCGCGCGGAATAAAACGGCGTCTTGAGCGCGTGCGCGATCTGTTTTTTTAGTCCCTCGAGCTGCATCCACTCGATCACCGCTCGGGGCGCGGTCTCGATCATCTTATCGCGGAAGGGAATCTCCCGCGCGGCATGCTCTTCGCGGGTCACTTCGAGGCCTCCCCGAGCTTGAGCGCCTTCATGTTGATCTCGACGAGCCGCGGGTCCTTCCGCTCGAAGGTTTCCCGCACGCTTTGCGCGATCGCCGCCTCGCTCACCGGGAGCGCCGAAGACGCGGCGCCGATGAGGACCATGTTGACGGACTTAAGGTTTCCCGCCTCGCGGGCGAGTTCCTCCGCGCGCACGATGCGCGAATGGGGGAGTTTCCTGATCGCGGCGTATATCGTCTCGAGATCGGGATAGGTATCGATGTTCACGACCGGCTCGGCCGCGGTGACGAGGACGCCGTCGGGCTTCAGGTACGAAAGGTAGCGAAGGCTCTCGACGGGCTCCATCGCGAGGATCATGTCCGCCGCGCCCAGGGGAATGAGGTCCGACGAGATCGCGCGATCCGATATGCGCAGGTGCGCCTGGACGCCGCCGCCGCGCTGGCTCATGCCGTGAACCTCTGATTGCCTAACCGAAAGCCCGTCGACCATCGCCGCGCGCGCGATGATGGTCGCGATCGAAAGCACGCCCTGCCCGCCAACCCCGGCGAGAATGATATCGTATGTCATCTAGTCCCTCTCCTGTCGCGTATCCGGCCTGCCGCGCGAGTCTCCCGCGCCGACGAGCCGCTCGAATTCGTCTATCTGCTCGATGAATATTTTTATGCCCGAACGCCAAAAATCGGGCGTCTCGATGTCGAAGCCCGCGCGCGCGGTGACCGCGACCGCGTCCATGCTCCCGGTGTCGCCGAGGATTTTCCGATAGGACTCGGCGAACGAGGCGCCCTCGGCTCGGTACCTGCCGTAGAGCGCGAGCGCGAAAAGCTGCCCGAACGCGTACGGAAAATTATAGAACGCGAGGCCGTCCGAATAGTAATGCGTCTTGACGAGCCACATGTACGGATGCAGGCGCTCCGGGTCGAGCCCGTCGCCGTACGTCCTCCGCTGCGCGTCGGCCATGAGCGCGCAAAAGTCGTCCACGGTAAGCTCGCCCTTCTTCCGCGCGGCGAACACCGAGCTCTCGAAGTAAAACCGCGAGAGGATGTCGACGAGGATCTGGCAGCCGTCCTGGAGATGGAGCTCAAGGAGCCCGAGTTTCTCCGCGCCCGAGGAACGGGACATTTCGTCCTCGAACACGACCGTCTCGGCGAATATCGAGGCGGTCTCGGCGAGCGTCATCGGAACCGCCTGCAAGAGCGCCGGTTCGTCCTTCAGGACGTCGGCGTGGTAGGCGTGGCCGAGCTCGTGCGCGACGGTGAGGACGGAGCTGAAGCTCGAGTCGTAGTTACAGAGAACCCGTCCTTCCTTCGCGAGCGGCATGTTCGTGAAATACGCGCCGCCGACCTTTCCGCCGCGCGGCTCCGCGTCGATCCAGCCGAGCGAGAACGCCTTCCGCGCGAACTCGCCCATCTCGGGGGAGAAGCGGGCGAAGTTGCCCGTCACGGTGTCGCGCGCCTCGGCGAACGGACGCTTCCGGCCCGTCGCGCCGACGGGGGCGAAAAGGTCGAAGAACGCGCACGACCCGACGCCGAGAAGTCGCGCCTTCGCCTTGAGGTAGCGCCTCCATGCGGGAAGCGATTCCTCCATCGCGCCGATGAGCGCGTCGAGCGCCTTCCGCGTCAGGAGCCCCTGTTTCGTCGATTTCTCGAGCGCGGCGGGGAGCGGCTCTCCCGCCCAGCCCCGGCGCTCGTTGAGCGAAACCGTCCAGCCTTTTATCCCGTTCAGGGCCGCGGCGACGGGGATGCCGATCCCGCGGCAAATCTCAAGCTCTTTTTTGAAGGCCTTCTCGCGCGTCGCGCGATCGGGGTCGTACGCGAGCGAGCGGAGCTCGACGAGGGTCTTTCGCGCGCCCGTGGCCTCGTCCCAGAGGCAATCGGCCGTCGAGGTCATCTGCTCCTGGAGGCGGCCCCACGCGGAGCTTCCCGCGCGCGCGAGGTCCGCGGCGAGGCTTTCCTCGGGAGGCGTCATCTGCCTCGTCTGCCAGAATAGGTCGTCCTCGAGAACGAAGCGATAGCGGCCGATCTCGGGATCGGATTCGATGAGCGCGCGAACGGAGGACTCGTTTGCGAAGAGCGCGTTGAGATAGCGCGCGCGCGCCGCGCTGAAGGGTACGCAAAGTTCCTCGATCGCGTTGAGCTCGTTCATCGCGCGCTTGGCGGTCGTGTCGGTCGAGTACACCGCGTAGCAGTACGAGGTCAGCGTCTCGGAAAGCGCGTCGGCCCGGTTCTGGAACGCGATCGTTTTCTTGAGCCATGGGGCGAACGCGCCCGAGTCGCGCGGGGCGGCGTCTATGTGCGCGAGGAATTCCGCCGCGAGAGACGCAAGCTCGCTTTTGGCGGCCGCGTATTCGGCGGAATCGAATCCCTTATAAATCGAGTCGAGCCGCCATCGGGGAAGGCCCTCCCCCGAGGCGGCGCTTGCGGCGGCGTCAGGCATTTTTCACCGCTTCGTGTTTTTTCCTGAGGCGCACCGCCTCGAGGCACTCGCGCACCATGACGATGACGGAAAGCCCGCGGTATTCCGCCTCTTCCATGAAGATCCCGGCGTTCTCCTCGACGAGGTTCGGCTTCGCCTCGATGACGCGAAGGTGCTTCGGGTCGACGCCGACGCCGAGGATGACCTTCTCGAGCTGGCTCGAGGGAAGCATCGTCGGCTGGCACCCGGTCATCGCGACGATCGAATTATCGAGGATGATGACCGTCATCGGGGTATTCAAGGCGACGGCGTCGACGAGCCCGGTCAGCCCCGAATGGAGGAAGGTCGAGTCGCCGATCACGCCGAAGGCGTATTTGTAACCGGCTTCCGCGGCGCCGCGAGCCATGCCGATCGAGGCGCCCATGCACACGATCGTCTCCACCGCCTTGAGCGGTGCGGCGGCGCCGAGCGCGTAGCAGCCGATGTCGGCGGTCACGACCGTCGAGACCTTGCCTTCCTTCGCGTTAAGCCGCTCGACGGCGAGGTTGAGCGCGGAGTAGGAATCGTGATGGGGGCAGCCCTTGCAAAGCTGCGGCGGGCGCTGCGGGAGGTCGGGGAACGCGAAGCCGTCCGCGGCGGATTTTCTCGGCGCGAGGCCGAGCGCCTTCCGGACGGAGTCCGGGTTGAGCTCGCCCGCGCGGGGGAGAAGCCCGGTGAGCTTGCCCGCGATGCGGGAGCGCGTCGGGAGGAAGCCGTGGAGCTGCCGCTCGAGGAAGGGCATTCCCTCCTCGATGACGACGACGGTCTCGGCAGAGTCCGCGATCTGCCTGATGAGGTCGGGGGGATACGGCATCGCCGCGAGATGGAGGACAGAGGGAACGCCCTTGTCGCCCGAGGCGGCCTTGAGGTCAGTGAGGTTCTCCTCGTAGTAGTTGTGCCCGAGCCCGCTCGTGATGACGGCGATGTCCTTCCGCTTGGGGTTAAGGGTAATCTTGTTCCGCGCGTAGCGCGACGACCACTCGACGAGCTGGGCCTGCTTGCCGATCATCTTATCGTAGTTCTTCCGCGCGAGCGCGGGAAGGAGCATCCAGTCCGCGGCGGCGCCTTTCTCGAGCGCGTTCTCCTTGCGCGGCTTCTCGGATGCGCGCACGACCGCGCGCGAGTGCGCGAGGCGCGTGACCATCCGCATGAGGACGGGGACGCGGAATTTCTCCGAGATCTCGAAGGCTTCGGCGACCATCTCGTACGCCTCTTGCTGCGTCGTCGGCTCGAAAAGCGGGACCATCGCGAAGTCCGCGTAGAAACGCGTGTCCTGCTCGCCCTGGCTCGAGTGCATGGACGGATCGTCCGCGACGACGCACACGAGCCCGCCCTTAATCTGCAAGAGAGATGAGTTCATGAAGGGATCCGCGGCGACGTTAAGCCCGACGTGCTTCATCGTGACGATCGCGCGCTTTCCCGCGAATGAAACGCCGAGGGCGGTCTCGTACGCGGTCTTCTCGTTCGAGCACCACTGCGCGACGGGAGCTCCCGCCTTTTCGAAATTATCGATGAGATACTCGAGTATCTCCGTCGAGGGAGTGCCGGGATACCCGAAGCAGCCGGAAACGCCCGCGTGAAGCGCGCCGAGGGCGAGCGCCTCGTCCCCTAAAAGAACCAATTCCTTCATGTATAAAACCTCTTATGCGTGAAATGCCGGATGCCGACTCGCCCAAACAGGAACCCTCGCGAGGTTCCCGATCGGGTGTCGGCATCGGATTGATGTGCGTTGTCGCCTTCGGGGAGAACGGTGGTTCAGTCCGCGAAAGCCTTGCCGATCACCGCGTCGTCGACCTTCGGCGTCATGATGCTGACGATCGGGACGATGATGAATGGTACCAGCATCGCTATGCTCGAGGCAAGCGGTGACTGCTTGGGCCCAAGCGCGAAGAAGAGCCCGACGGCCGTGCCCGCCCCGGAGAAAAGCCCCGCGTAGGCGGCCGCCTTACTGACGCGCTTCCAGAAGATGCCGAGGATGTACGGCGCCATGAACGCGCCCGAGAGCACGCCCCACGAAAGCGACATAAGCGTGACGATGAAGCCGATCTGGAACCGCGAGATGGCGTACGAGCACAGGATGAACACCCCCGAAAGGACGCGGATGATGATGAGCGACTTCTTCTCGCTTACCTCGGGATGGAGATAGCCCTTGTAGAGGTCGATCGTGATCGCCGAGGAGGAAACGAGGATGAGCGACGAGAGGGTCGACATCGACGCCGAGAGGACGAGGAGCATGATGACCGCGAGGAGCGCCTCGGGGAGGTGCGTCGTCAGGAGGGTCGGGACGATGAGGTCGAAGTTGACCTTGCCGTTCGCGAGCTTCGGCACCGTGTCGTTGTCGAAGAACACGTGCCCGAGGCAACCGGTCGTGTAGGCCGCGAGGCCGATGACGAGCGCGAATATCGCGGTAATGACCGCCGCGCGCTTGATCATCTTGACGTCCTTGATCGCGTAGAATTTCTGGACCATCTGGGGAAGGCCCCAGGTACCGAAGCTCGTCATGAAGATGAGCGAGCCGATCGTGAGCCACGAGGGCCTATTCGCCACGGGGATATGCTCGTTATAGCGGGTCGCGACCGCGGTGAAGGCCTCGACGGGGCCGCCCGCCTTGAAGACGAGCACCGCGACCATCGCGGAGGCGCCGACGAGCATGATGAAGCCCTGGATAAAATCGGTCATGGTGACGGCAAAGTAGCCGCCAAGCATCAGGTAGACGCCGGTGATGCCGACGAGGACGACGAGCGCGAAGTCGTAGGAGATGCCGAAGGTTGACTCGAACAGGTGCCCGAGCCCCTTGAAAACCGACGCGGAATATGGGAGAAGGAAGACGAAAATCAGCACGGCCGCGATCATCTTGAGGTGATCCGAGCCATACCGCGCCTCGAGGAACTCGGGCATCGTCATGACGTTAAGGTTTTGGGTCATCCGGCGGGTGCGCTTACCAAGCACGAGCCAGGCGAGCATGGCGCCGAAGATCGCGTTGCCGACGCCGATCCACAGGGCGTTGAGTCCCATTCCCCAGCCCTGGCTTCCCGCAAAACCGATGAAGATAACCGCCGAAAAATAGGTGGTTCCGTAGGCGAACGCGGATACCCAGGGGCCAAGGGACCTGCCGCCCAGGAAGAAATCGTTCATCGTGGTGGTTTTCCGCATCCCCCACACGCCGATCGCGATCATCGCGAACAGGAATACTAAAAGTAAAACCAGGCTATACATGTTTAACCCCTATTTAAGAATTGAAGTTTAGTATAACCCGGTTCTTTCGTTTGCGGAAGGAAAATTACATATTGTAGTAGAGATCGTTCGCGAGGGTGTCGGCGAGAAGCTTCCGCCGGGCCGCGTCGAGCGCGGAATCCTCGGTTTTGCCGGTTCCGACCTGGGCGGGCGCCGTATGATACACCTTCGAGTCGCTCGGGAAGTCCCACACCGAAACGTCCGCCGCAAGCGCGGCCGTCCAGGTACCGTCGTCCGCCTTGGTAAGGCTCGTGACGCGAACGGTGCCGTAGATAAAGCGCTGAACCCCGCCGCTGAACTGCGAGCGCGCGGCCTTGAGGAGAATGGCCTCATCGCCCGTGGCGAGCTGATTCGGGAAATCTGCCATCCCGATGCGATGGAATCCCCTCGGGACGAAGGGCTGGAGGAGCATGGTCGAGGAAACGTTGGTCGACAGAACAGGCTTTCCGTTTCGGTCATAATCGAGAAGGGAGATGACGGTCGAAAGGGTTTTCGCGCTCGAAACGACGCCGTGGGACATGCTCGAGGCGAGCTGACCCCGCTCCTGGCGCGCGCGGATCGACTCGCGCATCGCCGGATCGGTGGAACTCAAGGCCGCGGCGACGACGACCACGTTCTTCCCGGTCTTCGTCGGGACGGGGGCGGTGAACGCGATGGTCCCGTCCGCGCCGGTTACCCGCTTCTCGCTCAGGGTCACCCGGTCGCCTAACTCATTGACAGAAGGATAGTACACGACGCAGGAGAGACCCGCGAAGGGCTTCTTTCCGGCGGAACCAGAGATGTTCGCGCGCGCGACGAAGTCTCGCCTAAACGCGTTTCCGACGATCGCTTCGGAAGGGACGGAAACAGCCTCGAAGGAGATGGCGTCGAGCGCCTTATCCATCTTCGCGCGGAGCGCGACTAGTCGGTCTGACGCCGAGGGGACGGCGGAGAGGAGCTCGGCCGCGGAATCGAATGCGGCGAGCGCCGCGGGATAATCGGGAATAGCGAGCGCCTCGTCGAGGTCGCCCTCATACACCGTCGCGCGGGCAAGGGCTTCTTCGCCCTTGAGCCGCTTGAGCCCCATCGGGGCGGCGGCTTTGTTCGGCGCGCGGGAATCGGCAGAGGAATCGTCCTCGGCGGAGCCCGCGCCGTATTTTACCAGGGTGATTTCGCGCGAATTCGACGAAACCGGTGTCGCCGACGAAACGGCGGAAGTCGTTTTGCACGCCGCGAAAAGCAGGCAGCATGCGAAAGCCGCGATAAGAGAACGATACATATAACACCTCTACAACTTTTGAAAACTGGTTGAATGATATCACGTAAAGTCCATTCAGTCCAGTTTCGGGGCTGCGCTCTTCTTGCTAAGGGCAATTCAAAGGAGTACAATACCGTATGCATCCGACAAGGGCAATCATTCATCTCGAGAATTTACGGTTCAACATAGCTGAAATCAGGAAGAAGGTAGGGCAAGATATCAGGATTTGCGTCCCGGTCAAGGCCGACGCCTACGGGCACGGGGCCCTGAAGATCGCGGTGGCCGCGATCCGCTCCGGCGCTACCCATCTCGCGGTCGCGTCCGCGCAGGAAGGCGTCGCGCTCAGGGAGGCGGGAATCGTCGCCCCGATCCTTTCGTTCAGCATCCCGATACCCGAGGAAATCCCGGCTTTGATCGGGCATGATATCGTGCCGTTTATCTTCGACATGGAATACATCGACGAGTTCTCGCGCCAGGCGGCGGCAATGAACCGCGTCGTCCCCGTCCACCTCAAGATCGACACCGGCATGGGCCGCATCGGCTGCACGCCGGAGGACGCGCCCGCGCTCGCCCGGAGAATCGCTCGCGACAAGCACCTGAAGCTCGAAGGGATCGCGACGCACCTTGCGGTCGCGGACTCAAACGCCCCCGAAGACGTGCGCTACACCCACGAGCAAATCGCGCGCTTCTCCTCGGCGGTTCAGGCGATCAAAGCCGAGGGCATCGACCCCGGGATCGTGCATGCCGCGAACTCGGGCGCCGTCATCGCCTACCCCGAGGCATGGTTTGACATGGTCCGCCCCGGCATCCTCGTGTACGGCTACCTTCCGACACCCGACTTCAAGGGACTCATCGAGACGCGCCCCGTCATGGAACTCGAGACGCAGGTCGTCTCCATCAAGAAGGTCTCAGCCGGGACGTCCGTCTCGTACGGCAGAACCTGGGTCGCGGAGGAATGCACCTACATCGCGACGCTGCCGGTAGGCTACGCCGACGGGCTCCTGCGCGGGCTCTCGCCCGGACTCCGCGTCCGCATCGGCGAGCGCGAATACCCGATCGTCGGAAGGATTTGCATGGATCAATGCATGGTGAACGTCGGGCCTGACCCCTGGGTCCAGCGCTGGGACCGCGCGACCGTATTCGGCCCCGCGCCCGCCGCGTCCTCCGCGGAAACCCTCGCGCGCATCCTCGGCACCATCCCGTACGAGATCACCTGCGGGATCAACAAACGAGTCCCGAGAGTCTACGTCGGCGACGAGGCGCGCCACTAAGCGCCCCGGGGAGACCGCATCCCCGCCGATAACCGCACAAAAAAAAAGCGCGCGAAGGTTTTCCTCCGCGCGCTTTTTTTTCGCTCCGCCGCTTATCTTCCGCGGCAGGCTGTGCCGGGGCGATATTAGATCGCGCCGACGGTATAAACCCGCTTCCAGGCGGTTGAGCCGCCGGGCACGAGGGTAAACGAATGGAAGATTTCGGGGCTGATGACGCGCTTCCAACCCCAAAGGTGAGCGCCGGTCGGCGTGAAATCGCCGGTCTCCGAAAGCCTGACGCCCTTCCCCGCGTGCTCGAGCGTCCACTTCGCGGCGAGCCCATCCCGCTTCGAGACACCCTCGGAAAGGCCGCCAAGGTAAAACTGCTTGCGCGTCTTCCCGATCACCTCGACGCGATGGCCGTCGACGACGAGTATCCCGTCGGGATTGTTCGTCTCTATGAAATGCTGCGGGTCGAGCTTCCACGGGAACTCAAGCGAGTAGCCCGCGTCCATGCGCTTTTCGCCGACGCAGAGGAAGTTATGGACGTACTCGTCCGTCTCGATCTGCCGACTCCCCGTGTTCTCGAGCTCGTAGCCGATCGAGAAGCCAGAATCCGAAAGAACGATCCGCTTCGTGTAACGATAGGAGTAGCCGTTCCGGTTACCCGACTCGCACGAAAAGACCGCCTCATGGTCGCCGTTGGCGAGGGACGCGAACTTCAGGGGCTCGAGCGGATACTGGGTATAGAAGAAATACGGCTTATCGTCCTTCTTGAGCCAACCGGTCCCGATCTTGGGAAACCACTCACCGACCTTGCAGTCGTCGTACCCGACGCAGCGCTTGATGCCAAACTCGTTATGGAGCCCGCGCCCGAAGATCGTTGGATTCCGCTGAAAGCGGGGCTTCTCCTCGCCGAGGAGCTCGATGCCGCGGAACTTCAGCGACGTGACGGTCCCGTTCCAGTCGAAGCGGCTGCCGCGATACACCTCGCCCGCCTTCTCGACCCGAAGCTCGATGTCGGCGTTCTTCAGAATTATTGCCATGGTTTTAAACCCTCACCTTTTCTATCATCTCGTTAAATTCCTGGGTTTCCATCCGCGCGATCTGTATGAAGGCGTTGTCGTCGACACGCCCGAGCACCGCGTCGCGCTCGGCCTCGTTTCGGTAGGTTATCCCGCGGAACGCGTTCGAGTAGTCCTTTTCCTTGGTGACGTATACCTGCTCCTCGACGTATTGCCTGATCGCGAGCGCCTCGTCGAGAAGGCCGTCCCAGTCCTCTCCCGAAACCGTTTGGAGCTTCGTGAGAAAGCGAAGCACGGCGTAGGCGTTGTTCGCCCGATCGATCGGGTACTCGCCCCACCATTGGTCGTACTGCGAGTGAATATCGGCCCAGGTATTAAAAAGCCCCGTCCTGATCCCGGCGCGGAGCGCGTCGACCTTCTCCTCGGGAACGAGCTGACCGCCCATGTTCACCCACTTGAGCGACACGGTCTCAGGCACCCGGGCCTGAAAAAAGCCATAGTGAATCCCATAGTCGCTCAGGTAGCGCGCGATCGTACGGACGGCGTAATACAGAAGCATCTGCCGGTACGCGTGCCAGGACTCGACGACCTTGAGGATGCGCACTTGGCGCGGACCGCGTTCCATCATCTCGCCCGCGACGAAAAGCTCGGAGACGACGTCGGGCGAACCGACGATGAGCTCACGGCCCTTCGCCTCGAGCGTCGCGTCGCAAGGGATCGAGTCGCCCGAACCCTCGGAAACGCACCAAGCCTTGCCGGTCCAGCGCTCGAGGAGGGCGAGCGCGTCGATCATCTCGCACACCGTGTCCGGCGCGAGGTGGTCGGTCTCGACCCGCTGCACTATCGTCTTCCGCTTGTCGCGCGACCGGTACTTCCAGCTGTTGCGCTCGAGGGCGTACATGTTGTAGAGCCAATAATAGGCGGGCATCACCTCGAGTCGGTTGTACTTCGGGTTGTCGAGCACCATCGCGAAGGGGAACATGATGTTGAGCTCTGCGGGATAGCTTCCCTTGGTCAGGAGGATGAAGCTCGCGAAGCGGCAGTTGTGCTTAAGCGTGCTCGAAAGCCCCGGCCAGAACCCGCGGCCCGCGACGATCTCGCCGTCGTTGCCGCGGCTATTGTGGTTCGATCCGACCGTCGCCCCCGCGGCCATGTTCGACTGTCCCATAACGAGGGTCGCGATCAGGAAGGAGTTGTTGTGGTGCTGTTCGTGCGCGGGGAAGACGAGGTTGTTGAGCACCTCGCAGCAAGAGATCGTCGAATTGTCGCCGAGCACCGAATGGATAAGCCGGGCGCCGTACTTGAGGCTCGAGTTGTTCCCGAGAACGAACCGGATCGCCTTTACCCCGTAGAACACGCGGCACCCGAGGCCGATGATCCCGTTCACGAGCTCGCAGCCTTCCCCGATCTGGGTCGGCTCCGCTGCGGTCGAGCGGATAGTCAGGTTCTTGAGTTTGTTCGCGCCCTTTATATAGGCTGAAGGGCCGACCATGACGTCCTTGATGATGAGGCAGCTCTTGATGACCGAGCCCTCGCCAATAGTCCCGTAATACCCGCGCCGCGCGTCCGCCTGGCCCTGGGTGATCTCCTTGAGCCGGTCCATCAGCTTCGCGTCGTCCCGGTACACGGCCCACAGGTATGCGTCCGCCGCAATCATCTCGGTAAAGGGCAAAATCGGACGCCCGCCCGCCTCGTTCATCGGTTCGATCCAAAGGCGAACCGACTCGCTCTCGCCTTCCTTGAGGATACCCTCGCCGAATTTCGCGTGATCGGTCGTCGCCATCTCGTCGATGCGGGAAAGGA
>DAOPYF010000081.1:3036-11628 GCA_035352735.1 Treponemataceae bacterium | reverse complement strand
CGATCTTTTGGTCAAAGTAAATACTTCGGGCGACCCAAGCCATTCGGCTTAAGGGGTTAACGCGCCGCTCGATCTGAGAAAAATCATAGTCGATTTGATCGATAATGCGCACGGCTTCTTTATCGATTAGGAGTGGCTTATCCTTTTTCGTTTCATGCGCCCTTCCCCACAGCGGGAGCAATAGGGTTTCTTGGACGCCCGTTAACGTGATTTTTGTCGTACTCATAGCAGGTTTCTCCTTACTACCGAAGACGCGTCGCATCGGTTTTTTTTGTGATTGCGTTTTTTAGGATTCAGTATACCTACCGGTAGGTATACTGAACGGCTACAACAACTTCAACACTAATAAACTCCTACCCACCCAGTAATCATTTCATTGAAACCTACCCGATGCTCCTTGCGCCGTATGGAACGTGAGGTTCGTTCGCGTGAGGACAATGTCCTTTCCCGAGATCTCGATTCGGTCGAGGATCGGGTCCATCGAGACGCCGAGAAGCGTCGCCGCGATCGAGACGGAATTGTTCTCGGCGTCGACGACGCGGCTCAGGACCGCCGTTGGCTCAGGGCCGAAGAACGAAAGCTCTCTGGGGAGCACCTGGAGGTTTTTTCGGTATCGACCGTCGGTGCCGGAAACCATCCTGACGCGCGTCACGGCGCCTTTCGCGTCCTCGCTCTCGAGCTCATAGGTAAGCGAGTCAGTCCCGATATCGATGAGGGTAAACGATTTGATCCCAAGATCATTCGGCTCGAACGAGGCTTTCTTGCCCTTCGCGAGGCGGAAGGACGCGGGAATCGGGATTATGCCCTTCTCGGGCTCGGCGGCGAGGCCCGCGGTATACCGTGTGAGCGCTCCTGCGGCCCCTGAGTTTTCGGGAATCGCCTTCGCGGACCGAATCGTGCCGGGGATTTCCTTAAGGATCATATCGTAGAGGGCCTGATACATGCGATAGTCGAGGCTCGCGGTGGTCACGACGATAAGGTCCTTATCGGGGAAGACGAAGAGCGTCTGCCCGGCATAGCCCTGGGCCGAATAGACGTTCTTGGCCATGATCCACCAATGATACGCGTACGAGTAACCGCGATTGAAATCGATATTCGAGACCGTTTGCGGAATGACCGCGGCCTTCACCCATTTCTCTGAAACGATTTGTCGGTTTTCCCAGCGCCCGCCGTTGAGGAAGAGATAGCCGAGGCGCGCGAGATCTTCGCCCGTCATGCCGAGCCCGTGCCCGCCGCCGACGAGTCCCGTCGAGTCCTTGAGCCAAGTCGCGTCCCGAATGCCGATCGGCTCGAGGAGCTTCGTTCGAACATATGACTCGGCCTTTCCGCCGGTCGCCTTATCGAGGATGCCCATGAGAAGCTGGGAATTGCCGGTGTTATAGTCGAACGAAAGCCCCGGCTTAAGGAGCATCGGGGTCGATAGCGCGAAGCGCGTCCAATCGTCGCTCGCGATGAGCCCGTTGAAGGAATAGCCCGACGGGGCTCCGTCGTTCCAGTTCATGCCGGAGCGCATCGTCAGGAGATCCTCGATCGTCAGGGAGTCCCGCTTGTCGTCCGGGGCGATTTCGTATCGATCCTTGAAGAAGGGGAGAACGCGCTCGCGCACGCCCTTGATGAGCCCCTCGTCTATCGCGATCCCGACGGCGGTCGAGGTGAAGCTCTTGGTGGCCGAGTTTATGATGTGCAGCGTGCTTGGCGTATAGGGATAGCGGTACGCCTCCGCGACGACGTAGCCGTGCCTGATGACGATGAGCGAATGGAGCCCGGATGCGTCGAAATCCTTTCGCTTGATGACGTCGAGGAGCGCGCCAGAATCCATCCCCTGGCTTTCGGGACTCGCGCGCTTCCATTCGGTCGTCGGCCAGTACGCGGGTTTTTCGTGCGCGCAGCCGGGAAGGGCTAGGGCGATCGCGATCATCGAAAGGAAGACCCGCTTCGCCGGGCCGAATGATTGGGCATGCGTCTTTCTCATCGGCTTTCGCTCCGTTTCAATCAGTCTTGCGGCATCAGGAAAAGATGCCATGCATGTATTGATGCACCGCGCGGGTAAGGGTGTCGTCGTTGAGCTCGATTTCCTTATTAAGTACGAGCATCGCCCAGGTTTTAACCATGCCTTGGAAGGTTTCGCTGTAGTAGCGGTGGCGTCCTCGCATGTTGCCATGATCGACCACGGCTTGGGTAAACAGGGTTTCGAGTTTTTCGTTGATCGCCGTTCTGAGGGACTGGCACGCCGCGTAGCCCTGGGTTTCCGGGGCAGCCGATAGGAGCGTCAGATAAAAGCGCCAGAAGGCTTGGTTTGAAAGCGCGAAGGTGATCAGGCTGCGGGTAAGTACCGTCAGGTTCATGACGATGTCGTGGTTATAGGCGGCGCCCTGCGCGACGGTGGCGTGGAGCTTCTCGCCGTAGGTTTCGATGATCGCGTCGAGGAGACCCCGCTTGTTCCCGAAATAGTGATAGAGGGTGGGCTTACTGATCCCGGCCTTATCGGCGATTTCTTGCACTCCCGTGCCTTCGTAGCCGTTGAGCGAGAAGAGGTCGAGCGCGATTTGGATGATATTATCCCGGTTTCCTGTTTCCATAGTTTGGAGTATACCTACCGGTAGGTAGTGTTGTCAAGTTCTATACCTACCGGTAGGTATAGTAAAATACATGATAAACAAACATATATTTTCCACGATATTAGCTCTATTCCCGCGAAACCTAGGAGTTCCCTTGTTTTCCCGGAAAACCCACGATAGAATGAATGCCAACTTGAGAAAAAGGGATTGGTATGGACGGGTATTCGCAACGACTTGTCAAAACACCGGGAGTTTTCATCGAAACCCTTTTTATACTTGCGTTCTTTGCCCTTTCCGGCTGCTCTTTCAATCCCCATGACGATGTCTACTCGCTCGTGAGCGCGAAGTCGCGAACGCTCGCCTCTGTCGCGATTAGCCCGGGTAACGGGAGTGAATACGCATTTACGATCGACAAGCAGCCCTCGATTGAGATCACGAGTCCGATCGATGGGGCTACAGCCTACTATTCGATCGATGGGGGCGCTTATGAGCGGTATGCGGAGGCATTCGCCCTTCCCATCAAAGACCCGAAGGTCGATCAATCCTTTACGGTAACCGCCTACGTTACCCATCCCGAGTATAATGACTCCGTGCCAGTGAGCCAGACGTATCGGTTCGTCGCGACGACCGTTCCCACGCCGACGATCTTAGTGACGCCTGAGTCATCCTGTTATCATTTTTATTACCATTACGATAGTGCACCCCAAATTAGCGCGTCGTGTTCGCTCGCGCAGGCCACGATTTGGTATTCCCTTGACGGAGGCGTGACCTACGCGAAGTATACGGGCCCTTTCAGCCTCCCGCTTCCTGCCGATCAGACCAAGATTAATACCGTAACGGTGACGATGTACGCTTCCCTGACGGGTTATATCGATTCTGCAACAGCGACCATGAGCTATCGCTTTGCTCCGAACGGCACGATCGTGACGATCGCGGGAAAGGGCGGGATTGCGGACTTTCAAGACGGGGATGTCGGAGCCGCGCTGTTTAATCAGCCTTATGGGCTCTACGTTGACGCGAAGAAGAATATTTACGTGGCTGATTTCGGTAATAGCCGCATCAGAATGATCGCCCCTAATGGGACCGTTTCGACCGTTGCCGGAGATGGGCAAGCGCGTTTTTATGGAAACGGCATAGCCGCCGTCGAGGCAAGTCTCAATTTGCCCATGGGCATCGCGATGGATGAGGCGCATAACATCCTCTATGTTGCGGATACCTCTAATTTCTGCGTTCGCGCCGTTTCGCTCGGCGATGGTATTATTACGACTTACGCCGGTGTTCCGGGGACATCGTCGGGACCCAGCCCGGAATCTCATTCCTTGCTATCCGGGGTATTTCGGTCCGTGCTCGGCATTACGTTCGATGCCGAAAAAGGGCTCGCGATTACCGATACGGGCTCGGCTACGGTGTGGGGGTTGCAGGCGTCGGGCATTACTCGCCTTGCGGGAGTTTTCGGTTCAGCGAATACTACGAGCGCGGGCGATCCGCTAACGTGCCACTTTCAGAATATTCATGGAATAACGTGGGATGCGAACGGTAATCTCCATCTTATCGATATCTTCCAACATGCGATCTATGTCATAACCAGTCCGGGGGAGAGTTCCGCGACCATCGCGCCTGAGCCCGGAACGTTGTCTGACGCGATTTATCCGGAAGCGATAACCTCGGTCGGCGATGATCTGTATTTCACCGATTCGAATCGGATTTCGGCCGTTTATAATGGAACGACTTTTGACCTCGTAGCCGGCAGCTCTTCTTCCGGCTATTCGGGCGACGGCGGTCCTGCAACCACTGCGAAGCTCAATGCCCCTGCGGGTGTTTTCGTGGTCCCGGGTGATGGCGTCTATATCTCCGATACGCATAATCATTGCATCCGCAAGGTGATTCTGTACTAATCGAGTGCCGATTTTGTCTCCTATCAAGTTCCCTTGTTTTCCCGGAAAACCCACGATAGAATGAATGCCATATCCATCGAAAGGGGAGCGAAAATGAACGGATGCCCTCACAGCAAAACCGAAACGCGCATTTTTGCCGCATGTTCCCTTTTTGCCCTACTTACGATTTTCTTTTCGGGTTGTAAACTGTCGGTTAACGATGAGGTCTATACGCTCGCGAGCGCGAAGT
This sequence comes from Treponemataceae bacterium, assembly GCA_035352735.1. GTDB lineage: Bacteria > Spirochaetota > Spirochaetia > Treponematales > Treponemataceae > Teretinema. Next base: position 6,946 of record DAOPYF010000081.1, on the reverse strand, counting down.
CGCGAACGCTCGCCTCTGTGGCGATAAGCCCGGGCAACGGAACGGAATACGCCTTTACGATCGACAAGCAGCCCTCGATAGAGATCACATGCCCGATCAGCGGGGCAACGGCCTACTATTCGATCGATGGGGGCGCCTATACGCAATATACGGGGGCATTCTCCCTTCCCATTGCCGACCCGAAGGTTGACCAAACCTTCACGGTAACCGTCTACGTCACCCATCCCGAATATAAAGACTCTGCGCCGGTTACCCAGACGTATCGGTTCGTCGCGACGACCGTTCCGACGCCGACGGTCACGGTGAAGGAGTCTTCCTACTATCGGTACGACGTCCCGCCGACGGTAAGCGCGACCTGTTCGCTTGCCGGGGCGAAGCTCTGGTATTCTGTTGACGGCGGCACGACCTATACCGAGTTCACGGACTCGTTCACGGTACCGGTCCCGGCCGACAAGAGCGCCTGGAACGTGAATCGCGACGTGACGGTGACGGTACGCGCCTCGGCGACGGGATACATCGATTCCCCGACGGCGAGCACTGAGGCGCTTCACTTTTACGGGCAATACGCGATCGTGACGATCGCGGGAACGGGAGTTGAGGGTTCCGATGGCGACGGCGGGGATGCCAGAAAAGCGACGCTTAAAGGGCCTCAAGGTGTTTGCGTCGACGGTGATAAGAACGTATATATCGCCGATAGTCAGAATAACATGATTCGGAGAGTAAATGCCGCCGATGGCACTATCTCCAAGATCGCGGGAACCGGAGACTGTAAAAACACGGGAGATGGCGGGCCAGCGGTTGATGCCGATATTGCTTTTCCGGTTAGTATAACGATCGATCCAGCCAATCAAGTTCTTTATTTTGCGGATTATGCGACGGGTTATTACGCCGTTCGGGCAATCGATTTGTTGACTCAGAAAATATCGCAATTTACCGGCGGGGGCTCGTACGATCTGGCAACGGGCGTCGCTCGAGGAGCTGCTGGAGGATCAAACTTCTTTCCTCTCTCGGTTTTATACGCAAGCGGAAAGCTCTTTATAGGGGATCATTCTGGAAACATATATTACGTTGACGCGGATGTTACCAATGCAACGAATACGCTGACAAGTCTTTCTAGCGGGATTCAAGCACCATCAGGAATGTTCCTTGTTTCGTCATCACTCTATATCGCTTTTGAAGATGTAAATCGCATTGATGTTTTCAATCATTATGACTCATCGCCGAGCTTGGTCCCGGTGTGCGCATACGGGTCGGTTTCAAAACCCTATCAGCCCTGCGTCGATGGAACGAACCTCTACTTTACCGAAAGCGGAAAACACCGCGTGATGCTCTATGACGGTTCATCATACACAATCATCGCGGGTAGGGCAGACGGTACGGCGGCTAATCAACCGAGCGAAGAAACCGAAGGCGCTTTACCGTCCGACGACGTCCCGTCGCTCAAGGATCCTATGGGCATGTTCCTCGTCCCGCATGACGGCCTGTATGTCGCGGACAGGGGCAACAACCGCGTCCGCAAGATCATCCTGTACTGACCTCGCGCATTTTATTGCCCGTACCCTCACGCGTTATTCTTCCGCGCGGCCCTCTGTAAAATCCCGCTCCTTCCGGGGCCGATTCGTTGCTTTCTGGCGAGGCGCGGTCCTACACTCAAGGTGAGGCTATTCCGTAACTTGAGCGCGAGGAGACGGGTCATGAAATCCTTACGGTTGAGGTTTCAGGCGGCGATCTGGCTTTCCGTCGCCGCGCTTCTCGGGGTTCTCACCGTTCGCTGCAAACTCGGGTTTAACGAGGACGTGCATTCGCTCGCCGCGACGAAGGGACGGGTCGCTGCGGTCGTGACGATCTCCCCGGGCGCGGGCGCGGACTATTCCTTTACGATAACCGAAGTGCCGACGATCACGATAACCTCGGCAACCTCCGGCGCGACGATCCTGTACGCGCTCGACGGCGTAACCTATCAGCCCTATACGGCGCCCTTCGCGCTTACCGTCGCCGATCCCAAGGCGGCCCAGACCTTCACCGTAAGCGCCTATGCCGTGAACCCCGACTATGCGGACTCAGCCGTCGTGACCCAAGGCTATACCTTCGTCCCGATGAAGGCGAGCCAGCCCTCGATCGCGCCCGAGCTTCCCGTGATCTACGAGTTCAACACCGGCTCGGTGCCGACGGTGACCCTTTCCTGCGCGCTTTCAGGCGCGACGATCCTCTATTCGATCGACGGCTCGCCGTATCAAGCCTACTCGGGGCCCTTCGCGTTCCCGCTCCCCGCCGACCTTGCAACGCCGCGCGACATGACGCTCGGCGCGTACGCGACCCATCCCGACTATATTGACTCGAGCCCGGTCTCAAAGGTCTTCCGCTATATCCTGAACGTGCCGCAACCGCTCATCCTTCCCTCGGGAGACCCGTCCGTCCCCTTCACCGTGAGCTCGATTCCGACCGTGACGGTCTCATGCACGCAGTCGGGCTCGACGCTTTTCGTTTCCGTGAACGGCGGGGCTTGGGCCGCGTATGGCGGACCCTTCGCGGTCCCGCTCCCGGGCGACCTCACGGTCGCGAGCGACGTCTCGATCAGGGCGTACGCGACGCATGCGGGCTATACCGACTCCGCTGTCGCGACCCAAGTCTATCGGTTCCTCCCGACGGTCCCGACCCCGACGATCCTCCCCGCGAGCGCGTCCTATTACCAGTACAACGCCCCGCCGACGGTCACCCTTTCGTGCGCGAAAGCGGGCGTGACCATCTTCTATCGCGTCGATGCGGTCTCTTCCTTCGCGGCGTACGGCGTCCCCTTCGCGCTTCCGCTTCCGAGCGCGCAGACGACGAGCCAGGACCTCGTTCTCCGCGTCTACGCGACCTATCCCGATTTCGCCAACTCGCTCGAGGCGACGGTGACCTACCCCTTCGCGGCGACCGGCTCGATCGTCACGATCGCGGGTAACGGCGGCGCCTCGTGGGCGGGGGAGGGCGTCGATCCCCTTACCGTCTCGCTTTCGGGGCCGAAAGGAATCGCGGTCGACGGCGCGCTCAACGTGTATGTCGCGGACACGGGCCGCCATCGCGTGCGGAGAATCGACGCGGCGACGGGACTCATCTCGACCTACGCGGGGACCGACGGCACGACGGGCTGGGCCGGGGACGGCGCTGTCGCGACGGGCGCGACCCTCTCGGGTCCGACGAGCCTCGCGGCGGACAACAACTATCTCTATATCTGCGACTCGGGGAATAACTGCGTGCGCCGCGTCGCGTTCGCAAGCGGGATCATCTCGACCTACGTCGGGATGGGACCGTCGTTCCCGGGGTATAACGGCGACGGCGGCGCCCTCGCCGCGACCGAGCTCAACGCCCCCGAGGCGATCATGATCGACAGCAACGACAAGAACCTTTTCATCGCCGACACGGCGAATAACCGAGTCCGGAAGATCGTTCTCGCCTCAGACGCGATATCGACCTTCGCGGGGTCGGGGACGGCGGGGTATTCAGGCGACGGCGGTCAGGCGACGCTCGCGAACCTCGACCATCCGCGCGGCGTCGGCATGCGCCAGGGGACGAAGCCCGTGTACATCGGCGACACCAATAACAACCGCGTGCGCGTCGTCGACCCGGACACGGGCATCATCACCCTCGTCGCGGGAACGGGGACCGCGGGGTATTGGGGCGACGGCGGTAATCCCCTCTCGGCGGCGCTTTCGGGACCGACGCGGGTCACCGTCGACAACAAGGGAATCTATATCTCGGATACGGGGAACAGTTGCGTCAGGCTCATAACGGGCGGGGTGATCAAGACCTACGCGGGAACGGGCACCGCGGGCGTGTCGGGCGAGCGGGGACCGGCGGCGGCGGCCCAACTTTCCGCGCCAGCCGACCTCGCGCTCACGAGCGGCGGGAACTTCATCGCCGACTCGGG
>DAOPYF010000081.1:0-2936 GCA_035352735.1 Treponemataceae bacterium | reverse complement strand
CCGCCCGTCAGTTCCCGCTTTCCGCGTTTTCCTTCGCCGAGGTGTCGGTGTGGCCTTTCACCCAATCGGACACCTTTGAGGTTTTCTCCTTGACGCTATCCCCGAGGGATTTTCCCTCCTGCTTGTCTTTTTGTTTGTCGTCGTCCTTCCCTAATTTGCCGCAGTTCTCGACCCCCTTCGCGACGGCGAGCGCATAGCGCTCCTCGGTCCAGTCCTTTTTCCATTTCACGTTGTAGAAATCCCACGTGACGTTCGCGGCGCCCCGCTCGGCGCCGGAAAGCTCGTGTCCGAGCGCGGCGGCGACGGACGCGGCAAAGGCTGGCTTGCCGAATCGCTTGTCGACATCCTTCGCGATCGCGCCCTCGAGCGCGACGAAGGCGAATAGCGCGGCGAACGCGAGGACCGCGCATAACTTGTGTGCGTGAAGGTTTCGTTTCATGCCATCCATGATACCGCCGAATCGCGCCTGAGGGCAAGGATGAGATGAGGCAGCGCGTCATTGCCGGGCGCGAATCCTTCCCGCCAGCCGGCGGCTCGCGGGCGGGACGATGGGCGACGGGCCCACCGCGAAGAATCTCGCGGGCGAGTGGCGTATGCCGGCGAAAAAAGTTTCGGACAGGCTCGTCGATTCGGTATACACTCTGCCCCATGGACGAAACCACGACGATGCGCGACCGCAGGGCCGCGGGGAAGATCTTTACCGAAGCGCCTGACATGACGAAGGAAAGCCTCGCGGGCAAACGGCTCGCGTGGCGTTTTAACCGCTTAAGGCCGGGCGAGTACAAGAAGGGCGCCCGCATCCTCCGAAAGCTCTTTGGCTCGATGGGCAAGAAGTGCTGGATCGAGCCGCCGCTCAACGTCTGCTACGGGAGCAACGTCCATATCGGCGATTACTTCTACGCGAACATGAACCTGACCCTCGTCGATGATTGGGAGATCCGAATCGGGGACGACGTCATGATCGCGCCGAACGTCACGATCGCGGTGACCGGCCATCCGCTCGACCATGAACGGCGGATGCACGGCGCGATGTACGCCTTCCCCGTGACGATCGGCGACTTTGTCTGGATCTGCGCGGGCGCGATTATCCTTCCGGGCGTCACGATCGGCGCGCGGAGCGTCATCGGCGCGGGCTCCGTCGTCACGCGCGATATCCCCGAGGGCGTACTCGCCGCCGGGAACCCCTGCCGGGTCATCCGCGCGATTACCGACCGCGACCGGGAGTTTTATTACCACGACATGCGCTTCGACGATGCGCCGGTACGAGACTCAAGCGCGTCGACCCCGCCTGGCGAGGCATAATCCCCCGAGAAATGCCGGAAAAACCGTAGGTCTCACGCTGGGCGAATTTCGCCATATAACAGCGAATTATTCCGCTAAATGCGGAATTTTCCATTCTTTGTCTTGACTTTCTTTGTGATAGTGAGTACTAACTATCGTATGACTATTTCTGATCAAGACATAATCGAGGCGGCCCTGAACCTGTTTGCGGAGAAAGGGTATACCTCCGTCTCGACCCGCGAGATCGCCACGGCGGCGGGAATCACGGAGATGACCCTGTTCCGGCGATTCGAGTCGAAGAAAAACCTCTTTCTCTGGAGCGTCTTCCACGAATGTTCCGGGGATAAGTACCCGATGACCCTCGACACGATATCCTGCGACGATCCCCATGAGGCCTTTTGCGAATTCGTCCAGCTTATCATGCGCTCCTTCGAGGCGCATAACCGCATCACCCAGATCATCGCCCACTGCCCCGAGGTGAAGGATCTCGAGTTTAAGCAGATGGCCCAAGAGCGCATCAATGCGGCCAGGGGCGACGTGGAGCGCTTTCTCACGCGCATCGCGGCGCGCCTCGGATCCAAACCCTCGGCGCGGCCACTCACGGATATCAGCATTCCCCTTGTGGCGCTGGAGATCATCTCCCAGGCGACCGGGGTTTTTTTCATGATGACCGCGATGGAAATGCCGGCTGAGGAATGTACCCGGGCCTTGGAAGACAGCATGATGCGCATTTGCGAGTCGTTTCAGTACCGCGCGCGAAGCGGTACGTGATTCTGAAGTAGTAACCAGCGTTCGCGCCCGAGCCCCACGAAAGAGGCCCCGGCGGATAGAAAAAGTTTTTTGCCATAATCTCAGGAGGAACCATGAAGCACTCACGATCCAAACAACACCCCGCCCTTACGGCGGTAGCCGCATCAGCCCTCGCGCTTTCCCTTACCCTCGCGGCGGGATGCTCCTCGAAAAAGGAATCCGCGCAAGCACCGGCGGACTCGCCCGCGGCGAGCCAGCGCGTGTCGGTTGCCGTCGCTACCCCGAAGCTTAAATCGGTTGAGGGCCTCTTGAGCCTCAATGGCACCATACACTCCGAAAACGTCCTCACCGTCGTGGCCGAGACCTCGGGCAAGGTAGTTCGGGTGAATACCCGGACCGGCGCCCACGTCTCGAAGGGAGACATTCTCGTCCAGATCGACGACGAGCTCAAGCAGGCCGCGTTCGCGACCGCGCAGGCCGCGCTCGACAAGAGCAAGGCCGACTGGATCAGGGCGCAGGAACTCTATAACCAGAAGGTCATCCCGGACGCCGACTTCGCCGCGGCTAAGCTCGCGAGCGCGAGCGCGGACTCCCAGTTCAAGGGAGCCCGCCGCGACCTCGAGAACGCCCGCGTCCGCTCCCCAATCTCGGGTGTCGTCGCCGACCGCATGGTCAATGAGGGCGCCTTCCTCGCACCGGGAACACCCGTCGCGCAGATCGTCGACACCGACGACTTCAAGCTCGTCGTCAACGTCGGCGAGCGCGACGTCATGAAGATCAAAAACGGCATGCAGGTCAAGATCGAGGCGGACGCCTACTCGGGCGAGCAGTTCACCGGGACCGTGTCGGCGGTGAGCCCCAAGGGCGACGCCTCCCTCTCGTTCCCCGTCGAGATCAAGATCAAG